>NZ_CP045732.1:1246666-1558333 GCF_016864235.1 Legionella sp. MW5194
GTTACGCCGGCCCGTACCAGGGAATAAATCGTCAAAGGCAGGATATTAAAATCAGGGCCGGCGACAAAATAACTGATAATGACATCGTCAAACGACAGGGTAAAACACAAAAGGAAGCCGCTTAATATCCCTGGCCATAACAGGGGCAGCAGGATTTTAGTCAAGGCCGCGTACCGGCTGGCCCCCAGATCAAGGGCACTGAAATAAATATTGGGATTCAGTGTGTTGATACGGGTATTAATGGTAATCATGACAAAGGGAATACAAAAGCTAATGTGAGCAATCAACAAGCTGGTGAAACCTAAAGGTATCTGCGACACATTAAAGAAAATCAGCAAAGCAACACCTAAAACCAAATCAGGGATAATAATAAGCAGCAACAGCAAGGTATAAAGAAAGGGACGATGCCGGGTTTTAAAAAGGAACAATTGCACGCAGGCAAGAAGGCTTATCACGGTGGCGGTGGCGGCTGCGCACAAACCTAGAATGATGGAATTGCTGAACGCAGCCCACAAGCCGCGATCATGAAACAGCTCGGTATACCATCGCAGAGAAAAACCATGCCACTGCAGTGAGAATTTGGCATTATTGAATGAATAAATCACCAACACCAGAATTGGAATATAAAGCATGGCATAGACGCAAAATAAAAAGGCTTGGCGGGCAAGTGACTTCAATGGGTAACCTCCTTATTCAGGCCTCGATAGAAAACCAGGAGTAAAACCAGCAGCAAAGTCAGTACAACGCTGGTGGCCGCACCCTGCGGCCAGTTTTCTACCACCAGAAATTGATTCTGGATTAAATTGCCAAGCAGGATGGAACGGGCGCCGCCTAAGACATTGGGAATATAAAACAGGGTCATTGCCGGTAAAAAAACCAGCAGGCTGCCTGACACGATGCCGCTTGCTGTATTGGGTAAAAATACCCGCCAAAAAATAGCCCATCGGTTAGCGCCTAAATCTTTTGCCGCTTCAATTAGGCGGAAATCAAAGCGTTCCATGTTGGTAAATAGTGGAAGCACCATGAAAGGAAAGAGGTTATACACCAGGCCGGATATCACAGCGAAGTTGGAATAAAGCAGCGACAGAGGCGTATCAATCAGGTGCAGTTTGAGCAGAATAGCGTTTAATACCCCCTTGAATTTAAGGATGGCAATCAAGGAATAAGTACGGACCAGCGAACTGGTCCAGAATGGAATAATAATAAGCAGCAACAGCAGGGATTGATGCCGGGATTTAATCATTAAATAACTGAAGGGGTAAGCAATCAGCAGGCAGAGCAGAGTCGTAATCAGAGCAATACCGACTGAACGCAGAAAAATTTTAGCAAACACCGGGTCAATTAAAGCCGTGTAGTTATCCAGAGTAAACGGCAGAGTCACCAGATGAACACTGTCTCTCGATAAAAAACTCGCAATCACCACCAGCGAAAGTGGAAGAAAACTAAACAGTAATAGCCAGCCATAAAAAAGCGTCAATGACAGGGATTTAGTGTTCATAAGGTAACAGGACCTCCCAACCTGGCAGCCATTCCACCCAGACTGTTTCATGGAGGGCATATTCCAGTTTATCATCGTCCTCATCAAAAAATTCCGAGGCATTGATCACGGCACCTGACGGGAGGACAACTTTCAAATCCACCGTCGACCCCTTGTAGATAATGTCCAGGATTTTGCCCGGTAGCATGCCGCGTGGTTCCGTGACCTCGGACAGGCTCCACACCCGAATGTCTTCGGGCCGCACAATCACATGCACCTTATCCCCGACCTGATAATGGCCGCTGTTTTTGCATTGAATGCGGACGTCTTCGATGGTGGTGGTCAATTCGTCGGGCTGTGCCGCGATGACGTCGGCGTTAAAAATATTGGCTTCGCCGATGAAGCTGGCCACGTGCAGGTTTGCCGGGGTTTCATACACTTCACGCGGGGTGCCGACCTGCTCGATCTGGCCCAGATTAAACACCACGATGCGATCCGACATGGACAAGGCTTCTTCCTGATCATGGGTGACAAAAACGAAGGTCATGTTCAAGGTTTTCTGGATTTGCTTTAATTCGTACTGCATGGCTTTGCGCAGGCGATAGTCGAGCGAACTTAAGGGTTCATCGAGCAACAGCACCTGCGGGCGGTTAATGATCGCCCGGGCGATGGCCACGCGCTGCTGCTGGCCGCCGCTTAACTGCCGGATATTGCGATTGGAAAAAGACTCGAGCTGCACCAGGCGCAGGGCATCAACAACACGAGTCCTTATTTCATCCTCGGCAATGCGTTTGCATCGCAGCGCAAAGGCGACATTTTCAAACACGGACAAGTGGGGAAACAGCGCATAGCTTTGAAAAACGGTATGCACATCGCGTTTTTGCGGGGGCAGGGCGTTGACGCATTGCCCATTGATGTAAATTTCACCTTCGCTGGGTTGCTCAAAGCCGGAAATTAAACGCAACAGCGTGGTTTTTCCACACCCTGACGGGCCGAGCAAGGTGAGAAATTCCCCGTTATAAACCGTTAGGTTTAGGCGATCAAGAATGAGGGTATTGCCATACGATTTACTCACATCCTTGATGTCTATCAGCGATATGGTCATGAATAATGTCGAATAAAATCCGCAATTATGAGGTTTCCTGCCGCGATTGTCCAGAATTCAGACCATGATGCGGCAGGGCTGGCATTTTACCAGGGTGTCACTGACACCGTGGGGGTTGTGTTGGGTTGTAATGAACAGAGTTCGGAAATACTGCCGTCGTTGCAAAGCACCACGCCCAGCTCATTGACAGTAAACACGCCGCCTTGCCAGAGGCAGCAGCCGGGAAGCAATTGCAGATCCATCACCGCATGACGGGTACAATAGCAGGACGAATAATAACCATTATTGCAAACATAGCGGCCAGCCGAGGAGTCGCAGTAGCTGATGCCTCCCATTTGTGCACAGCAGACATCAACGTTGCAATTGCGCGGGCATTGATCCTGACACACCGCCTGGGCATTGGGTGCGCATGAACCGGCAAAAGCAGGTGAAAAGCTCGCAGTGAGCAGGAAAAAAAAGAATATCGAACTGAATAAGCGCATTGCGTTTCCCCAGGTTATCATCTGTTGAGCATATCATAAGTTTCTGATGAAAAAGAAGTTATTCAGCGGGGTTTATTCGCTTGTCACACCTCACTTTCATGCTTGAGCCGCGATGGGTATTACAACAATGATTAGGGTTCCAACTCTTCAAGGGCTTGCGGCAGGACCAGGGAGTCCGACTCCAGATCAACAGCCTCAATCTTTTGAAAACGCTGCGCGATTTTGCGGGCAGAGGTTGTCACCTCGCCCACGTCATGGTGGGCGAGGTCAATGTGTTTTGACAGCTTGTCCATGCGCTTTTCGAAGCGCTGAAAATCGTCGGCCAATGCATGTAAATGCTTTTGAATAATATGAACCTGCGTTCGCGTGGCATCGTCTTTTAACACCGCGCGTGCCGTGGTTAACACGGCCATCAGGGTGCTCGGTGAGACGAGCCAGACTTTCAGGCGTTGCGAAAGGGCGATCACCTCGGGGTAATTGGCATGGATTTCGGCAAAAATGGCTTCGGCCGGAATGAACATCATGGCGCTGTCAGTGGTTTCTCCGGGAATAATGTATTTCTCGGCAATGTCCTTAATGTGTTTTTGCAGGTCCTGGCGAAACTGTTGTTGCAAGGGCTTGCGCTCAGTCAATGACAAGGCATGGTTCATCAGTTTCTGATAGGTTTCGAGCGGAAATTTGGCATCAATGACAATGTGGCCTGTCGGCTCTGGCAAAAACAATATGCAATCGGCTCGTCGTTGATTGGACAAGGTGTGCTGCATGCGGTAATGGTTGGCGGGAATCATGTTGTCTATCAGCGCGGCCAACTGCACTTCGCCAAAGGCCCCACGCGCGCGTTTGTCCACCAGAACATCCTGCAGGCTGACGACATGGGACGACAGTTCGGTGATTTTCTTCTGCGCTTCGTCAATGATGGTTAAACGCCGAACCACATCGGTAAACGTGGTAGAGGTTTTTTCAAATCCTTCCGTCAGTTTATGGTTAACCTGCTGGGTAAGTGAGTGCAGGTGGTTGCGTATTTCTTCCGTCAGCGACTGCAGGTGCGAGGTCAGTGAGCTGGCATGTTGTTTAAAACTGTGGCCAATCTGTTCGCGGACATCGGTCATGTGACGTTGAACGGTTTCACTGATAAGTCGCTGGCTGTTTAATTGCCCGTGAGTTATCCGCTCCACAAGCGGTGTCTGGCTGGTGTGTAATTGTTCATGGAGCGACAGGTGAAGTTTGTGTAATTCCTCAATCAGAAGCAGCTGGGATTTTTCCTGGCTCTGCTGGTATTGATGGCGTAACTGAGCTATTTTTCTAAACAGCCCGAGAATTAAAATAAAGTGCAGGGCTATGGCAATGGCCACACCCTGCAAGACAGTGAACTGTTGAAAAAAACTCATTCCTGTCCTATCTGTTGAAGCGGAATTAACTGGCTGTACTCATAGACGGCTTTTAACTGACCGTAATCCGTCAATTGCAGGGCTCCTAAGTAATAGGGGGCTTTGTATGTCGTGCTTTCCTCGGGATGAAAACTGAAATTCAATTCATGAAGGCCCGTTGCGAACCAGGCGGCGGATTGCACCGTATCGACAGGAATCACGTCGCCCTGGTCGTTGGTCGCAAACAAAACGGCCTGCAGCGCATAACGGCTGCCGGTAGCGACTTCGACCTGGGCTTTGAATTGAAACGGTTCGGCCGCATTGTCATGGTGAATGCTTCTTACTGCCGCTGAAGGGATGGTGTAGGAAAAGGCGGTGTGAGCCTGGCGCTTGACATTGCGGCCGCCGACATCGGTATCCACCTGCGCTTCAATGTACCAGTTTTCCCCGTGAAAGCCCTTTTCAGAGCGCAGCATTACCTTGGCCTGGTAAACATCCCAGGAGATTTTTTCAAGCGTCAGCGCCCGTTGATTGCCATCCGGAGTGACCAGATTGGCAGTAATAACATCGATGGGGTAGCCTACGGCATCGTCCCGCAAACTGAAGGTTGCAATCAACTCATCCCCATAATGATAACGTGCCTTATCGGTGGCCACCGTCAGGTAAGCATTGGATCCCTGATCAAACACATGAATGATATAGGCATCCTGCTCATGACCTTTCACCGCATCAGTTTTTAAAATGAAACGGCCAGAACCGAGTTCGGGTTTTAGTTGCATGGCCATGAGGCTTTCACCGCCAAAAGCGGATTCTTTCAGCCCCTCCTCGTCGGCAAACAGGGCAGAAGCCTCTTTGAGAGGAAGCACCTGATGGGCCTCTGTTTCCAGATTAAAATTCAACTTAAGGCGGGAATTTGCAGTCGCAGGGCTGATACGGATGATTGCACCCGGGGCCAATGTCTGCACTGCGACCCCCTGACTTAATTGCTGAAGGGTGGTTTTCAGGCTGTATTTATTGCTTTTCTGGGAGTGCATGGTTTCATGACCAAGCGGCAGATGATTGGTTGGCCAATCGCTGCTTAAATTGTCATGTGACAACGATTCGCAATGATCGCACTCATAGGGATGCACGGCTTCCTGGGGCAAAGTGTATGCCAGGCTTTGGCCTGCCCATAAGGCAGACACCATCAGTAAATAGGTTGCTCTCACTTTTTAACTCCTTGTAACAAGAGATCATCGCGTAACAGGTGTTCCAGACCAAAACAGGAATGGCGGCTTTGATTATGGCTTAAAGGGATGCTGTCCTGAGTTCGGTTAATGTCAATAAACCAGAGATCGCCGGCCAATTGTTGCGACACGCAATTTAAAAAACCGTCTGAGCACTTGTCCAGATAAATTTTGGTTATTTTTAATCCGGCATTGAGAAAATAACCATTGCAATAACTGGCGGAAGAGAAGGGCGAGGCGGTGACGTCGGTGCCAATCACGGTACGAAAAGAAACCGGCAGAGACAAGCGTCCAGGCGTACCCAGCAACAATTCATCGTTGAACAGAGCCATATCGCCTATGCGTTGTTGACGAACGGAGTCATTGCGATAGCCGAGCAGCCAACCGAGCGAGGATTCAAAAATATTGCCGTCCATTACCTCGTCTGCTAACGGCGTACCGCCGCTTGAGGGGGCAATGGCAATGACGTCTGCAATCCGGCGGCTTAATTTGTAATACCGCTTATCATAAGTGGGATTGGACAGAATCCAGCGCAGGACATTGGCGCCATTGGAGTGGGTGTAGACAACCAGTTTGTCTATTTTTTTAGCCTTGATGAACGCAAGCAATTGCTCGGCGGTGCATCCGGCGGCGTCTTCATGCCACATGTATTGACTGTAATCGCAGGCGACAACCCAGAAATTGTCAGGGTTTGGTAACGACTGAGCCATGTAGTCAATGAAGTCTTTTTTCCAATACCCGCCATTGGCATCGGCACGGTGATCATTGGTGCCATGAATGAAAGCGATACCGAGGTTATTGGCAGAAGAGGCGGAAAAGCTGACACTGGAAAAAACAAAGAACAGCAAACAGAAAAATAATCGTGATAAGTCCATTTCTTAAAAGCCCTGTTTAAAAGCCAAGCGGTATCTATACCATAATCGGGAGTTTGACGGCAAGAAAAAGAGGAATAAATCGGTTCTTGCCGTGCCCATTAATTAGACAGGTAAAAAAGGGCTCAAGCGGCAGGCGTTTGACTGTGTCTTGCCTATAATTATGCTAGACTTTGTTTTTTATTTTTGATGACTATCCTCCATGACAGAGACGGTAAAAACTCAGGACGAGATTGTTCAAACCCTGGATGCGCTTCGCAAGAAAATCAGACAATATGATTACCATTATTACGTGCTCGATAATCCGTTGGTGCCGGACAGTGAATACGACCGTTGCTTTA
This sequence comes from Legionella sp. MW5194, assembly GCF_016864235.1. Lineage (NCBI taxonomy): Bacteria > Pseudomonadati > Pseudomonadota > Gammaproteobacteria > Legionellales > Legionellaceae > Legionella > Legionella sp. MW5194. The sequence continues at coordinate 1,253,537 of NZ_CP045732.1, forward strand.
AAAATCTACAACAATTGGAAAAACAATACCCTCAACTGGTCACGCCGGATTCCCCAACGCAGCGCATAGGCGGCCATGCCGCTGTCGCCTTTGAACCGGTTGCCCATCGCGTCCCGATGTTATCCCTCGGCAACGTGTTTAGCGATGATGAATTGCGCGCTTTTTTCAAACGGATCGCCGATCGCCTCGCGTGTGATCCGGCGGGTCTGGTGTTTACCTGTGAATTGAAGCTTGATGGCCTGGCGGTCAATCTGACCTATGAGCACGGCTTGCTGGTGTCTGCAGCCACTCGCGGCGACGGCGCCGTCGGTGAAAACATCACCAATAACATCAAAACCATTGCCGCAGTTCCCCTGAAACTGCAGAGTCCCAATCCGCCGGCGCTCGTGGAAATTCGCGGGGAAGTCTACATGCCCAAAGCCGGTTTTGAAGCGATGAATGACAAAGCGAGGCAGGCGGGAGAAAAAACCTTTGCCAACCCACGCAACGCGGCGGCCGGCAGTCTGCGCCAGCTTAACGCGGCCATTACCGCAAGCCGTCCCCTGGCGATCTATTGTTACGGCATTGGCGAATGCCAGGGCGCGTCGTTACCTGACACCCATTTTGAGCAGTTGCAATGGCTTAAAACGATGGGGTTTCGCGTGTCGCCAGAGAGCCAGCGGGTCATTGGCATTGACGGTTGTCTTGACTATTATCATGCCATGGCCAGACGACGGGAGGCCTTACCCTATGAAATTGATGGCGTGGTCTATAAGCTTGACAGCATTCCCTTGCAGAAAAAACTCGGCTTTGTGGCGCGTGCGCCACGTTTTGCCTGCGCTCACAAATACCCGGCGCAGGAAGAAATGACCCAACTCATCGCCGTTGATTTTCAGGTCGGCCGCACCGGTGCCCTGACGCCAGTGGCGCGTTTGCAACCCGTGACTGTTTCCGGCGTGACCGTCAGCAATGCTACCCTGCATAACATGGATGAAATCAAGCGCAAGGACATCCATCTTGGCGATACGGTCATCATTCGCCGCGCCGGTGATGTGATTCCAGAGGTCGTGTCCGTGGTGATGGAAAAACGCCCTGGCGACCTCAAACCCATTGAACTGCCAGCGCATTGCCCGGTTTGTGGGGCGGATGTGGTCCGGGAAGAGGGGGAAGCCGTGGCCCGTTGCACGGGAGGATTGTTCTGCGGGGCGCAGTTAAAACGAATGATCTGGCATTTCGCATCGCGGCGTGCCATGGGTATTGATGGGCTTGGGCGTGTGATCATTGATCAATTGGTGGAGGAGAAATTAATTCTGGATGTGGGCGATCTCTATACGCTTGATGTGATGCAGGTTGCCGCCTTGCCGCGCATGGGGCTTAAATCCGCGGAAAATTTAGTGCAATCCCTGGAAAAAAGCAAAACCACGACCTTTCGTCGTTTCCTGTATGCGCTGGGCATTCGTGAAGTGGGTGAAGTCAGCGCCCAGGTTCTGGCGGATGAATTTCAAAGCATTGACAACCTCAAAGCCGCAACGATGGAGCAATTGCTGGTGCTCAAGGACATTGGCCCGGTGGTCGCCCACCATGTGGTGCAGTTTTTTGCCCAGGCGCATAATGTCCTGGTGATTGACAAATTATTAGCCGCCGGCATTCACTGGCCGATTGCCAGTCCGAAAACCGTGGACAATAGCCACCCGTTCTTTGGTAAAACGGTTGTCCTGACTGGCACGTTAAGCAGCATGGGTCGTGAGGATGCCAAAGCCAGGCTTCATGCGGTAGGTGCCAAAGTCACAGGCAGCGTGTCAGCAAAAACCGACTTCGTCATTGCCGGCGTTGAGGCAGGCTCCAAACTCGATAAAGCCATGGATCTTGGGGTTACCGTACTCAATGAGCAGGAATTTCTTGACCGGCTGTCTTGACTAAAGCAGTCGGTGCTCCCATCATAGTATCGGATAATCAGGCATTTAAGAAAGGATTCATCATTTGAACATACTACGCAAAAGCAGCTTACTTTTGTCATGTATCTTCCTGTTGTTGACGCCGTCTGCCTGGTGCTTCGTCCTGAATGATCCTTATCCAGACAATGAATCGCAGGAAAAGGTGTATTATTCTTCCTTTGCGGAGCAGCCGAAAACCCTTGATCCTGCACGTTCCTACTCCAGTAATGAATACCAATTCATCGGGCAGATTTACGAGCCGCCGCTTAAATACGATTACCTGAAACGACCTTATGAATTGATACCGCGCAGTGCAGCGGCTATGCCCGTTGTCCGTTACCTCGATAAAGACCATAACCCCCTGCCTGGGGCAGATGCCAGCAAGACGGCTTACAGTGTCTATACCATTCAGATTAAGCCCGGCATTTTCTATCAACCGCACCCAGCCCTGGCTAAAGACAAGAGCGGACAGCCGCTGTATCTTGATTTGCCGGCAGACTACCTTGAAGAGAACGACATCAGCAAATTGTCGGATTTTCCCAAGACCGGAACGCGGGAATTGATTGCCGATGATTTTATTTATGAAATCAAACGGCTGGCATCGCCCGCTGTGAGTTCGTCCATTTACGGGTTGATGAGTGAACACATCGTCGGCTTTAAAGCCTTTGCTGCTTCGCTGCCGCCAGTCAAGCGCGGGGTATTTCTTGATTTGCGCAAGTACCCGCTTGAAGGCGTTAAAAAAATCGATGATTACACCTTTGAAATCACCTTGAAGGGGCAATACCCGCAATTTTTATTCTGGTTGGCCATGCCCTTTTTTTCGCCCATTCCCTGGGAGGCGGATCAATTCTACAGCCAGCCCGACATGGATGATAAAAATCTGACCTTTGATTGGTATCCCATCGGTACTGGCCCGTTCATGCTGATTGAAAACAATCCGAACCGGCAGATGGTTTTGCAGAAAAATCCTCACTATAGCCAGGAGATTTTCAGCGGCGAGGGCAGCGAAGAAGACAGGCAGGCTGGCTATCTCAACCACCTGGGTCAACCGTTGCCACTGATTGACAAGGCCATTTACACCCTGGAAAAAGAAACCATCCCGCGTTGGAATAAATTCCTGCAAGGCTATTATGATTTATCCGGTATTTCTGCCGACAGTTTTGATCAGGCCATTCAGATAGGTGATTCCGGCGAACCCTCGCTGACTGAAAGCATGAAAGAAAAACGGATTCGCCTCACCCAAACCATTGATCCCACCATTTATTATCTGGGCTTTAACATGCTGGATCCTGTGGTCGGCGGGTCTGGCGAAAGGGCCAGGAAATTACGGTTGGCTATTTCCATTGCGGTTAATTTTGATGAAAACATTGCTATCTTCTTTAATGGCCGCGGCCAGGCGGCACAGGGGCCCATCCCACCGGGAATATTCGGTTACCGTGAGGGCAAGGAAGGCATCAACCCCTACGTTTACACCTGGGATGGCAAGGCTCCGCAACGCCGCACCATCGAAGAAGCCCGCGCGCTGATGCGTCAGGCGGGGTACCCGGACGGGATTAATCCTGAAACCGGACGGCATTTAATTCTGCATTATGATGTGCCGGTCGCTGGAGGGCCTGACGACAAGGCAGTGCTCGACTGGATGATTAAGCAATTCGCTAAAATTGGCATTGATTTAAACATTCGGGGAACACAATACAATCGCTTTCAGGAAAAAATGCGTGATGGCAATGCCCAGATTTTCAGTTGGGGGTGGAATGCCGACTACCCCGATCCTGAGAATTTTTTATTTATGCTGTATGGTCAAAACGGCAAGGTGAAGTATGGCGGAGAAAACGCGGCGAATTATGAGAACAAAGAGTATGATCGTTTGTTTGATGAGATGAAAAACAGACCCAGCGATGACGAGCGTATGAAACTCATTGATCGCATGGTGGACATTGTCCGGCATGACGCGCCCTGGGCTTTCGGCATTAACAGCGAAACCATGACCTTGTCGCATCAGTGGATTTCGCCTACCAAGCCCGGTGCCTTTAATGTGGATTTGCTGAAGTATTTGTCGGTGAATGTCGCTGAGCGTAATCAATACCGGCAGGAGTGGAATCAACCGATATTCTGGCCTTTAGGTGTGGCATTCATCATTCTATTGCTGGTGTTTTTGCCGCTGTTTGCGGCTTACCGCAGAAAAGAGCAGCAAATGGCTAAGAGGATGCGGGGATGATTGCCTATTTATTCAGACGCCTTGTTTACACGATTCCTATTTTACTGGGGATTAATCTGATTACCTTCGCGCTCTTTTTCATGGTCAATTCACCCGATGACATGGCCAGAATGCACCTTGGGCAAAAGCACATCAAGCAAGAGGCCATTCAGCAATGGAAAGCCCAGCACGGGTATGATTTGCCCCTATTTTACAATGAGCACCAGGACGGCATTAACCGCTTGACCGACACGCTCTTTTTTGAAAAATCCTTACGGCTTTTTTCTTTTGATTTTGGTGTATCCGATGAGGGCCGGGACATCAGTTACGACATATCGCATCGTATGTGGCCAAGCCTTGCCATTGCCTTGCCGGTTCTGTTGATTGGTATGCTGGTTGATATTGTGTTTGCCATGGCCATGGCCTTTTTCCGCTCCACCTACCTCGATATCAGCGGTGTGGTGCTTTGCATTATTCTTATGTCCATTTCGAGCCTTTTTTACATTATTGGCGGGCAGTATCTTTTTGGAAAACTGTTAAAATGGGTGCCGATTTCCGGTTATGACGGTGGGGTTGAAAGTATCAAATTCATTGCCTTGCCGGTGATTGTCGCGGTCATTGGGGGCCTGGGTGCTGGAGCGCGCTGGTATCGCACGTTGTTTTTGGAGGAAATGAATCGCGACTATGTTAAAACGGCCCGGGCTAAAGGCTTGTCGGAGATTCGCGTCTTGTTTCGCCACGTATTAAAAAATGCCATGCTGCCAATCCTCACGGGCGTGGTGGTGATAATCCCTTCGCTGTTTATGGGAAGCCTGGTGCTTGAATCGTTTTTCGGTGTGCCGGGATTGGGCAGTTATATCATTGATGCAATCCAGCAGCAGGATTTTGCCATCGTCAGGGCCATGGTGTTTTTAGGTTCGATTTTATACATTGTTGGTCTTATTCTGACTGATATTTCCTACACTTTGGTGGATCCGCGCGTGAGGTTAGGCTGATGATAACATTCTTATGGACTGATCAATGTTTTCTTGGCGTGTTGATGATTGGTTTACTACTTACGGTATACAGCCTGCGTCGAGAACACAACCGCCGTGCGTTTAAACAATTATTCAGGAAGCCTCTCTCAGTCAGCGCCGGTATTGTTTTAGGTTTTTTTCTGGTGATTGGCATCCTTGACTCCATTCACCTGAAGGACAAACCAGGCAGCGTGTCAAGCGACAACGCCAGGGCCAGTACGTTGTTAGAGCGGTTATTGTCACCCCTGGGGCAAACGTATGAAAAAACCTATTCTGCACCGCTCGCCTTGCATTTATACAGCACAGAAACCGTGCTGGTCGATGGGAAAGCACGGCAGATTTATCCGCGGCTGCAGTACCCGGGCTCTGCGATTCAAAACCAGCACGAAAAGGAACAATTCTTAACAGGCGTTTTGCTGAAAGCCGCCGGCACAGCCATGCTGATAAGCGCATTGGTCTGGGCTGTTTTTATCGGGCTTCGGTTTAAGTCAAGCGCGCGGCCATGGCTGCCTCGCGGCCGGCATGCCTTGCCGCTGTTAGTGTTCTTTGTCTGTCTGTTCGTGGCACTGGCCAGCTACTGGATTTCACGGCAGCTGCATTTGTTCGGTACTGGCAAAATTGGTCAGGATATATTTTATTACACCATTAAAAGCATACGCACCGGCTTGGTCATCGGGATACTGACGACCTTGTTTATGCTGCCTTTGGCGTTGCTGTTAGGCATTGCCGCGGGTTATTTTGGCGGGGTCATCGATGATGTGATTCAGTACATTTACACCACCTTAAGTTCCATTCCGGGCGTCTTGCTGATTACCGCTTCCGTGCTGTCGATGCAAACCTACATTGCCAATCATCCGGAGCGATTTGCCACACTGCATGAAAGTGCGGATGCCCGTTTATTTGCTCTGTGCCTTATCCTTGGGGTAACCAGCTGGACAAGCCTTTGCCGATTGTTACGGGCCGAGGCCATGAAACTGCGCGAAATTGATTATGTGATGGCTGCTCGTGCGCTGGGCAGCAGTTCCTTTCGTATTCTTCGCAAGCATCTGTTGCCCAATGTCATGCACATCGTAGTCATTACCCTGGTGCTTGATTTCAGTTTTCTTGTGCTGGCGGAGGCTGTTTTATCCTATGTGGGCGTCGGGGTGTCGCCGATGACCATCAGTTGGGGAAATATGATCAATGGTGCGCGCCTTGAATTGGCGCGTGAACCGGTGGTGTGGTGGCCGATGCTTGCTGCCTTTGTTTTTATGTTTACTCTGGTTTTGGCGAGCAATCTGTTTGCTGACGCGGTCCGGGATGCCTTTGATCCGCATCAGGCCCATTCCTGACAGGCCTGTACTGGAAAAGCGAATACCGTATATAATGGCTGGTTTTAATTTTTTTTAAGGTTCATTATGCTTCGTTTTTTTAAACCAAAGCCTGAAACGGTCATGACGTTGGCCAATTTAGGTCTGCAAAGCCTGGCTCTGGGTTATTTTGCCAGCCACTCGGCCAACACGACCAAAGCACCGGCTCACGCCAACACGCCAACTCAGCAAGAAAGTTTGCCTCAGCAGAGCAACCAACCTCGGTAACGGCAGTAGCCCTCCCTGGCCTGCACGGTTTGCTGTGCCTTATTTTGGCGTTGTGTGCGTTGGTGGCTGACTGCCCGTCTCCTCTATAGCGGGTGCGGTGGTCTTGGGTTCGTTTTTAATCTCCGGTGTAAAAAAGGACCCCGGTTGACTGACGCGGGAAGTAGGCTGACGCGGGAAAAGGTGGGTATTCATCACTTCCGCTACCCCATTGATCACCCCAAAGGCGATAACATTATAGAATCCCCCCATGCCGGCCCCGCGAACCAGTCGTCGTACACCGCCTTGTTGCCACAAATGCATGAACATCTCAGTCAGTGGCGGTGTTTTTAATGTACTCTTATTGACCTGCCGAATTTTTTCCTGGTAGACATTGTCCAACACGCTGGCGAATGGTGAGATGGCAAATCCGGAAATGACGGAGGTGGCTGCAGTATGAGCAAACACATGATCATTTTTAGGAATCAAAGGATTAATGAATTCGCTGACGGTGGTTGTCGCCCCGATGCAGGCTAAGGTGGTGACAAAATTGCGTCCGCCGCGAGTCAGCATGCCTTCTTTCGCAAACTGCAGTTTTTGACCCAAAGAGAGTTCGATTTTATCCCCTAACGCATCGAGAATTCGTTTATTGGCGTAATATTGGGTAAGAATCGTGTCAATTCCTCCTACAATGACCGTGGTGACCAGCATCTCGCCGTATTTTTTAAACGCCTTGTTCTCGTGTTCACCGATCATTTCCCCGACGTGATCATTCACTTTTTCCTTGTTGGCAATAACCATGTTTTTAAGTGCAGCCTGTTTTTGTGTGGTTAAGAAACCGGTAAACAATTTCGAAAAGAACTGGTGGTTTGCCATCATGGGCGCATAGCCCTGTGAGCGAAAGCGGGTCATCATCACGTCCATGGGATGCAGAATCGTGGCAACAGCGACGCTGGTGCCAAAAACGCGAATGACTCCCTCCACATAAGGGTTACGTAACAGCTCATGCTGAGTGAGCGGTAGGAATCGAAACGGGGATTTTTCATTCGTTGCGCCGTCTTTTTTTATCTGGTTACCCACATCGTTTTGATTGGTACTCATTATAAGCCTCCAGGTTATACGGCAATCCTTTGGCCTATTTGTGATAATTATGTTTCCGGTAAACATCATGGTAGTTTTGAATTCTTAATTTATCCTTAAGGAAAAAATCAAAATTGTGTAAATATTTTCGTTATTTACGGCAGAAACTGTAAAAAGAAGGCTTTTTCTTTATCAAAGGCAGATGTGCTAGAATGGCCTGCTTCCATTACACGAGGTTTCGCAATGAATAAATGGTTTACTGTACTACTGGCGCTGACGCTCTCCTTTGGAGTGGCCATCAATGACGCGGCAGCAAAACGCTTTGGTGGACGTTTTATGGGCATGGGCCGCTCTAAAACAGCTTTTTCCACCCTGTTTACTAAAAAGAGTACCCAGAACATAAAAAGCAAGGCAACCGGCACGAAACAACGCGGTTTTTTACGTGGTTTGCTCATTGGCGGTGTGTTAGCCAGCCTGTTCATGGGGCATGGCTTGCCCATCGCCCTGTTGTCCTGGATGATGATTGCCGGTTTGATTCTTTTCATGATGAATCGTTATCGACGTAAACAGCCAATACACCGCAGGTAGGGTCGCTCTCTTCTCCCAACATGGCGCAAGAGGGGACTGCGATAGCCAATCCTTCGTGCCGAGCTCGATTAGGGCAAGTTTTATTAACGCTTCACCGTTTAAGACTTGCCCTGCCTGAACGAGTTCGGTAGAGTTCCCTGATTCCGTTTAAAAAGAAAAACAAGCATGCAATCGCGATTCGTCCATCTGCGCGTCCATACCGAATTTTCCATGATTGATGGCCTGGTGCGTATAAAGCCTTTAATGAAAGCCGTGGTTGAGCGCGGTATGAACGCCGTAGCCGTGACGGACTACTGCAATCTGTTTGCGGCGGTGAAGGTTTTTACCACAGCCATCAGTCAGGGGATTAAACCCATTATTGGCAGCGATTTGCCCTGCCATGATCCGGAAAATCCCGAGCAATTGTTCTCATTACTTTTGCTGTGCCAGAATGAAACAGGTTATCGTAACCTGACCTGCCTGGTGTCTAAGGCTTATCAGGAAGGACAATACCAGGGGCAGCCGCGGGTACACTTGAAGTGGCTTAACGAATTTGCTGATGGCTTAATCGCCTTGTCGGGCGGACGTGCCGGTGCCATTGGGAAAGCCTTGTTGCTTGGTGATGAAGCGACAGCTGTTTCACTGGCAAAAGCCTATGCCGAATGCTTTCCTGATCGCTTTTACCTTGAGATCCAGCGCACGGGCCGGCCGGATGAAGTCTTATACAATGAACGCCTCGTCAAATTGGCCGAAGCACTGAACCTGCCATTGGTCGCCACCAATGACGTCCGTTTTTTAAACAAGGATGATTTCGAAGCCCACGAGGCGCGAGTGTGCATCCATGACGGGTTTACCTTAGCGGATCCAAGACGACGCCAGGAATACCACGCCGATCAATACCTGCGTTCGGCCGATGAAATGGCAGACCTTTTTAAAGACTTGCCCCAGGCCATTGAAAACACCGTGCTTATCAGCCAGCGTTGCACCGTGAAGCTTGAGCTTGGAAATAATTATCTCCCGTCCTTTCCAATTCCAACTGGCATGACCATTGAGGACTACCTGTCGCAATTGTCACGTCAGGGACTGGAGGAGCGTTTATTGCAGATTTTCAGGGGGCAACCGCCGGAGGTTCTCGCGGCTTCACGCACACCGTATGATCAACGCCTGGAAGTGGAACTGGATGTGATTAACCGCATGGGATTTCCCGGTTACTTTCTGATTGTGGCTGATTTTATCCAGTGGGCCAAGCAAAATGGGGTGCCCGTGGGGCCCGGACGTGGCTCAGGTGCCGGATCACTCGTGGCTTATGCTTTGAAAATTACCGACCTGGATCCTTTGCTGTATGAACTGCTGTTTGAGCGGTTTTTGAATCCTGAGCGGGTATCGATGCCGGATTTTGACATCGACTTCTGCATGGAAGGGCGTGATCGCGTCATTGAGTACGTTGCCCAGAAATACGGTCGGCAAAGCGTTTCGCAGATCATCACCTTTGGCACCATGGCGGCCAAAGCCGTGGTCAGGGATGTGGGGAGGGTCCTGGGGCATCCCTATGGTTTTGTTGATAAAATAGCCAAATTAATTCCCTTTGAAATCGGCATCACCTTAAGCAAGGCCCTTGAGGATGAAGAGGAACTCCACCGCCGTTATGAAGAGGAAGAAGACGTTAAGGAACTGATTGATCTGGCCTTAAAGCTCGAGGGCATTACCCGTAATGCCGGTAAACATGCCGGGGGAGTGGTCATCGCTCCCTCAAAGCTGACCGATTTTACCGCCATTTACTGCGAGCAGGGGTCAACGCAGATTGTTAGTCAGTTTGACAAGGATGACGTGGAGGCGGTGGGGTTGGTCAAGTTTGACTTCCTCGGCCTTCGCACCCTCACCATCATTGACTGGGCCCTTGCCACTGTCAATCATCAATACCAGCGCGAGGGCAAAACGGCGGTGGACATTGCCTTAATCCCCACAGACGATGCCAAAACCTTTGATTTATTAAAAGCCTGCCAGACCACTGCAGTCTTCCAGTTAGAATCCCGCGGCATGAAAGAGCTGATTCATCGCTTGCAACCAGACTGTTTTGAAGACATCATCGCACTCGTGGCGTTGTTTCGCCCCGGCCCCCTGCAATCGGGAATGGTGGATGATTTTATCGATCGCAAACATGGTCGTGCCAAAGTCGAATACCCGCATCCCGATTTGGAAGCCATCCTGAAACCGACCTATGGGGTAATCCTCTACCAGGAACAGGTCATGCAAATTGCACAGGTTTTGGCCAATTATACCTTGGGTGGCGCGGATCTTCTGCGTCGGGCCATGGGCAAGAAAAAACCGGAAGAAATGGCAAAGCAGCGGGCTATTTTTATTGAAGGCGCAACCGGCCGCGGCGTGAATGAAGACACGGCGGCTCATATTTTTGACTTGATGGAAAAATTTGCCGGCTACGGGTTTAACAAATCACACTCGGCTGCCTATGCCCTCGTTGCTTATCAAACCGCCTGGTTGAAGGCGCATTACCCTGCCGCCTTTATGGCAGCAGTCATGTCCTCTGACATGGATAACACCGACAAGGTGGTGACTTTTATCGACGAATGCGCCCAGATGCATCTTAAGGTCCTCCCGCCTTCAATTAATCAGTCCAGTTATCCGTTTACGGTCACCGATGATCAATACATCCTTTTTGGTCTGGGGGCGATAAAAGGGGTAGGGGAATCAGCCATTACCATCATTGTGGAAGAACGAAAGCAGGGCGGACTTTATACCGGTTTATTTAATTTCTGCCAACGCCTCGATTTGCGCAAGGTGAATCGCCGTGTGCTTGAAGCCCTGATTAAAAGCGGCGCGCTCGATGATTTTGGAGTGGAGCGTGCAGTTTTGTTTGCCTCGCTTGAAAAAGCATTAAAAGTCGCTGAAAAAAAACAACAGAATCAAAACAGCGGGCAAACGGATTTGTTTTCATTGATGGATAATGACGAGGTTGAAGAGGATTACGTTCAGTTTAATCCCTGGGCTGAGTTGACCCGGCTTGAAGGAGAAAAAGAAACCCTCGGTTTTTACCTCACTGGCCATCCTGTTGATCAATACGCCCGCGAATTCAAAGGCGTGATCACCCCCCTGGTGCAATTAAATCCTTCCACCAGTAAAAAAGCCTGGATTTGTGGGTTAGTCACCGGGATACGCCGTATTTTAACTAAACGTGGCAAAAAATTGACTATTTTAGCCCTTGAGGATGCCTTGAAAAAACTGGACGTCGTCGTTTTTTCTGAGGTGTACGAGGCCTTGTCCAGCGAGGTTCAAAGCGGGCAAATGGTGGTGATTGAGGGAGAAATCAGTCACGATGATTACAGCGGCGGCGTTAAAATGACTGCCAATCAGGTGTTGTCAATTGACGAAGCGCGTACCCGCTTCGCCCGTAGCCTGATGGTGTCGATAACACCGGACGATAAACCGCTTGTTCCCACACTGCAATCCTTGCTCAAAGCCAATCAGGGTCACTGTTCTGTTCAAATCCAGTACCGCAATAGCCAGGCCACGGCCACGTTATGTCTGGCGGCCGAATGGCAGGCGAGGCCCAGCGATGCTTTGCTGAAATCATTAAGCGATTTGCTGGGGGAAAACAAGGTATGGATGAATTATTAGCCCGGACAGAGGCTAGTGATTAAAAAAATTCCCCAAGCGTTTGGCGGCCGCGCGTTGTTCAAGTCGCTCAGGCGAGGGGGGGTGTTCTGGCTTAAACCGGGAGGCCGGGTAAGAAGCAGGCTTCAACAGAGGCTCTGCCCTGGCCAATACACTACCCAGTTCCTCTTCCAGTTTTAAATGCGGATGAATGGCTTTATAAAACTGCGCTGAACCGTCGAGGCCATTGAGCAACGCCTGATGGAATTGCGATATGGGACCGCGTAATGCGGCTAAATGATCCAGCACAGGCCCGATGGCGGCCTGTTTGACTAATTGCTTAAGGGTTTGCTCCAGTGAGTCAAGCGACACCCGCATTGCTTTTTGCTGTTCGCAGGCTTTTTGCAGGCCCAAGTAAAATCGTTTGTAAGGGGTTTTCCCAAACGCATGGGCTTCACGGTAGCTTTTCGCCTGATGCTGATAGCGGCTTGCGATTCGTACGAGAGAATGAAGCAGCTCGCCCAATAAATAAAGCAATTGGCTTAAATCGTCGTGGCCTAAGGCAAACGCCAAACGTTCCAAATTGATGGTTTGCGAATAATCAGGGCCTACACCCAGAAGCTGCAATAAAATGGGCTCCAGGCCTAGAAGTCGGGACAGGGCATTCTGCATATCGAGGCGGTATTGCAGAGTCAATTCAAGTAGTCGGCCACGGTGTTCCAGGGGTTCCTGTGACAGTAACGCCGCGTCCTCATCATGCAGCAAGTCGTTTATGATGGCTTGCGATGCACAAAGAGCCTCCGCTGCACTGGCAAGCAGTGTGTCAAGTTCAATGGGTTGCTGGTGGGTCATGCCGTTTACCTTGTCTTCTCTGGTCAGTGTACCATAAAGTACGGTCCTTGATGGTGAGTGGAAATTTTTCTTTTTTTGCAGAGAGGCATAGGCTAACATGATCCTATCTTGTTAAGGGATTGGGATTATGATCAATTTTTGCCGAAAAATGGTTCTTTTTGCGCTTTTGCTGTCGTTTACCGGCGCATTGTCGGCCAATGGAAACGACCAATTGTATTATCGTAATTTCTGGCATCCGGATTACCGGGGGGCGCGCCTTGATTATTGCACCATGGATGGCAGTCAATGCGGCATGGCGGTAGCCAACCGTTATTGCAAAACCATGGGGTATCTTCGTGCAAATCAGGCAATAAAAGCCAATAACCTCGGTGTAACCAAATACATCGACAGCCGTGGGCGTTGTCAGGGTTGGCTGTGCAATGGCTTCAAAACCATACGCTGTGTTGGCATGTCGCAAAAGAAACCCAAATTTTATCATTACAGCATGCGGCGTTTTGTTTATCCCCGTTATGATAATTTCCGCATTGACTGGTGTTATGACGGCGAAAAAGGCTGTGGACGTCGGGTAGCGCAATCATTTTGCCGTCGTATGGGATTTTTGCAGGCTAAAAAATTTACCATTGAGCGGTGCGTGCCGGCCACCAAGGCCCTGGGAAATCAAAAATTATGCTTTGGCCCTCAATGCAATGGTTTCAGCGAAATTACCTGTTCCCGATAAGGCCGAGGTATTGTTTAATTTATGACACCATGGAAAATATATGTCATTTATTTGACAGCCTGAGGCATACTAACCGATACTGAACTAATAACGGTTTAGACTTAAGGATAAGTGTATGAGTGAAAATGAGACTGTCCTGGTCATTGATGATCACCCGGAGCGACGCAATAAACTGAGTGTGATTGTTGAATTTGTTGGTAAAAACGTCGCGGTGGCCGGGTATGAGGATGCCAAAACATTGGCATTGGACCATGTGCTGGCTGTCATTATTGCCGCGAGCCATACGCCTGATGCCTGCCTGACCCTCATTCATCATCTGACCAAGTCTTTCCCACATCTTCCTTTGATCCTCATCGATTATCCGCAGGGAACCGGTGAATCCCTGCCCAGAACCATTACCGCGATGCTTGATTTTCCCTTTACTTATGCGCAGATGCTTGAAGCCTTGCACAAATGTCAGATTATTCACGATCGCGCCACAGAGGATTCCTCAACTAAACAGCCGCATTCGCCCTTATTTCGCAGCCTGGTTGGCAACAGTGAGTCCATCCGCCAGGTTCGCAAACTCATTGAACAGGTTGCTGGTACTGAAGCCAGTGTGCTTGTTCTGGGTGAGTCTGGAACGGGAAAGGAAGTGGTCGCCCGCAACATTCATGCCTTATCGTCCAGAGCAGGAAAGCCCTTCATTCCCATCAATTGCGGCGCTATTCCCAGTGAACTGTTGGAAAGCGAATTGTTTGGTCACGAAAAAGGCGCTTTTACCGGTGCCATCACCTCCCGGCAAGGCCGTTTTGAATTGGCCAATGGCGGCACCCTGTTTCTTGATGAAATTGGGGATATGCCCCTCGCCATGCAGGTGAAACTATTAAGGGTTTTGCAGGAGCGATGTTTTGAACGCGTTGGCAGTAACCGCAGTATCGATGTCAATGTCAGAATCATTGCTGCGACGCACCGCAACCTCGATGCCGCCATCCAGGAAGGAAAATTTCGCGAAGATCTTTATTATCGTTTGAACGTCTTCCCCATTGATATGCCGCCCTTGCGTGCTCGAAAGGAAGACATCCCGCTGCTGCTGAATGAGTTAATCTCCCGCGTTGAAGGTGAAAATCGTCCGGGGGTAAGGCTTTTACCCGCCGCGCTCGATACCTTAAGCCATTATCAATGGCCAGGTAATGTACGTGAACTTGCCAACCTGGTTGAACGCCTGACCATTCTTTACCCGAACGGCATCGTTGATCGTGACGATTTGCCGCGCCGCTTCAGAATGGATGAACAGACCGAACACGGTATTCTTGGAACCGAGCGTGAAACCCTGCTCGGCACGGTTTCACAGGACCAATCAGGCAATGACGGCATTGATTTAAAAGAGCATCTGGTAAAAACAGAACTGGCCATTATCAGTCAGGCTCTGGATGAGTCGGATTGGGTTGTGGCACACGCTGCCAGTTACCTGAACATGCGTCGTACCACCCTGGTTGAAAAAATGCGTAAATACGGATTAATTCGACCAGAACGGGCTTCATCCTCTTCCTGATTCACGGGCGGAAATCCAGGTCATGAATCCGACTATTCCCCTTTCGGCGGTTCGACAGGATCAGCGCCTTGTACCGGGGGCTTCGTTTTCTTGGATACAGGAGCTGGCGTTACGGGTTCTCCGGTAACGGGTTCAGTCGTTTTTGCCTTACCCACCACCACCTCATTGTCAGCTGCGGGTTTGGATTGCTGTTGTTCGGTGGCTTCGCCTTCTTCACGCTTTTTCTTGTAATCGTCAATGATCTCGCTAACGCTTTGCTTCACGTCTTTAAATAATTTAGAGGCAATTGATGTCATTTCTTTAAAATCAGGTAACTTTGATTTAAAATCGCTCATAATCTGCTCCGTGCATGCCATTGTCATTAATTAATTATATACCCATTTGAAAAGACAGGTTTGTTTCTCAGTGAAAGGGGTAAAAAAGTTGAGCGGCTGGGCGTAAAATCCGATCAACCAAGGATGGCTTGTGGTGGGAGGCAATTTTAAAGACCTTGTAATCCTCCATTTTACTCATAAGGTACTCGTCACTGGTTTTAAGGCTGTCCACCAGACGCAGCTCAAAGGCATCCTTCGCCAGCCAATGCTCTCCTGTGGCTACTTTGTCAATGTCGAGTTGCTGGCGGTTTTGCAGTACGTAATCACGGAAGGCCTGATGAATGTCTTCCAAATCCTCCTGAAATTTCTGCCGGCCCTTTTCCGTGTTTTCACCAAACAGGGTCAATGTGCGTTTGTATTCGCCTGCGGTTATCATCTCAAAATCGATGTTATGCTTTTTCAGCCAGCGGTTAAAATTGGGCAATTGACCAACAACCCCAATTGAACCAATGATTGCAAAAGGTGCGGCAATGATTCGGTTGGCGACACAGGCCATTAAATACCCGCCGCTGGCTGCCATTTTATCGATGGCTACGGTTAGTGTGATGTTTTTATCGCGGATCCGCTGCAATTGCGACGCGGCGAGCCCATAGCCGTTAACTACCCCGCCAGGACTTTCCAGACGAATGAGTACTTCATCGTCTTCACCTGCAACACTTAATACGGCATTGACCGCTTCCCGCAATGACTCCGTTTGGGATGCCTTGATGTCACCATGAAAATCAAGAACAAACAAGGTGGGCTTGTCTTTGCTGTTGAGTTTGTCTTTCTTTTTTTGACGGGGCTTTTTCTCTTTGATGTCCCTGATTTCGTGGTTCATGTGCCGCCTAAGCGCATTGAATTCTTTGTTCAGGGAAACAACCTCAAGCTTGGGTCGTTTACTGCGTCCAAGGGCCAATAGTCCAGCCGTGACCAGCAAAATGGCAATCACCAGGGTGATGCTTTTGAGGAGAAATAAACCGTAGTCAGATAGAAATTCCATCGTTTACCCTTTTAATAGGATGAAAAAACAGAATTATTACTGGGGAAATGCTTCGGTGCAAGTTTGTTGTAGAGATACTTGCGGCAAGACGCAATTCCCGCTAGTCTGCCGTTTTGGGTATTAAGGCTTCTTTATGCTTGAAGTGATTAATCTAGCCTATGATTACGATTACCGCCCCGTCTTAAGCGGCGTGCAATGGACACTCGCTCAAGGGGAGTTATTGCATCTACGCGGCAGCAATGGCGCTGGTAAAACGACACTCTTGCGTCTGTTGGCAGGCCTTACCCAGCCGATAAGCGGAGAAATCCGTTTTAGAGGATACCCTGTCGCGGAGAACAAAACCGCCTACCAGCAGGCCCTCTGTTATGTGGGTCACAAGCCGGGTTTGAGCGCCGCATTAACCGTGAGCGAAAATTGCCGGTTTGACTCCCATTGGCCGCGCTCACGTGTGCCCCTTGAGGCGTTACTCGCAGCACACGGTTTGCAGCATTTGGCGGATCAGCCCTGCGCGCATCTGTCCGCTGGTCAGCGGCGTCGTGTCAGCCTGTTACGTCTCGCCATGACCGATGCACCGTTGTGGCTGCTTGATGAACCCTTGGTTGCCCTGGATGATGACGCCATTGCGTTGCTGGTTAATTTAATGAACACCCATTTGCAACAGGGGGGAATGGTTGTTCTGACTTCTCATCAGGAGTTGCCGTCTTTTCTGAAAAAGACTCAGGAGTATTGTCTGTGACCACTGGCATGCGGCTTTTTAAAAGGCAATTTCACCGGGAATTGCTGGTGCATCTGCGCCAACCCAGCACCTTGTTGCATGCCATCCTTTTCTTTCTGATGGTTACTGTTTTTTTCCCCTTGACGGTGACGCCTGAACCCCGGCTTCTGCAGCAATTGGCGCCGGGACTGATTTGGACTGCCATGTTACTGTCCTTCCTGCTCGCTTCAGAGAAATTCTTTCAGCAGGATTATGAGGATGGAGTCATCGAGCAATGGTTAATTTCTTCTCAGGATTTGCCTGTTATTGTAATCGCCAAAGTGTGTGCTCATTGGCTCCTTCATTTAATTCCCATGCTGATGTTATGTCCCTTACTGGCAATGTTGTTTTCGCTGAATCCAACAGAGGCAGCCGTGCTTGCCTCAAGCCTGATTGCCGGCACACCCGCGATTATTTTTCTCTGTGCGTTAGCTGCAGCGTTTAGCACGGGTCTTAAGCAGAAGGGGGTATTGATTGCCCTGATTCTGTTGCCATTCGCTCTTCCTGTCATGATTTTTGGCAGCGCAGCCCTACAGGCGGGCATTCATGGTATGAACGTCAGTGGTTACCTGGCTTTACTACTGGCCTTTTCGCTTTTGGCCATTCTTTTTCTGCCCTTTGCCATCAGCGCCATTCTTCGCATTACGCTAAGCGATTAGCCGCTCGATTTGAAACCAATGCCTTAATACAACCTTAAGTTTATTCTGGTATAGTTTTGACTAAAAATTCAACATCTTGGTCTAATTGAGTCGGAATCGATATGTTATTGCAGCGTGTTTTACAACGAATCAGTGAATTGGAAAAAATCAGACAGGTCCTTAAGGAAGAGAAAAAAGAGCTTGATGCCCACCGTGCTCATTTACTCGCCGGCATGGATCTCGTCTCGTTAACGGAGTTCGAGTCATATCGTCAACAGCAAGTGATGTTTCTTAAGAGGGAATCAGCCCTTGAGCAGGAATACGCTTCCCTGCAGATAATGGCTCAGGTATTAAATCCCACCCCCCCTGTGTTTGAGCGGTTAATCATTGGTGCGGGTGTTGCAGGAACACTGCTTTTTCAAGAATTTTCGCCGGCTTTCCGTTCTCAAAATGTCGCTCGACCTGATTTACCCAATATTCTGGTTCTTAATGATCCTGATAATCTGAATACCTGGCCAAAAGAAGGCTCAAGGGTTATGGGACAGCCAGCCAGGGTACAAACGCCCACCGGTTTTTCTTACCACTCGACTGATTTTGATTTAAAGAACGAAGAAGACCCGACAAATCCTTATAATTATGTGTTGGCGAACGATTTTCATCGTGCGCTGGTAGCCACTCAGGTTGAGCTTGGAATGCCGATTTTGCAGGCTGAGGCAAAGGCGATCGAAAAACGGGAAGAGCATACTGGCCGTTGGCTATACAGCGATTATGAATACCGTTTGAGGGTCCTTTGCAAATTTGGAGATGTATCCCAGGAATTGTACTTATACACGCATTATGTTGACATTTGTGCCGGGTTGGGGCCTTCCCGGAAACTGACTGATTCTCAAATTTCACCGATGCTCTCGGAAAAACTCACTAAGAAGCAGACCCTGATTTATGCTCAGGATGGCGATGTGAATCTGGAAGGCGAGGTGCTTTTATACGGCGGTTCAGCAATCAACGCGGCCTGGGCTACTGAACTCCTCGAGCGTTCGCAAGAAAAAACCAACGTAAAAATCAAAAAGCTCGTTTCACGGAACCGTAAAGGACTGGATGACATCAGTACCTTAAGCCGTTTCATCAGCGAAGCCTGCGAAAAACGCCTTGAACTCGCGGTTGGCGAATTGGCCAATGTACGGGAATTGGATGACGGGCGTTTGGCTGTGTCATTTACGGCCAGAGAATCGGGTCCTTATGAGGGATTAAAAGAGGGTGAGGAAATTATTTGTGATAAGCTGGTCGTGGCTATCGGCCAGGTCAATCCTGACATTACTAATCGTTTGAGCCAGTTCAAGCAATGCATCTACAAAACCCATTTGGACACGCCTCCCATTCCGCTTGGAACCTATTCGCAGGATCATCGTATTTTTGTCTGGGGAGCTGCAGGAACCCTGGGTATTGGTTTGGCGGGTGGAGAAAGAGAACGCTTTGTCAAACAAATACAGGATCATGCCAACAGTTTCCCTTACGAGTCCATGGCCTTGGGCGGAATCTTTCGTGTCTCCTGGGTTATCCCCCAGATGTGCAGGCACCTTGGAAAACTTCATTTGTTTCCCATCACGCCAGGGTATGATTCAAGAAAATTCCTGTGCCCTGATATTAACCAGGCTACCATTGAAGATCTGGAAGCATTAATTGCCAGTGAGAATCCTGTCATTCGCCGCAAAGGTGCTGAAGAGATCATTAAATTACGTTGCGCGGTCATGCCTAATCACAATAAAGACGCCCCCGGTATCCAAAGCATGGCGCAATTGGAAACCATTCTACCCCCTGGGTTATTGATCCATATTCGTCACGTTTACTTTCCTTTTGCCTCTGAGGCTGGGCTTGAACACAAAACCACAGGCAAGATCAAGCTGTCCAGCAATCGCCATGGCTTATTTACTCAGCCCATACCGACGGTGGATGTATTCGATGAGTCAATTGCCCGATTGAATGCCCTGATGGATGAATCAGATATTCAATTGCCAGTCATTGATTCGCCGCAGGCTCCGGATGGTGAGAAAGAAAAGGATGAACTGCTAAACCTTCTGGATCAGAGCCAGCGGATATTCAGTTAATAAGGAAAATTGGTTGAATTTATTCCAATCAGGGAATGGATTAGGTAAATTAAGCCGCTAACGCCTTCAGGAGAAGTTTTTTGGATTTCACAACGCTGTCATACGCAGACAGAACGGCCATTGCCGAATTGCAATTATTCATCAGCGAACTGGAAATCCACACCAGTGAGGACAAGCTGATTTACACATTGAATGAGTCACAGCAACACCGCTTGCCCACGCTGATTAAAGCAATCAGTCTTGCTGTGTTAATTAGGCTGGCGATGGAAGACAACCACGTCAATGCCTTGTGCAGACACCCTGTTTTGGAGCCTCACTGGAACGAGCGATGGCGGTTAAGCGGCCGTAATCCGCATGAAATGGCGATAAAAAATAATCAACCGGTGCATGAATACCTGCCGCAACCCACCATCCCAACTTTCCAGCTGCTTCAGGGCATTTTTCTCTACAGCCAATACAGAACCAACAGTGATGCCGCCATGCTTTATTTGTATCAAGCCGCAGAGGCTGGCTATTTTCCTGCATTAAACGTGTTAACCAATTACTGCCTGACGCAAACGGATTTACATCCTGAAGCACTGCATTATGCCGCCTTGGCCGCTGATTATTACTGGACGCCGGGCTACCTGCTTTTAGCCGTGACTGAACTTAAACTGGAACAGTATGACAAAGCGCTGCTTCATTTGATTGTTGCTGAGAAGCTGCTGCCTTATTCAGACGCCATGATTAACAATGCCTACCAGGGACAGTCTCTAGCGGCCATTGCCCAGCCACTGATGCCGTCTCTGGATGCCCATAACTGGATGGAAGCAAAAATAAAACTTGCCGAGCTAGGTCAACTTCCCCTGAACCTGGTGACTACCCGCCTGTATGCGCAGGCGGATCATGTGGTTGAGCAGATCAAGGCAATCTTCTCCCCCATGCCGGAAGACCCGGATGAAGCGAAAATGGATAATCCCTTGAGTCCCGGTTTTTAGTAAGCGAAGGCATTGGTTGTCCCTCCTTGCCATTGCATGATAAAATCTGCCTTTTTGAGCCCTGCTTGATCCCTTATGTGGAAATTTCTCTACCAACTGGCGTCACCCAGAAATTTTTACCAGCTGACGCAACGCTGGCTTCCTGCATTGGGAGGCTGTGTGTTGCTGACTTTGCTGCCGGGCCTTCTCTGGGGACTGTTTTTTGCCCCGCCTGATTACCAGCAGGGGGATGCATTTCGTATCATTTATATTCATGTTCCAGCGGCTTTTTTATCCATGTCCCTGTACGCCTGGATGGCATTTCTCGCTGTGTTGCTTCTTGTCTGGCGGATTAAGCTTGCCGGGTTAATGCTCTCGGTGGTGGCGCAACTCGGTGCGATAATGGCCTTTTTAGCCTTAGCCACTGGCAGCATCTGGGGAAAGCCCATGTGGGGCGCATGGTGGGTATGGGATGCCCGGTTGACTTCCGAGCTTATTCTGCTGCTGCTTTATATCGCTATTGTCGCCATTCGGTCAGCTTTCAGTGATTCCGAGCGTGGCGATCGGGTGATTGCCATTTTGACACTGGTGGGACTCGTGGATCTGCCGATTATTCACTATTCGGTTTACTGGTGGAATACCCTGCATCAGGGCTCGACCCTGTCGGTTTTTGCCAAGCCTAAAATTGCAGCACCGATGTTATATCCCTTGCTGCTTTCCTTGCTTGGTTTTACCTTGTATGCGTTATGGATTATTCTGCATAAAGCCCGCAATGAACTGTTGCTGCGTGAACGGCGCCAGCAATGGGTGAGGGAGTTGGTGGAGGAAAGGCAATGAACGGGTTAGCAATGGGGAAGTACGCCATGTATATCTGGCCGGCTTATGGTTTGGCCTTCGCTGTTTTAGCGCTGTTGCTGCTCGATATCAAGCGCCAGCAGAAACGTACACGCAGCAAACTGCATCAATGGTTCAGGCGGCAATGACCATGCATCCTGTCCGTCAACGAAAATTGCTTTTCATTTTAAGTCTTCTCGCTGGATTGACGTTGATAACGGCGCTCATCATGTATGCTTTGCGCCAGAACATCAGCTTGTTTTATACCCCCTCGCAAATGGCTGAGGGCAAGGTAACCCAGGGACAAAAGGTACGTATTGGCGGCATGGTGGTCAAAGGCAGCATTGTGCGCGGCAGCCAGGATTTGACAGTCCGCTTTAAACTCACTGATTTTAAAAAAGAAATTGAAGTCAGCTACCGCGGTATATTGCCGGATCTGTTTCGCGAAGGGCAAGGAATCGTTGCATTAGGCCAGGTGCTCGATGAGGGCCATTTTAATGCTGCGGAAGTACTCGCCAAACATGATGCCAATTACATGCCGCCAGAAGTCAAGGCCGCGTTGGCCGCTCAGGGGAAGAAATGACAGCAGAACTGGGTTTATTGTCGTTAGTGCTCGCTTTGCTGTTTGCGGTGTTGCTGGCAGTTATTCCAACCCTTGGCTTGCTGCGCGCCAGGACGGGCTGGATTGCGGCGGCACCCGCCTTGGCGGCGGGGCAATTTATATTTATCACCTTGGCCTACCTTGCCTTGACCATCTGCTTTTTGCGCGATGATTTTACTGTCATTTATGTCATGAGCAATTCCAGTGTGAATTTACCCTGGTTTTACAAACTCTGTGCCGTCTGGGGCGGGCATGAGGGTTCCATGCTGCTTTGGGTTGCCATCCTCAGTCTGTGGATGATGGGTGTCAGTTTTTTTAGCAAGAACCTGGATGATGCCATCCGCACCCGTGTGCTGGTTGTCTTAGGCCTCATCAGTATTGGTTTTATTTTATTCCTGTTAAGTACGTCCAATCCGTTTGCGCGTCAATTCCAGGTGCTTAATACGCAGGGACGGGATTTAAATCCCTTGCTGCAGGATCCAGGCTTTCTGTTTCATCCACCCATGCTGTACATGGGTTATGTTGGTTTTTCCGTGGCGTTTGCTTTCGCCATTGCGGCCCTGTGGCTCGGCCGGGTTGAATCCTCCTGGGCAAAATGGACAAGGCCCTGGACACTGGCGGCCTGGTGTTGTCTAACCACGGGCATTACGCTTGGAAGCTGGTGGGCTTACCGGGAGTTAGGCTGGGGAGGTTGGTGGTTCTGGGATCCGGTCGAAAACGCCTCTTTCATGCCCTGGCTGGTGGGTACCGCGCTGATTCATTCCCTGGCCGTCAGTGAAAAGCGGCAGCAGTTCATTGCCTGGACATTATTATTGTCAATTACTGCTTTTTCGCTAAGCCTCGTGGGAACCTTTCTTGTCCGTTCGGGTGTGTTAACGTCTGTCCATGCTTTTGCCGTTGATCCACAGCGCGGGCTTTTTATTCTGTGCTTTCTGTTGACGGTGATTGGCGGCTCGCTGCTGTTGTTCGCGCTCCGTGCACCAGCCCTTACACGGCGGAACAATCCTGCACTGATTTCCAAAGAGAGCGCCTTGCTTTTAAACAATGTTTTTCTTGCCGTTATCATGTTAACCGTATTGATGGGAACAATTTACCCCCTGTTAATTGACGGCCTTGGGCTTGGTAAGTTATCGGTGGGCGCGCCATATTTCAATACGGTATTCGTTCCTTTGATGATTCCTTTGCTGCTGCTGATGGGATTGGGCATTCATTTACGATGGCAAAAGGACAACCTTCAAGCGGTTCTAAACCGTTTGAAGAGTCTCCTGGGCCTCAGTGTCCTTCTTCCTGTTATCATCCTCCTGTTCGTTGATCAACCGATGAATGGCTACAGCCTGCTTGGCCTTGTATTGGCTGTGTGGATCCTGCTGAGTACGGGCAAACTGGTTTACCTCCGCGGGCAGGAGCGAGGGTTTAAAACCTTGGGCCAGGCCTTTTGGGGAATGGTGCTCGCTCACGTCGGTGTTGCTGCCGCGGTTATTGGTGTGGCCATTTCCAGTGGCTATGGCATTCAGGATGATGTCAAACTGGCACCCGGCAACGAGGCGATGCTTGCCGGTTACCGCGTTCGTTTCATTAATGAACAGCCTTTACAGGGGCCTAACTATCAGGGAACGCGTGCCCGCTTTGAAATCAGCCGCGGATCGCAGGTGCATGTGATTTATCCTGAAAAGCGCATGTATACCATCGGCCAAATGGCGATGACGGAGTCAGCCATCGATGTTAATCCATTCCGCGACATCTATGTGGCTCTGGGGGAGCCTGTGGATGAAACGGCCTGGTCTGTGCGCCTTTATTTTAAACCTTTTGTCCGTTGGATCTGGGGTGGGGGCTTTCTGATTTTAGCCGGAGGTTTGCTCGCCTTATCCGATCGCCGTTATTATCGGCAGCAAAAAACGGTATCAGCCCATTTGGAAGTGAGTTCCTCATGACACGACTAATTAACTGGCGCTTATTGCCCTTTTTCATTTTTGTGGTGCTGGTTTTGTTTTTCTGGCGAGGCCTATCCCTTGATCCTCAAAAGCTTCCTTCCAGCAAGCTAGATCATCCGCTGCCTGTTTTTAAACTGCCTGTACTGGGCCACGAAAACGAGATCATGACATCCGATCGCTTAACGGGGCAGGTGAGCTTATTGAATGTCTGGGCTAGTTGGTGTGCTGCTTGTGTTGAAGAGCAGGTTTTTCTGTTACAGTTGGCCAAAGAGGGGGTCCCGTTGTATGGCCTTAATTACAAGGACACTAGCGACCAGGCATTAAAATGGCTGGCTGAATGGGGAAATCCCTATCGTCTGATAGCCGAAGACGCCAAAGGCAAAGTGGCCATTGATTTAGGGGTTTATGGCGCACCGGAAACCTTTCTTATCGACAGGAAAGGCATTATACGGTATCGCCATGCCGGCATTCTGGATGAAGCGAATTGGAAAAAAGAATTTCTGCCTCGCATTAAGCAGTTGAAACGACAATCATGAAGAAATGGCTTGCACACATTCTGATAGTCATGCTCTGTTCTTTGGGTGTGGCCCAGGCGAACAGTTTTTATCCTTTGGATTCTCCTCGAAAGGAAGCGCAATTTAATCACTTATTGAGGGAATTGCGTTGCCTTGTCTGCCAAAATCAGGATTTGGCCGATTCCAATGCTGAACTGGCCAAGGATTTACGAGGGCAGGTGTATGATCTTGTGAGGGAAGGGAAGAGTGACAGTGAAATTATTCAATACCTGACTGACCGTTATGGTGATTTTATCTTGTTTAAGCCCCCGGTCAAGGCGGTCACCGTTCTGTTGTGGTTTGGTCCCATTCTGTTTTTAGCATTGGGGTTACTGGTTTTTTGGCGCACAGGTTTAAAGCAGGTTGCACATGAATGAGAAATGGCTGTTATTGGCTTTTGGTTCATTGATTTTTTCAGCTCTGCTGCTGCTTTTCTTTAGTCTGCGGCAGACAAAAGGCACGCTGATTATCCTTGTTCCCGTGTTTATTGCCAGTGCCTGTGTCGGTTATTGGTATTGGGGAAGCTGGCAGGCCTTAAACGATTATTCAAAGCAGCAGGCTCGTATGCAGGACGTGAAGAAAGTCCTCGCGACAATGAAGGACCCCCAGGATTTAATTGTCCGTTTGCGGCAGCGTTTGGATGATACGCCAGCGAGTTCACGCGGATGGTATTTATTGGGCAGGCTTTATCTCAGTCAAAATGAATTGCAGCAGGCTAAGATAGCCTTTAAAAAAGCCATGACCCTTGACTCTGACAACGACACGGCAAGAATCAGTTACATTCAGGTTCTGCTGTTGCTCAATCACCAGCAGTTCAATGAGGAAATGACGGCGCAGTTGCATCAATTACTGAAAAAAAATCCACACCAACCGGATGCCCTGGCCATGCTTGCCGCCAAAGCCTATCAGGAGAAGGAATTCAGCGAGGCGATCGTTTACTGGCAACAGCTACTGAAAATGGTTCCCGGCAATTCGGAGACAGCACAAAGCCTGCGCAAAGCCATTGCCAAAGCACAACAACAGTTATAGAGTCATAGATGCAATTTTTTTATTTGTCATTCGTAGTCTAGTATGTAGGGTGAATGGTTTAAGGTTTTCAAGGAGGAAACATGACAAACCGTGTTTATCAAATTGTTGAATTAGTGGGCACCTCGGAAGAGGGCATTGAAGAGGCAATCAATAATGCCATTGCTCAGGCGGCAAAAGTGCATGGCAAACTGGACTGGTATGAAGTACTTCAAACCCGTGGTTTTATCGAGGGCAGTGAAAGCAAATACTACCAGGTTCATTTGAAAATAGGTTGCCACGCACATTAAGTGCCATGTGGTGTCATGGAGCCAGGGATTATTGTGTCACTGCCTGTTCACAGGTGAATAAACATCCACTTCATCCTGTTTCGCTTTTTTAACTGTCGATGAATTGATTTTAAACAGGCACAGTTTTGCCAGACGGGGTACCTTCTCTTTGCTATCCAGCAATTCACGACGATAAAATTCCGTAGCCTCAATGGCTTTTCTAGCGCCCAGAGGATTGCTGCCTGGCCCTGTCAAATTAAAGCGTTGGGGGGTATGGGCGCCATCCAGCAAGATGTGTCGAAAGCCTGGATCATAAGCTTTTATGTCAGGCAAAATACCGATTTTCCTAGCCAGCGAATTTAAAAATTCAATCTCATCCCGCTTGGTCGGCGTTTTTTTCATTTCCTTAAATAGCGTTTCTTCCTCGGGCAACGAACACCTGCCGCTGAATACGCCGCATGCCAGCTGTGCCTGTAAGTCCACAATCGGAAAGACCGCACCACGTGCGCCTTCGTACATGCCGATGACCGCGAGACTAGAAGATAACATCGTGTCTTCGTAGGGGTTGGGAAGGTGCCTTAAGTGTTCGGGTAGGAAGGGCAATTGACGCTGATACCCGGTGCAAAAAATCACATGATCGAATTCATGAAACTGGCCATTGGTGAGCGTCACGCCTTTCTCGGTAAAAGAGTCAATCTCCCCTTTCGCAAGAACGATTTTTTTTTCGCGGCATCGCTTAAAATAGTCTTCAACAATAGTAAATTTCATCGGCGACGCATTTGTCATTTGCCATTCAGCAAAGTCCTGCTGTTCCTGACAATGTGTCTGTAAGAACTTTACTTCTTCCTCATGTGATTTGGGTGTTTGGCTATTCGTGTAGGTTTTTAATAAATCCCGAGGTAACCACGGCCCCTGATGCTCTGGATCAGCAGAACGGTAACGTTTAACGCACCAATGCTCCTGGCGAAAATGGTGGGTAGTCAATGTGGCCACGGGTGCCAATTCTTCGACTATGGCTGTACCACTGAAGGAATTGCCGACCACCAGCACTTTTTTTCCGGCAAAGGGTTTGGGACCCTGATAATCGGCACTGTGGCTCATCTTGTGGCGAACGGTTTCCAGTCCTTTAAATGGCGGGATAAACGGGTGGGCGAATTTACTGCTGGCGACTATTACGGCATCAAACAGTTTTTCCTGACATGCAAGTGAGCCTTTCTGCTGCCAGCGAACCAGCCATTGCTTATCCTTTGGCTTGATTTCTACAACCTGTGATTCAAACTGGACACAGGGTAGGAGCTTAAATTCTTTCGCATAGGCTGATAAATAAGCGTAATGTTGCTCAGTGGTAGGAAAATCCGGGGTAGTGGAGGGCCATGGAAAATCAGAGAACGCGCCTGTATGGCGAGAAATATTACTCTTCATGCCAGGCCAGGCGGTGCCCTGTTGATGGGCGGCGTGTTGCGCCTCGCCCCAAACTCCGCCAATTCCTCCGGCCATTTCAAAGGCAGTCGGACTTAGTCCTTCTGCCAGTGCTGCCTTGATGGATGTCAGGCCAGAGGGACCTGCACCAATAATTGCTATTTCCTTGCCCATGTGTCCTCCAACAATTATGTGGGGGTGGCTTGATAAGGTTCTATAGACTCCACCTGCGGTGTTAATACCACGGCTTCACTGGAGTTCACCTTTTGCTGTTTATAAAATGTGGCATGGCTGGCCTCTGACAGAAGCGGTAATGAAGACGCTTCCGCTTTGCCATTTTGGCGTGTGGGGTTTAAATGGTGCATACTTTCGGTTAACTGCCTAATGCGCGCAGACGATTCTACCAATTCGTTGCACACCACGGAAAAAGGGTAATAAGCATAACGGCATTTTTTACCCTGGTGGGGTGTGGGCGAGGAAATGGAATCCCGGGTGGTTGGGATAATGGCATTTTGATTTAACCAGGTTTTGAGGGAATTGTAATCCGTTATTTTGGTTGATCCCGGAACTGTCCACCACTGATGATTGTCAAGGTATTCTTTTACCAGCAGAACGGGGCGTTCGATTTCCATTTGTGGGAATAACTCGTCATCAAGCGTCAGGGGCGTGTGGTTCTCGAGGGCTTTTGCGATGTCGGATAAATTTTCAGCCAACTGGTAATGGCGGTCGAGTTCTGCCTTCAGTTTCTCTGCCTGTTCGTGAAAACGCACCAGCCGCTCGGCCTGCTTCAATTGATCTGGATCAATCCCTTTAGCCTCGTGCAACAAGGTCTTTGCTTTACCGATATCCAAAGACTCCAGTTTTACATCCCCCATTTCCTGTTTCAGCTCATCCACATCGATGGATTGCGGGGTGTTATCGGTAGCAGGAGGACGATTAGCACTGAGGTTAATCAAAGCGAGGAGGTAGGTACTGATTGAAGCAAAGTAAGTAATTGGCTGGGAAAAATTTTCACCCACGCCCTGCCACCCATTCCAGAGTGCCGCGCCCAGCCCTTCAAAGAATACCTTGATCGCGTCGCCGATGGCTGTGGTTAACGCCCAAATGGTGAGGACAGGGACCAGGGCGGCACTGATTAACCAGAGGGCAGGTGCAAACAGAACAGCCAAAATCATGGCCAGGGTGGAATTTAAACCCCACCCAGTCAATACGGCGCTTGCAAGAGCAGGCGACAGCACAACCCAAGCCAGGGCCGCGACAACAAAACCGAAGGCGACAAAAAGTTGTACCAGGGCGAACTTGAGTAATAAAACGAGGGGGCCAAGAAGTATGGCCGTTGCGTAGCTTAGAAATTCTAAAATCTTTTCCATGATAAGAACCCAGAATGATGCAGCAGGCCTATCCTAACCCTGAGCGTTCGGTTAAGCAAGGGCATTGCTTTCATTCAGCACGTTCAGAAATTGAAGCCCATAGTGTTCAAGCTTGTATTGACCGACGCCGGTAATATTGCGTAACTGCATTAAGGTAGATGGTTTTTTATCCACCATTTCCTGAAGTGTCATGTCGCTGAAAATCATAAAGGGTGGTTTGTCTTCTTCCTGAGCGATGTCACGCCGCAATTGGCGTAATTTTTCAAATAGCGGATCGTTAAGCGCAGGGGCAGTTGGTGCTTTTTTACCGGGTTTGGGTGTGGGTAAATCCTTAGCCGGCAAGGTCAGGGAAATCCGCTCTTCGCCTCGCAATACCGGAATGGCTTTTTGCGTAAGGCGCAGCACATTGAACTGGCTGATGTCCTGATAGCAATAGCCTTTGTGAATCAACTGCCAGGCGAGATGCTTCCAGTAGTGCGTGGAACGATCGTGGCCGATGCCATGGGTGGTTAATTGGTCATGGCGAGCCTCTTTGATTTTGTCCGATGTGCCTCCCCGCAGAACCTCAATGGTATAAGTCATACCATAACTCTGACGCAGGCGGTAAATACAGGATAACAGTTTTTGCGCCTCTTCAGTTGCGTCTTCTACGCGGGGAGGATTATCACAGACATCACAGTAATTGCAGGCCGCCGGCGTATTTTCATCAAAGTAATTTAAAAGAATCTGCCGTCGGCAATGGGCTGCCTCAGCAAAAGCGAGCATGTGATTGAGTTTGGCTGTGTCAACGCGCTGCTGATCGTCGTTGTCGGAGGCGGCAATCCAGGCACGAAGCCGTGCGCTGTCTGCCGGATCAAACAGCAGCAAGGCTTGGGCGGGTAGACCGTCCCGACCAGCACGCCCGGTTTCCTGGTAGTAACTTTCAATGCTTTTCGGTAAATCATAATGGATGACAAAGCGTACATTGGGTTTATCAATCCCCATGCCAAAGGCGATGGTGGCTACCACGATATCAATCTCATCATGCCTGAACAGTGATTGCACCTGACGGCGTTCGTCATGACTTAAACCGGCATGGTAGGCGCGCGCCCGCATACCCTCGTCTTTCAGCTTTTCAGCCAGGCGCTCGACCCCATTGCGGGTACTGCAGTAAATGATCCCTGCCTTTTCCGGTTGGGTATGGAGAAATTGCAGCAATTGCCGACCAGGATTATTCTTTAGAAGAACGCGATAATGAATATTGGGGCGATTAAAGGAGGCCACGTAAGCGATGGGATGGTAATGAAGCCTGGCAATGATGTCATGACGGGTCTGTTGATCGGCCGTAGCGGTCAGAGCAATGACGGGCACATGGGGAAAATGGGTTTTCAGCAGGCCCAGCGCACGGTATTCGGGTCGAAAATCATGCCCCCACTGCGAAATGCAATGGGCTTCATCAATGGCAAACAGTGCCAGATCACATTGTTGCAGGCGCTCAAGGAAGGACGGGTGGACCAGACGCTCCGGCGCAATATAAAGTAGATCAAGCGCTTCATGATGCAATTGCGACAGAACCTGTTTGGCTTCTTCCATGGTCAGGGATGAATTATAATACGCTGCACGCACGCCCTGCGCTTTAAGTGCGGCAACCTGATCCTCCATCAAGGCAATCAGTGGAGATACGACGATGGCGACACCGCGGCGAACCAGCGCGGGGATCTGATAGCATAAGGATTTGCCGCCGCCTGTTGGCATCAGCACCAGTAAGTCCTTACCCTGAATGAGGTCGTTAATGATGGTTTTCTGCAAGCCTCTGAAGCTGTCAAAGCCAAAGTATTTTTTTAAAGCCAGCGCAGCGTCGTCAACCTGTGGAGCGAACTTGAGACTCGTTTCCATGTGATTTTTTTTCTTTTTTGATTTCATGAACGCTAAAAATTGGCATAATATCATTTTTTAGAAAGGCCTCCACCATTAAAAATGACGCAATGATGGCGGTTTGGGAAAGCTAAGGATGGGTTATGGATTTTCAATTGACAGACGAACACGTGGCCTTCCGTACCATTGCTGCCGAGTTTGCCCGCAACAGGTTAGCGCCTAACGCCGCTGCCTGGGATGAGCAGGATTATTTTCCAGTTGAAATCCTGCGTGAAGCAGCTGCACTGGGCATGGCAGGGATGGTCGCTGCGGAAGACATTGGCGGGGCAGGTTTAAACCGCCTGGATTCCGCCCTGATTTTTGAGCAGCTTGCCATGGGCTGTGTTACCACCAGTGCTTTTCTCTCCATCCATAACATGGTCACCACCGCTATAGACCGGTATGCGGCCGAACCGTTAAGAAGCACCTGGGGTAAACGCCTGACAGCCATGGAGGTGGTGGCCAGCTACTGTCTGACGGAGCCTGAATCGGGTTCCGATGCGGCGTCTTTAAAAACCCGTGCAGTTAAAGACGGCGATCATTACATTCTCAATGGCGCCAAGGCATTTATTTCAGGTGGTAGTGTCAGCGACATTTACCTGTGCATGGTCAGAACCGGTGACTCCACCCATCATGGTATCTCCTGCCTTTTAGTTGAAAAAGACACGCCTGGTTTAAGTTTTGGTAAGCTCGAAAAGAAAATGGGATGGCGAAACCAGCCCACTTGTATGGTTTATTTTGAAAACTGCCGTGTTCCTGTCAGTCATCTCGTCGGTGAGGAAGGCATGGGATTTAAAATTGCGCTTAATGCTCTAAACGGCGGCCGGGTCAACATTGCCGCCTGCTCGCTGGGCGGAGCGGCTGCCTGCCTGCGGCAGACACGCAACTACATGAATGAGCGTCGGCAATTTGATAAAAAGCTTACGCAGTTTCAGGCGCTGCGTTTTTATTTTGCCGACATGCTGACTGACTTTGAAGCGGCAAGGTTGATGGTGTATCGCGCCGCGGATGCACTCGATAAAAAAGAGGAGCACGCACCCATGTACTGTGCCATGGCGAAACGCATGGCGACGGATACGGCCTTTCATATCAGCGACAAGGCCATGCAGATTCATGGCGGTTATGGCTACCTGCATGACTACCAGATCGAGCGCATCTTTCGTGATTTACGTGTTCACCAGATCCTTGAAGGCACCAATGAAATCATGCGGGAAATCATCGCGAAGTCCACTCTGGACGAAGACTATTCAATCGAATAACAGGAGTTATTATGAATGTAATTGAACAATCATTAGACAGCGACGGTATTCTTACCCTGACGCTTAACCGCCCGGAAAAGCTCAACGCGTTGAGCCAGGACGTGTTATTCCTGTTGTCAGATTTGGTGGCTCATGCCAAAAACAATCCAAAGGTAAACGCGTTGCTGATTACCGGTAATGGCAAGGCCTTTTGTGCGGGGGCCGACATTTCGCGGCTGGCTGAATGCCAGGCTGAAAGCGGTTATCAATTTGCCTGTGATGGTCAGGCTGTATTCAGGCAGTTGGAAACCCTCGGCAAACCCTCGCTTGCTGCTGTCAATGGCTTTGCCTTTGGTGGAGGATGCGAACTCGCCATTTCAGCCACGTTGCGCATTGCCTCGACAGCCGCGAGGTTCGGCCAGCCGGAAGTGAAGCTGGGTGTGATCCCCGGTTATGGCGGTACTCAGCGGCTGGCCCGTTTAATCGGAAAGGGACGTGCCCTTGATTTGTGTTTAACCGGCCGATTCATCGATGCCGAAACGGCGTTGCAATGGGGCCTGGTTAGCGCGGTTACGGAGCCTCACCAACTGTTGGAGGAAGGACGGCAAATCCTGAAAGGTATACTTGGCATGGCCCCTCTGGCAATCCGAAGTGTCATGGAGGTGATTGATCACGGCTACGATTTACCGCTTGGCGAAGCGCTGCATCTTGAAGCGCTGCATTTTTCAAAAGTTTGTGCCAGCGAGGATAAAAATGAGGGGGTTAATGCTTTTTTGAACAAACGCCAACCCGAATTCAAAGGGGAATAGCATGACAGAGGATATCCTGTTTTCAAGGCAGCGTCACTTGGGGCTTATTACCTTAAACCGTCCGGAAGCGTTGAATGCCCTGACTTTGCCCATGATTAAAGCCATGCAGCACCAGTTGCTGCACTGGCAAAAGGATACGTCCATTCATGCCATTGTCATTCAGGCACAGCCTGGAAAAGCCTTTTGTGCCGGTGGCGATGTGCGTTGGTTGTATGAAGCAGGTAAGCGAAACGATCCGGAGCAAATGCAGTTTTTCTGGCATGAGTACCGCTTGAATCATTTCATTCATCATCTGAAAAAACCCTACATTGCCCTGATGGATGGCATAACCATGGGCGGGGGAGTCGGGGTGTCCCTGCATGGCTCCCATCCGGTGGCCAGTGAACGGTTTGTCTTTGCCATGCCGGAAACCGGCATTGGCTTTTTTCCCGACATCGGAGCCAGTTACCTGCTTGCGCGCTGCCCTGGCCAATTGGGGGTTTACCTTGGATTAACCGGCAACCGCCTGAATGCGGAAGAGGCATTAACAATGCAACTCGTTAAACAGCAGGTGAGAAGCGAGCAGTTTCCAGCTTTATTAAATGCCCTCCAAGAAGCGGATTTGTCAGAGGATGCTTACCGGCGCGTTGACGATTGCCTTGGCCGCTTTGCCGCGCGCAGGGGCAATGCTGAGATCGAAAATCATTTGGCGGAATTGGATCACTGTTTTCGCTACCCTCATGTGGAGGCCATCCTGGATTCCTTGCAGGAAGTCGACAGTGAGTGGACCAAAGACCTCGCGTCCAGGTTGCGGGAGAAGGCGCCTTTAAGTTTAAAAATTACCCTGGAGCAAATCCATAAGGCAAAAAGCCTGTCGATGGCGGAGTGCGTTAAAATGGATTATTGCCTGGTCAGCCATTTCATGACCGATCATGATTTTTACGAGGGGGTTCGGGCGTTATTGGTGGACAAGGACAAGGCCCCAAAGTGGCAGCCGGATTGTCTGGAGCGCGTGACTTCGGCCAGAGTGGCGGATTATTTTGAATGCGAAAATGCCCTCGAGCTGATTAATGAATAACGCTCAGAAAGGGCCCGGATCAGGCAACTCCGGATCCGCCGGTTCATCCAGGGGGTTTAACTTTGTTTCCTCTTGTTGAAGGTTTGATGACATTCCTCGGGCAAAAAAAGCGCCGTGCGTTTCAGCCATGTTGGGGGAAAGCAACGATTTTAACCAGCGAAGCATACGGCTGAAGGGATCATTATTACGGTGAGTGGCCAGCAGATCTTGTGCCGTTTTCACCTCGTCACAGAGTTGATGAATGGTGGTAGCCGGTGCCTGAGGTGTAAGAAGGATGTTAATCATCCGGTTTACCACCTTGCTTTTCTGGGCATATAATCCATCCGTCGCATTTTCTTGCTCACCAAACTCGTCTATTTTGTTTTCCTGTTCAAGGTGTTCTTTATAATCACAGAGGATTTCAATCGCCTTAATCAGCTTTTCCGTATGCTGAATAATGCACGCCTGTTGTTTTTCAGAAGTGGTCTTTTGAAGGGCGTCTTTCGCGTGATACAGAACGACCACCATCAGCATTTTTTCCTGCAGTGAAAAGGGATTTCCCAAACAGAATTGTTCAAGATCATCCAGTCTGGATAAGTGCGTGAGAAACAGCTTGTGGGCTGCCAAATCTTCATACTGCAGGGGAATGTGGTGTGCCGGGAAAGAAAACCAGGGTCGCTCAGGGAATAAGTGCATCTGCATGGCTGACACATTCTGCTGCTCCGTATTGCTCTTCAGCTCGTTATTCAAAAAACCAAGCTTCTCAGTATGCTCGTAGAGTTTTTTTTGCAGTAAACCGTCAGGCGATAGATAGAGTTGATGAATCTCAAATAAATAACGTTGGTTTTCATCCGTTTCTGTAAACTCATCGCTTAAAATGTGTGCAGCAAGCTCGGGGGCTGCAAAGGCTAAGGCACAACCAACGTAATGCCTGACTTTGTCAAAATCGGACGATTTGTCAAGGCTTACTGTCTTGCTGCCAATGATGGCATGATCACGTGTTTCGCCCTCAACAACGGATTCAAAAAAAGACGATTCTTCAATGCCAACGGTGTGAGACCTTGCCTGCTCGCGTGCACTATCCGCACGATTATAACAGACCAAATCCAGCATGCCGCCTTTGGCGTAATTGGGGCGTTTTTTATCCGTGACATTCAACACGTTCTCGACATGGGTTTTATAAGTCGATTCGCGAGACTCACGGTGATTGCCCAGGGGGGCCATGATCAGGCTTTGCATGGCCGGAATGCGCCGGCCTTCCTGCCAACAATTCGTTGAAGTCTCATTATCCTGTAACTGATTGCGGGTATTGGCATCAAAACCCGAGATCACCGTATCGGGCAGTTTTTGACACAACGCTTCGTAGCTGGCCGCCTGCACGCGTTGTGCCTGATGAATGTTTGCCCAATCCAGCGCTCGTGTTTCTTCGTTAGCTGAATCAAGATGGGCGCTGGTTAAATCCAGGGTAAATTGCTCATTCTTTTTTTCCACAGTCAGACGAGAGAAAACACCGCCCTTGTTGTAGGCCGAGCCTGAAATCCGTGCGCCTCGACGAATACGAGCCTGGCCATCGGCATTCTTTTTAATGGCAACGTCTTCACTATGGATGGCAAGAATCATAATGCCGGTACGTTTATGAAGTTGGGTTTTCCCTTTGGTGTGCGTAACCATCTGATGAATGGGGGTAACAACGAGGTGGCCTGGAAGGTTCGCCTGAAGTTGCTCTTTTGTTTTTTGAAAGTGGGCTTCCTGGCAAAAAAGGAACGTAATGTCTGTGTTCTGAGTGGCAGCCTGAATGTTTTGTGCGGCGGCCTCGCCGGGAGTGCCATTGCCGCAATTGGCGGTCAGCGCTTTAAAAGTTAACATGCACTTCCTTAGGGCAATTAATACCTGATACCCGGCTATTTTATACCAAATGACTATTAATTGTACATATGATTAGTATAAATCCAAAAGAAAACTTCGTCAGAAAAGGGATAAAATTGTTTGTTCGCGTAATTTCACTTAAAATCCGCAGCATGAATCCATCGCAGGCGAGATTATGACCGATTTTTATCTGGACTTTCGAAAACGAAGGACCTTTGCCATTATTTCCCACCCCGATGCGGGTAAAACCACAGTAACGGAAAAGCTGCTCCTGTTTGGAGGCGCCATTCAGCTCGCAGGAACAGTAAAAGGTCGCAAAGCGGACCGGCATGCCACCTCCGACTGGATGGAAATGGAAAAAGAACGGGGAATTTCCATTACCACCTCCGTGATGCAGTTCGTACACAATGAACATGTAATGAATTTGCTGGATACCCCCGGTCACGAAGATTTCTCAGAAGACACCTACCGCACGTTAACGGCTGTGGATTCCGCACTGATGGTTATTGATGTGGCCAAAGGGGTGGAAGAAAGAACGGTGAAACTGATGGAAGTATGTCGTTTGCGTGATACGCCCATCATGACGTTCATTAACAAACTTGACCGTGAGGGCCGCGAACCCATTTCACTGCTGGATGAGGTGGAAACTGTCCTGGGTATTCAGTGCGCACCGGTGACCTGGCCTGTAGGGATGGGTAAGCGGTTTAAGGGCATTTATCATCTCTACCAGGACACCGTGTACATTTACCAACCGGGTAAAAACACAGAGAAGCAACAGGCCTTGGCAATCAAGGGACTGGATAATCCACAATTGGATGAGCTTTTGGGTGACAGCGCGCAGGAACTTCGCGATGAAATCGAACTGGTCAAGGGCGCTTCCCATGCCTTTAGTCTTGACGATTACCTTTCCGGAAAAATGACACCGGTTTATTTTGGATCTGCAATCAATAACTTTGGAATTAAAGAACTGTTAGATGACTTTGCCCAATACGCACCCGGCCCCATGCCGCGCCAGGCCATGGAAAGAATGGTGCAGCCTGAGGAAGACAATTTCAGTGGCTTTGTTTTTAAAATCCAGGCGAACATGGATCCGAAACACCGCGACCGTATTGCCTTTTTGCGCATCTGTTCGGGTTCGTTTAAAAAGGGTATGAAACTTAGTCATCTGCGCCTTGATAAAGAAGTGCAGATTGCCAATGCCTTGACGTTTATGGCAGGCGATCGCTCGCATGCAGAAATGGCCATGGCAGGGGATATTATCGGTCTGCATAATCATGGCACGATCCGTATTGGTGATACCTTTACGCAGGGAGAATCCCTCAAGTTCACCGGTATCCCCAATTTTGCGCCGGAACTCTTTCGTTTGGTGCGTTTAAAGGATCCTTTAAAGAGCAAGGCCCTGATTAAGGGATTGATTGAATTATCAGAGGAAGGGGCAACGCAGGTTTTTAGGCCTTTAAACAGCAATCAACTGATTTTGGGTGCCGTAGGAACACTGCAGTTTGATGTGGTGGCCCATCGCCTGAAACACGAGTATAAAGTGGATTGTGTTTATGAATCAGTCAATGTCTCTTGTGCCCGCTGGGTTTATGCCGAGGATGAAAAAGCCATGAGCGAATTTAAAATCAAAGCGCATGATTATCTGGCATTGGATGGCAGCGATACCCTCATGTACCTCGCTCCCACACGGGTCAATCTGACGATGGCAGAAGAACGTTATCCCAAAATCGCCTTTTCTGCAACGCGTGAACATTGATCGGATGCCCCCCTCATCGAGGGGGGGATAACGCTTAGGTGGAGCAGGTTGCTTTCACGGTGTGAGGACCATAATTGGTTAATTCCACCTGCGCACCGGAGTCGGCACTGATTTCAATGTGATCACGGTTATGGATGGTAATGACGGTTTGTTGCCCTTTACTGAGCGGCATGCCATTAATTTTACCGGATTTGCTTAATGCCTTAACCAGAATATTATTGCTGGGGTCTTCACTGTGCATGACGCAGGTGGCTGTGACAGTCCAGAAAAAATAATTGGAAAACACTTGCGGGCTATTGGGGGGAAGATCATATTCCACAGTAATTCCTGGGGCAAGCTCATGATGAGCTGCAGCCAGCGAGGAACCACTGAAAAGGGCGCAAGCGGCCAGTAAAGTACACGCTGTTTTTTTAAGCATTGTTGCTCCTTGGTGTCAATTCAGGGAGCTAAGATAACTTTATTTTTATTGTCTGGCAATTAAAGCGACACAACGAGTGGAAGAGGGGCACCTGTGGGGCTCAAAGAAGAATGGTAACATTGCATCAATTTACCCATTGCAGCGCAGGCTCTCCCCACCGAGACGTCAGGAAAAAGTGACCGTCGAGAGCTCCATTTCGTCTGCTGCCCACTCCATTCTCGTGCATGACTTGCGATTATTAATAATACCAAGTTGTCGCTGTGCCCGGCCCTCTTCAAAAAAATTCTGACGCTTTTTTTCCTGGCGTTTTGTTCTTGAGTGCTCACTGCAGGGTTCGCGTGTCGATAAATAATGCAAATAAAATTTTGAGAATGACGAGGATTCCTCTTCGTTAACTTCCTGTTTCCTGGGGCGAGAAATGACTGATTTAACCTGAGCGACAGGCAAACAACTGGAGCCCATGATCGAAAGTAATTGCCCATTTTGGTCGGCTGAAGTCAAACTGCCCTGGTAATAATGGATACGATTTTCCTGAATGGAAGGTAAATTACTCTGAATCAATTTCGCCAAAGCATGGTTTTTTTCCTTGCTACCACAACAGTACAGGTGAAGATCCTGAATTTTGTAGTGAATAAAAACAAAATCACTGCTGAAACGCATCGCCGCTTCTTCCATGGAAATGTTCTCGCTTACATCGAGATTACTGTGATTATACAGCTTCAGTTCATCACTGGAGGAACCATGGGCACAGAGATAGATCGCGGTGGAAGAAGGAATGGCATCATAATCAATTTCGTCCTGATAGAAAATAACCTGAATTGTATTGCCAAAATGGTAGACGTGATTATTTACCCACGCCTTCATTGCAGACGCTAAATCTCCGGCATTAGTTCTAGGGAAAGGTACATACAAAATAATCATAACAACATAGCCAAAATGAGTATGGTGCAAAATTGTACTACCTGTACCTTAACGAAAACTTATCTCAGTGCATTTCCTCCAATGCTTTAGCAATTGATTCCGTCATGACTTTGGCATCGCCAAACAGCATGTAGGTGTTGTCGCGGAAGAATAAATCATTATCAACGCCAGCATAGCCGGCCGACAAGCTCCGCTTGACGAACAGGACGGTTTTTGCCTTTTCGACTTCGAGAATAGGCATACCATAGATCGGAGAATTAGGATCGGTTTTGGCAGCCGGATTGGTAATGTCATTTGCGCCAATGACAAAAGCCACGTCGCAGGTTGAAAAATCCCGGTTAATTTCACTTTGTTCAAACACGCGATCGTAGGGAATGTTGGCTTCAGCGAGCAGAACGTTCATGTGACCCGGCATGCGTCCAGCCACCGGGTGAATGGCAAAGCGGACACGAATATCGCTTTTTTCAAGGGCATCCACCAGTTCTTTTACCGCATGCTGGGCATGGGCTACCGCCATCCCATACCCGGGAACAATAATCACGTCTTTGGCATTGCTGAGCAAAAATGCCGCGTCTTCACCATTGGCCTGGCGCACGTTCTGGTTTTCATGCCGGCTCGCTGCCTGTGCGCTGTCCCCGCCCTGCAAGCCGCCAAAGATGACGTTGATAATGGAGCGGTTCATACCCACGCACATGATGTAACTTAAGATAGCCCCGCTTGCGCCCACCAGTGCGCCGGTGATAACCAGCAGGTGATTGCTTAACGTAAATCCAATACCGGCTGCTGCCCAGCCTGAGTACGAGTTCAGCATGGAAATCACCACCGGCATGTCCGCACCGCCGATGGGAATAATCAGCAACACACCAATTAAAAAAGACAACAGGGCCATGACGATGAACACATGAACGGATTGAGTGGCGATAAACACGCCCAGCAAGGCGACAATCGCCAGACCAATGATTGCATTCACAATACCCTGTCCGGCAAATCGCACCGGTTGACCGGACATTAAACCCTGTAATTTAAGAAAAGCAATGATGGAGCCTGAAAAGGTAATGGCACCGATAATCAGGCCCAGACTCATCTCAACCAGGCTGGTTTTTTCAATGGCACCGGGAGAACCGATGTGAAACGCCGAAGGCGCAAGGTAGGCACAAAAGGCGACCAGCACGGCTGCAAGACCCACCAGCGAATGGAAGCCGGCGACCAGTTGCGGAATGGCTGTCATGTTGATTTTCAAGGCGATGAGGGTGCCGATGAGCCCGCCGGCAATAATCAGACTGATAAGCAGCAGGTGATGGTTAATTGAAGGCATCATCAGGGTTGACCCCACGGCGATAATCATCCCCAAAATACCCAGCATGTTGCCGCGACGTGAGCTGGAAGGACTGGCAAGCCCTTTGAGTGCCAGAATAAAACAAACGGCGGCAATCAAATAAAAAAATGAAATAAGCGTAGTCATGGCACTGTCCTCTTATTTTTTGTACATGCGCAGCATGCGTTGCGTCACGACGAAACCGCCGAAAATATTGATGGCCGTGATAAAAATGGCCAGGCCGCCCAGCACGGTAATGGTCCCCGTCATACGGATGCCTGTAGCAATCAGTGCCCCAAGGATAATGATGCTTGAAATCGCATTGGTGACGGACATCAGTGGCGTATGCAGCGCAGGTGTCACTTTCCAGACGACATAATAACCAACAAAACAGGCCAGCACGAAAATGGTTAAAATGGCCACATAGGCATTGCTTAACGAACTGACTTCAGGCATTGACGGCCTCCTTGGTCTCGGTGGTTTGAAAAGGAAAATAGCGGCCTTCATGGGTTAATGTGGCCTGTTTCACAATCTCGTCTTCGGCATTGAAGGTCAAGGCATCGGGTGCGGTCACCAGCAATTTGAGCAAATTGACCACGTTGTTGGCATAGAGCTCACTGGCTGTGGCTGGAATGAATCCGGCTAAATTGCTGTAGCCTACAATTGTAACGCCTTGATGATGAATCACTTCATCCCGCTGGCTGAGTTCGCAGTTTCCACCCCGCGAGGTGGCAATATCGACAATTACAGAGCCCGGTTTCATCTGATTAACGGTTTCTCCGGTAATCAGCACTGGCGCAGGCCGCCCCGGTATCAAGGCAGTCGTGACAACAATGTCGGCTTGTGTGGCGTATTGATGAATCAGCTCTGCCTGTTGTTTTTTATATTCCTCGCTCATTTCCCGGGCATAACCGCCGCTGGTTTCACTGTCTTCATCGGTGCTGACTTCAATGAATTCCGCGCCGAGGCTTTCAACCTGTTCCTTGGCGGCGCGACGAACGTCAAAAGCATAGACTACCGCACCGAGGCGTTTGGCCGTGGCAATGGCCTGCAAACCAGCGACACCGGCACCAAGAATCAGCACCTTGGCGGGGTGAATCATGCCGGCTGCGGTCATCATCATTGGAATGGCGCGATTAAAATGGGCCACGCCCTCAAGAACCGCCCGATAACCGGCCAGGTTGGCCTGCGATGATAAACTGTCCATGCTTTGCGCTCGGCTGATGCGGGGAATAAGATTCATTGAAAACGCAGTAATGGATTGTTGCTGGCACCACTGCATTAAGGGGCTCTCGGGTTCATTATCGAAAGGCGCTATTAAGAGCGCATTTTTTTTTAATTGCGGCAGGTCGGCCGGCGACGGCACGCTGACGCAAGCCAGAATATCGGCCTCCTGTAAGAGAAGGGCACGATCACTGACAATCACGGCGCCCGCCTCCTGGTAAGCGCTGTCGCTAAAACCACAAGCGGCCCCGACGTTCTGCTCACAGTGAACGGTCAATCCCAATTTCTGGTAGTGCTTGAGACTATTGGGGGTAATGGCCGCACGAGTGTCCTTTGGATGTTCGTTTAAAGCGACAATAATCATGGTAATGTCCATTTCACCTTCGATAATTTATCGTATTGCAATCCATTTGATTTTGCTAGTTTTTTGCGAATAACTTATTTTACCCGCAACGGCCTTTTCCCAAAAACAGGTAATAATTACGCTTGTTGCGGCAATCGGTTTTGTTTAATTTACCGGGTATGTCGCAAGTCCAGTTTTCGCTTATGGGGATACTCTGTTTTTTTGCAGGCATTGCATTTTTTTATTCGCAATCGCTTTATGCACTGCTCGTTGTTTTTTTCGGTTTACTGTTTAAAGCCGGCTGGGGAATCCTTCTCTGGTTTCTGGCGGCCTGCCTTTGGTCCTGGCTTCATCAGCATGTTGTCGCAGACAAAAACATGCCACTGACACCGGTGATACAGCAGGCTCTGATTAAAGGAACGGTTGTTTCCATTCCTGCGGTTCACACGGATAAAACCCAGTTTCAGCTGGACTTAACGGCGATTAACGGTCAACCGGCGAGGGCCCTGATGCTTTTAAATTGTTACCAGCGTTGTCCCGAGGTGCATGCAGGGCAACGCTGGCAATTCCATGCCAAGTTAAAACGCCCGATTAATCTTCGTAACCCGGGTGCTTTTGATTACCGCCGTTGGCTGACGGCACGGCACGTGACGTGGACAGGCTACCTGAAATCAGGCCAATCCCTGTTGATCAAGGAGGCGCCAGCGGACAAACTGCTGGTCTGGCGGGAGCGGCTGGCAGCTAACTTGACGCGCAGTATTCCTCAAGGCGAGGAATTGGGCATTGTTCAGGCCTTGACTCTGGGCGTCACTCATCAGCTGGGTGCTGAGTCATGGGATTTGTTTCGCCGTACCGGGACCACTCATTTAATGGTTATTTCGGGTGCGCACATTGGGTTGGTGGCCGGATTTTGTATGGCGATTACGCAATGGCTATGGCGGCGTTGGGGACGGTTATGCCTTTTCTGTCCATCACAGCAGGCTGGCAGTCTGGCTGGTATGCTCGCGGCGTTCAGTTATGCCTTGCTGGCGGGTTTCGGTGTGCCCGCGCAGCGGTCGCTGGTCGGGACGGTGCTGTTGTTGTCACGCTATTGGTTAAGCCGACAGTTTACCGTCTGGCAGGCATGGCGGTATGGGTTGTTTCTGGTGCTTTTGTATGAACCCCATGCCGTCCTGTTGCCCGGTTTTTACCTGTCGTTCATGGCGGTGGCAGTGTTGATTATCACGCATCGCCGCTATGGGTTAACCGGTATAAAACAAACCCTGACGCTGCAACTGGCTTGTCTTGTCGGATTGATGCCCGTGACTCTGTATTGTTTTGGTTATGGGGCTATCAATGGGTTGCTGGCTAACCTGTTGGCCATTCCCTTAGTCAGCTTTGTTTTAGTCCCTTTATCACTGATTAGTCTGATTATCAGCAGCATTGTTACTTCCTCCTGGTTGATGATGCCGGTTATTGGCACCACTAAACTGTTATTGCTTTATTTGCGCTGGATTGATTCGTTTGCCATGGTCAATCTACAGGTTGGCATTCAGGATATAACCACTGTAGTGATCCTGCTGTTAGTATTGGGACTCTTGCTGGCGCTGCCTTTAAAATTAATCTGGCCTCCCTTGTTTTGCATGCTGTTGGCGGTGTGGGTTCCCAAACCGTCACGCCTTGAGCAGGGAGAGGCCCGTATTGATGTGCTGGATGTGGGGCAGGGGCTCGCCATTGTGGTCAGCACTCGCAAGCATTACCTGATTTATGATACCGGCATGAAATTTTTCCATGGCAGTGACATGGGAAAACTGGCCGTTATTCCTTACTTACAGGCTATGGGCATTCCCCGCATTGATAAAATCATCATCAGTCACCCTGATTTGGATCATCGGGGAGGGCTTGAGTCAATCGAGGAACAGTATCCTGGTGCGGAGTTGCTGGTGGATCGGGTTGATTTTTACCATCGCGGACAAACGTGCCATCACTACCCGGATTGGGAATGGGATGGTATTCAATTCCATTTTTTCTCTGTGTTGCAGCAGTTTAATGACAAGAATAATTCCTCCTGCATCCTTCAGATTAGCCGAAAGGGTCAGCAGGTTTTGCTTACCGGCGACATTG
Source organism: Legionella sp. MW5194 (assembly GCF_016864235.1). NCBI lineage: Bacteria > Pseudomonadati > Pseudomonadota > Gammaproteobacteria > Legionellales > Legionellaceae > Legionella > Legionella sp. MW5194. Next base: position 1,297,308 of record NZ_CP045732.1, read on the forward strand.
AGAAAAAGGGGGAGGACTATCTGGTACAGAAGTACGCTGCCAGACTTCAGGCCGTTGTACTGGTGGTGGCGCATCACGGCAGTAAAACCTCATCCTCGCCAGCATTCATCAAGCAGGTTAAACCGCGCTTTGCGATTATCTCCGCCGGATTTGATAACCGGTATCATTTTCCTCATGCGCAAACACTGACAACATTGAAGCAGGCGGGAAGTCAGGTGCTGAATACCATGGATTGCGGTATGGTTCGTGTCTTGTTGCAGGAAGGAAAGGAACTTGAACCGGTGTGCTGGGAACCAGAGGCCGGTTAATTATTGTCCATCCGCGGTTCTCATTGACAATAAATTGAACATAAGGTAGTCTATGCGCACGTGTTAAAAGGGGTGTTTTAAATGAATGTCGCTGTTCGTTTGATTGGTAGTGTGCTGTTGCTGGGTGTAAGCCTGACCGTAAGTGCCCAAATTCCTGAGTGTCAAAAAGGCCACTGCCTGGCTGTTGTCGATGCGGGTAGCACCGGATCGCGTGTCCACATATACGCCTACGAATTAGATCATACCAATACCCCGATTAACATCAGCGAAAAGTGGAGCAAAAAAATCAAACCGGGTTTTGCCACACTGGACGCCAATCAAGCCACCATTGATAGCTATTTAAGCAGTTTGTTCTCCGGCGCTCCGGAATCGTCACTGCCGGTTTATTTTTATTCCACTGCCGGCATGCGTTTATTACCCCAACCTAAGCAGCAGCAATTGTATGGGTACCTGCAAAACTGGTTTGGACAGCAATCACAATGGCAGTTGCAAAGTGCTAAAACCATTACCGGCAATGAGGAAGGACTTTACGGGTGGTTAGCGGTAAATTACCAACTGGGTAATTTTAAAAATACGGCTCAAAACACCGTGGGCGTGATGGACATGGGCGGCGCTTCGGTTCAGATAACGTTTCCTGTCCATGGCAAGGGAAATATCGCACCCATGGATTTACAGGAGTTTACCCTGTACGGCCAACATTATTCACTCTTTGTGCACAGCTTTCTTGGATTGGGGCAAACTGAAGTATCGCATCAGTTTCTCGATTCCAGCAGTTGTTTCATCACCAATTACGAATTACCGGACGGCATTCCCGCTCAAGGTGATGCCTACGCCTGCGAGGGCGAAGTGGCACCGTTGTTAAACAGTGTCCACCACGTCAATGAGGTCGTACAGCCTGCGTTGTCCGCCAATCCGGTGAAAGAATGGTATGGTCTCGGTGGGGTTGTGGAGTTGGCAAAAAGCAAACCGTTTGTCTTTAACACCAATGAATTCAACAATCAGAGTCTGATTGCGCAAGCCAACAGCGATTTCTGCCAACAGCAGTGGTCAACCATTAATTCCCAATACCCCAATAACGAATACGTTTATGGCTATTGTCTGTTCCCGGCTTATTATTATGCGCTGATGGTGGATGGTTACGGTTTACAACCCGAGCAACCCATTCATTACCTAAGCGTCGACCAAAGTGGCGACTGGACACTGGGCGTCGTCTTACACCAAAAAGCGTAAACACAGCCCTCAGGGAAGAGGATAAATCCATCATCGATATTGCGCCAATCGCAAGCCAAAGATATACTTTCCCCCACTGCCGTTGTAGCTCAGTCGGTAGAGCAATTGATTCGTAATCAAAAGGTCCGCAGTTCGATTCTGCGCAGCGGCATAGTAAAATCAATGAGTTACATGTTGAATTATGAAAATTAAATAATTTTGGTACCGTTTTTGGTACCAGTTTTGAAATGTAATTAATTGACATTAATTGATATCAAAGTATTCTCTAAATCTTATTATGACCTCTGCAGTAATTCATTAGGCTATAAATGCATTTGATTTAAATAAGAACAAAATAAGATATAAATGATCATTATGTGAGTTTATATAGATCATAGTGTAAAAATACACTCCTTAATTTGATTGTTTTGGTAAAATAATAAAACTATAATCCGAATCTGTAATTCAAGGATATTAATAAGGAGATGTTATGAACGTATATTATTCTAATAGAATTGATACCGATGAAGATAAGGATGAGTATATGCCTTGGTAAACAAAGGAGATGTTAGCATCTCCTTTGATAGTTTTATATTGATATGAAATTAGTTTTCAATAATGAGGTTCTGGCGGTCATTGATGACTTTCTAGAGCAACCGTCTTTTGAAAAAATTTGGAATTTTATTCAAACTGAAAAATTCAAATTTGTTCACTCTTCCAAATGGGTAATTGCTTTTAGTCTCGAGGATGGATCTCCTTTATGGGGCAACGTTACTATTTCTCATCCTAGACCTGAGGCTTGCACTACAGAGCAAGTTTATCCTACAAACTCAACCATTGATTTATTTATACAAGAATTAATCGCAAGCTCTTCTGAATATCATCATTTAATTGGTTTCAGGGATAGAGATTGGGATTTTTTCTATGCTAGACCCTATCTATATCCTAGAGGATCGGGTCTTTCTTGGCATACAGATGGTAAGTACAAAATTTCAGGTGCTTATGTGTATTACTGCCATCCAATTTGGGATATCAATTGGGGGGCTGAATTACTGATAAATCCCACCATACAACTTGATTTTGATTATCCAGAAGTGACATTAATTAACGATAAGAAGAAAAAGGTTGGCTATCATCTGAATAGTGCTGAATTGAATAAGTATGCTGATGATGGTGTTGGATATTATATCGTCCCTAAACCAAATAGGTTGGTAATTTTTAAAAATAACATCCTTCATTGTATAAAAAAGTAGAGAATGCAGCAGGAAATCATGTAAGAGCATCGATTACAGGATTTTTATGAGTAATGAAAAAATACATGAAACAAAAGAGGCAGAAAAAGAACATTCAATCTAAAAATTATTTGATTAGTTTAGTCAGACGAAATTATAAAAGCATCTGTTTTAATATGGTTGGACATTATGAAATGAATCTAGTGCACGAAATCAGACCCGCTCAAGCTCAAGAAAAAGTAAATTTTGTTATTTTGATCCCCAATTCTGATGAAGTAGAATTATCTAACTTTATACTGAGAGAAGAGGATATTCCCTATAATGAACAACCAGGCCATTATCAATTTAAAAAATGGTCTTCTTGGTGCTCGGCTCATTTTTCCTCTTATTACTACCATATTAAGTATAAAAATGCTCTCTTAAGATGTAAGCAATTTTTGTACGACTTTGGACCTTTATCAACATTAGATCATGCGGCTTTATACGATCATTGGGTTTGGAAAATGAAACCCCACGTATTAAATCAGGAAAATGTTTGTTGGATTGGCTATGACTATTCAAAATCAAAAACGATAAGTTTTTTATCTTATGGGACTAATATTGAACTTCGTCTGATTGAAGGAAGTTTGAGGGATGAAGAGTTTGTAGAACTTTGTAAATTTTTTTCCCCACTCTCATCATCAACAGAAATCTTAAAAAAGAGTTTTTTTGAATTGTCCTATTGGTCACGTTATCGCAACTGCCTAGAAAACGCTTGCATTAATAGAAATGAATATAAGCCTCCATCAAGTATATGGAATTTAAGATGGCCATTACATAATATCCTTAAAGATATCAAAGCGGAGCTCAATATAAAGTATATAAATCAACTTAACTTAGATTTTAATCTGGATAGTCAAATTATTTATGGTGATGGAAATCAAATAGAAGAGGTTCAACTTGTTCTGTTTCCTAAGAATGGAAAGAAAAACCAGATTGCATGGTTTCGTGTTTTTAATAAAGCCTCTTTTCCAATAAAGAAACCCTCTCTTTCCAGGTTGCCTAATATGAACTCATTTAGTGGCTATAGTAATTTTAATTTAACAGTCCTAAATCCCAAGAGTGGTTTGATTTCAAGCAATATATACATTGCTAGTTTTAGTAATAGTTATGGACCACATGATGCTCTTTGGTGGGATGATGAAAATGCTTATTTACTACAGATTAGCTCAAGTGCTAATAACTCTATTGAGTATTTTAAAGGAATTTTTGCCACCTTATGAGGCACAGAAATGATATCAATCCAGGCGCAACGGATAAATCGTCAAATTGATTTACTAGATCTTACAATTAAATATGACGCTCACCTGATGGTCTAATATGATACTGTATTATCTAAATTGCCCAAGTAATCAATCCAGGATTTAATCGTTTGTACTCTTCTTGGTGGAGTTGTACCAGATAGTTGTACATAATTTTGTAGCACATCACAGATTGATTGTTTATCTGGCATGATTTTACCTTTATCCAAGTAGGATGTGCCTATTTCATTAAAAACGGGTTTTGAAAGGATTGCACTACAAAGAAGGTAGTTCCTTTTGGTTGTTGGATAATTTACAAACTCATTTCCTTTAGAAGTCAAATTCCAACATCCATTATCTTTTTTATATATAAATCCTAAATATGATGCTGCATTCGTATAATAATCGGCTTGTCTTGGATCTATTTGCCAAAATTTAGCGATAGATTGTTTAGAATTGTATCCCCATGATATTAAATCAATTGTATCTATCACTTTAGTTATGTCATCTGCTTGTGGAAAGGGAATGTTTGGCTCCTGTAACTCTTTTTTTGTTGACTCTAATATTTGTAGTAAATTGAATTTAAGAGGGTTTTCGTCAAAAGAGAATCGTTCATATTTAATAGGACTAATTGAAGAATAAACGTAGAAGTCATCAAACGTATATTCTGATATTGATATTGTGTTATTGGCATAGTTAATTAATATAGGGATTACTTCTTTGGAAATATTTTCTTCATGCCACATACGATATGGATAATAGAGTTGACGAATAAGAAAATCATTGATCTGCCCCATCTTGAGTCTGTCCGGAATTCTGTGTAACTAGCCGTCCTGTTATCCGGTAACTCTATCGCCGAATTCGATCATGAAGCGATTCATAGCTGGTTTCCAGTTATGAATCGGCATGGTCCACTTTTGAGAAATTCGTTCAATTGCCAAATAGAGCAATTTAAAAACGGCTTCATCAGAAGGAAACATGCGTTTGTTTTTTATTACTTTCCGTAAGGTCATATTCAATGACTCAATCGCATTGGTGGTATAAATCGCCCGTCGAATATCCGCCGGATAATCAAACAAAGGAATGACCCGTTCCCAATCCCTGCGCCAGGAGATGCTGATAGACGGATACTGGTCATCCCATTTGGCAGAGAAAGCATCCAGTGCCATTTCAGCCTCAATGAGCGTATTTGCACTGTAGATGCTTTTAAATCAGCGGCAAGTATTTTGCGGTCTTTCCAGCTCACATAAGACAGGGATTGGCGGATTTTATGGACAATACAAAGCTGAACTTTGGCGTAAGGGTAGACCGTTTCGATGGCTTCCGGGAAACCAGTCAAGCCGTCAACACAGGCAATAAATATCTCATCCAGACCTCTGTTTTTAAATCAGTCAGCACATTAAGCCAGAATTTTGCGCCCTCATTTTGACTAATCCACATGCCAAGTAGTTCTTTATGTCCTTGGGTATTTACACCCAGTGCCAAATACACGGCTTTATTGGTAATGCCTTTATCCGTCTTTACCTTGACCACCAGACAATCCAGATAAACAATGGGAAAGCAGCTATCCAGAGGCCTTGATTGCCAGGCTCGCACATCAGCCAAAACAGCATCTGTAACATTGGAAATTAACGTTGGGGAAATGGTAGTCCCATAAATTTCTTCCAGCTCTGACTGGATATCACGGGTGCTTAATCCACGAGAATAAAAGGAAATAATTTTCTCATCAAGACCGTCAAAGCGAGTGGCATGCTTGGGAATGAGTTGCGGCTCGAACGAGCCCGCGCGGTCCCGAGGTACGGCAATTTCCATTTCACCTTCACTGACATGAATTTTCTTTTGCTGTAACCGTTTCGAGAATTATCTTTGCGTGATTCACCTTTATCATGCTTTTCATAGCCCAGATGTGCAGTAAGCTCGCCGGCTAGAGCAGCTTCCAATCCTCGTCTTTTTAATTGTTTGAAAAACTCGGTGAAATCTTCAGGTGTTTTGCAATTTCTGGCTATCTCTTTTGCCAATTCATCTATATCTTCAGTCATAGTTGTTCTCATCATATTTGTCAGCACTATCCAGTGCCGACAGATTATATGCTATGACTAATTACACAAAATTATTTACAGATCCCCCATCTTGGCTTCAATTAAATATATTTCTTGCCCTTCATAGCCAGCATCAATTTCAACTTGGACTCCATCTACACTTAATTGGCGAAAGTTGTTTCTGAAATAAAAATCAAAAGGTTTTGTTCTAAGTCTTCCTCTTATTGTCAGTTTTAATGAGTCATCCTCTAAAAATCGTGATAAAAGGCCGCTGGCAAATGCTAAATCAATTACTTGAGATTCGGATCGGGGATTAATGGGGAGTGTTTCAAGCCGCTTCCCAGGCATAGAAACATAATTAATATTATAATTTGTATTAGGAAAAGATTGATACCCATCTCCACTAATTAAAGCCCACTCACCATTTTTTATGGGAAGAATTGTTAAGTGTTTATCTTTAAATATTTGAGGACGACAGTCTTTATTATCAAATTTACACATAAGCCTTGGCTCGCGCTTACCAAATTTTTTAATTTCTTCTGCTGATATGAAAGCAATATCTTCATTTGCAATCCGTTCATTAAGTTGCAATGAAGTGAATAGGCTATTCCAGGCATTATTTGTTTGACTTTCAGCCATAAATTTTTCCTCTATCCATAGGCAGCGGTGGCTTTTTTTAGTCTTTGCTCCGTTATATAAACTGCATTTGATTTAATGTCTGTGCCAATAAATTTTCTTCCATTTATAAGTGCCGCTTCGGCAACACTTCCAGAACCCATGAATGGATCTGCAACTATATCGCCTATAGAGGAGCTTTGGTGTATTAGTATTTCATTGAGTGCTACGGGTTTCTCAGTGGGGTAGCCATTAATAATTCTTTTGCATGTGAGAATATCTGGAATTGAAAGATTATTAAGTTTTCGTTTCCCTTTTTCAAAAAAAAGGATATTTTCATATTTTGAACGATAATGATATCCCATACCTATGTTCACTTTATCCCATATGATTGGCTTCCAAAATTTAAATCCAACTTTTTCAGCTATTGGTTTTATGTAAAACATAGTTTCATTATCACAAAATAAATAAAAATGAGAGTTTGGTCTAAGTATTCTGTATATTTCCTTAATTACCATAGCTAATTGTTTATTTTTAATGACTGGAAACCATTCATTGCTTGATGAATTGCTATTTTTAAGCCTTGTAGTTGTTCCAATAGCCCTGTGCTTTTCAAGAGACTCATAAGGCGGGTCAGATATAACTAAGTCAATTGATTCATTTTCTATAGTTTTTAACCATAAATAAGCATCATTATTATCCAATTTATACATAATATTTTCCATTAATATCATCCATATTAGCTACTTCATACTAGACATACATCCATCCCAATCTCTTTCTCTGATCTCTCCAGTTTGATAAAACTGTTTGACAAATTTGATGTAATTCTTAAAGTCAAAGTTTTCCTCTACTAATCGATTAATATTATTCCAATCGACTTGGCTTTTTTCTTTAGCAGGAATCATTATTTGGCTTTCAAGAGGAGTATCAGTATCTAGCCGTATAAATCCTACTCCATGTAGGCTAGATAGCATTCTAAGTTCTATTAGTGTAGCTGCTCCTTCTATTTCACCTGCAACCAAATAAGCGAAATTTGCCCATGATGAATTGCTAACTGCTTGAAAAAATACTTCGCGGATATTTGATCTATTTACAAGGGGTGTGACCTCGCATTAATGTGAGAGTGTATTAGAAACAGGGGCTTAGTTGTGTATTTTAAAACCACATTACTCTTTTATTTTCCAATTTATTTGCGTATAATATTTTCCTAAATTAATCTGAATGAATAGAAATAAGGCGAAAATATGGAATCCAAATTCGAGAATTTTAATGACTTACCAGAAGAACTTAAAATTGAAACCGCTCAAAACTTATCAAACCGTGAATTAGTAAATCTTTCTATAACATCAAAATATCATTTGAATTTGTTTCAACCTCTGATTGATGTTCGTAAGTTATTGCATCATGTGACACGCGGGGAACATGATGCGGTTAAAGCGATGTTAAAGAAGGACATGAGTTTAATTTTTAAAAGGGGCATCGTTACGGATTGTTCTGGGCGAGAATTTGAGAGCATCAGCGCTTTTGAATATGCGCTGTGGGCCCTGGATAAACATATGTGGGCAGCAATGATTGCGTGCATTCCTCAGAATGGAGAAGGCAGAAAGGTATTCGAAAGATTGATTGCTCAATACAACAAAGTGAACACAGACGGAGTCACTTATAAGCTTAATGGGAAAACAATCACTGAACATCATTTTGATTTCAATAATACCATCATCAAAGAGCTGCAAACACAAGTGGACTCAATAAACGCGCCAGGGGTTAAAAATTGGGATGCCATTGATAAACAATGGAGAGAAGGTGCAGGTAGTGCCGAAAATCTTTTTCCTATGCATGTTGTCTATGAGTACTGCTCTGATGAACCTTTTTATCCTGTGCCGAAATTTACCTCGCAGCCTAAATCATCAAAGCAGTTTTATAATTGGATAACTGAAAAGGATGAAAATTGGTTTAGTGTTGATTCTAAGTTGTCGGTTGATTTTGCAATATATAAGGGGCGGGCCGTGCCGCATTTCCGTCGCGCGTGGGCGCCGCGCGGTTGGGACGGCGGGATGGGGGCGGCGGCCGCCTTGATCGATTTGGATGCCATGACGGCATTATGTAAAGTAAGAACAAAGGATTTTATCGATCTCAAATCGCAACTTGAAGACCAGATGGCGCTAAATAATCATCACCAAGTGTCTCAGATTTGACCGAATTGACATCATATCGGTGAAGGAGCTCGGCGGCGTAAGCCGCCACATGCTCATGAGTCCAAAAACCATAAAAGCAAGTCCTGGTATAACCAGTGTGCTGCTGTTCTCACCCACCACAGACACCATCGATGCAAGTAACTGATGATGCGCCGGGGAGAAACCCCATCTTTGACCATCCATTTTACTTGCTCGCGCGCTTTGCGCAATGTTCTTGCATGAGGAACAATGTGTGTTTGCAAAAGAGGCTGCTTTTCGGGTTGCCAAATTGTCTCTACCCCCCCCCCAGTTTGGATTGGTTTTGCTCAACTAGCTCCGTGTTAGAAACATTTACAACAGCCTGTGTCATTGTGATGTTATCCAAAGGTTGCGTCTTTGGATATTGGATGCCTAAAAAATGGAAGCCCTTATCAATTGACCCAATACGCGTTTTTTTCCCGGACAAGCGCAGGCGCCTTTCCTGTAATACCTGCATTAGACGCTGTTTACAGCGATTAAGACTGCGCTTGGTTTGGCACAAAATGAGAATATCATCCTGATACCGAAAGTAAGCCACATCCATTTCATTGAATGCGTCATCGAGTGGTTTTAAATAAATGCCACTAAAAAATTGGGATAAAGGTCCGCGTAACGCAATGCCTTTATCTGGATTTTTATAGCCTCTTGGTGTTTCAATTGGATTGACTATAATGCGTTCCAACATCAAATTCAGTTTAGGATCATCGTAATGCGCCCGAATATCCTTGACTAATTGATGATGTGATATGGATTTGTAATACGATTTAATATCCGCGCGAATAAGGTACTTTGGCCTCTGCTCTTCCAGAACTTTTTTTACTTGCTCCGTTGCATACTTTACCCCGCTTGGACCATGAAGGTGATAACAATTAGGGTTCATGACAAAAGGAAATGTGGGTTTTAATTGGTGGAGCAAAACATGTTGCAGAATACGGTCGGAAAGATGGAGTTGGTCAATCATTTCGTCTGGAAAATAACAACGCTTAAGAAATCGTGGTGTATAACTGCCATCGATAAGGGCATGAACTCCTTCAACTAACCAATCATCTAATTCTCGTGCTAAAAAATGAATGTCATGGTTATGGTGGGCTTGATGTTTTTGTTTATGGATCTTGGCAAACAGTTTCCGGCCTATATCCAGCATTGAAGTCAGATCCCAGCGTTTCATACTTTATTTCTATCCTTGCATCATCCAGGAATCCATTTCTGTTTTTATTCATGGAACACCCAATAACGAGCACTCTAACTTGACTGCCAAATCAGGTGTTATATCATCATCATTTTAAAACGGATTTGTAGTAATTGATATGGCTGAAGTGATTGCTGTAAATGGTGATGAATTAGTGTTACAAGTACGGGTTAAACTTGATGGTTCCATGCTGAATATGGAGGAGGCCATTCAATCCGCAGTTAATGAAGTGGGAAGTCTCGCAACAGCAGAGGCATTAAAGCGGTTTGATACAACTGGGGCACCTATTCAAATAGGTCATGTTCGGATGACGAGCAAGGGGAAAGTCCGAAAATGTTATGAGACACCTTATGGTGCTGTTCATTTGGAGCGTTACGTTTATCAAACCTCATCTGGAGGAAAAACCTACTGTCCTCTAGATGAACGAGCACGAACTATCATTAGCTCAACGCCACGATTTGCCAAACAAATTTCAAGTAAATACGCACAACTCAGTGCACAAGAAGTCCTGGATGATTTTAAAACCAATCATGGCCGTCCAGTAGCCCGTTCTTTTCTACAAAATATTGTGGATGTGGTGGGCTCAATTGCTCAAGCTGTGGAAGTAGACTGGATGTATGAAACGCCTAAACTTGATGACGTCGTTAGCACGGTATCTGTGAGCCTTGATGGCACTTGTGTGCTCATGGTCAATGAAGGGTGGCGAGAAGCCATGACAGGAACAATTACTTTGTACAACAACACTGGAGAACGGTTGCATACTATTTATTTAGGGGCAGCCCCAGAATATGGCAAGGCGAACTTTTTGGAGCGTCTTGAGCGAGAGGTGTACCGCATTAAATTACAATACCCTAACGCAACCTATGTGGGTATTGCTGATGGTGCAAAAGTCAATTGGGATTTTCTAGAGCGCCATACCCAATACAAAGTGCTTGATTTTTTTCATGCAACTGAATATCTTGCAGCTGCTTCTCATGCCATGTACCCAATCGATACATCAGCACGGAAACTTTGGCTTGACTTAGCATGTCACCGATTGAAGCATGAACCTCAAGCAGCCTCCCAATTGCTTGATGAAATGAACAACATGCTACCCAATAGACAAAAACAGGGGCTTGTTGACAAACTAAAAAGTGCGATTACCTATTTTAAAAATCAAAGGCAACGCATGGATTATAACTTTTATCAAATGAACAATTTGCCCATTGGCTCTGGGGTTACCGAAGCGGCTTGCAAGACTCTAATTAAACAGCGCCTCTGCCAATCAGGGATGAAGTGGAAAAATCAGGGTATTTCAATGGTTCTTCATTTAAGAGCATTGATATCAACCAAAGGTCGTTGGGAACAATTTTGGGAGCGTATTAATCAAGCAGGTTTAATCGGTCTGGCAGAAATTTGCTAGTTATTTATAAGAAACAAAACAGTACATTAATTCGAGGTCATACCCTTTACAAGGAGTTTTACTTCAAAGGACCAGAGTTTTGTTTTTTTATCGGAATAATGTTGAACACAATCTTTTACTTCTCTATCCCAATTGTGACTTAAGTCTTCAAGTCCCACTAAGTCTGGATATAACCATTTATTTCCTCCAGGACCATGTTTATTTTGTGATTTTTTTTCATCAATCCTCTTACTATATATCTTCAGTTCTGACCATAAGAATTCAGATAGCATAGGATATAGATCACCTTCTTTAATGCGCCTGAATTCTGAAGTAGCGAGGCCTCTATTTTCTGACTCAACAGATTCAATTTCATCAACATCGGTTTGCTCAGAGAAATAGTATTTTCTTGGACGGCTTTCTGTTGTTTTTATTATTAACTGTTTTTCAAGATTGGGTCTTTTTGAACTAATTTCCTTGACTATTTGTTGTATCACCGCATCATTGGTATCCAAGGGAATTAAAGTGGCTTTTGATCTCTCCTGCTTTTTTTTACATTCATCCGGATAATTTATAAATATCCATTCGGCTATTTCTCTAGCCGTAAATTTTCTTCCTGAGTTATTTCTCAAGAAATTAATAATAGTTTGAGTCAAATTTAGTGACATTGTAATAATTCCCTTTAATATCTTTAAAGCATAGTATTTATTAGAAATAATACAAAAAAGCCCCTTAATAGGGGCTTAGTTTGTAAAGACATATGTATTTGCATTTAGTTCGATTGAACAATAGTCACTGATAAAAAGATCACGAGCAAAAGCCTCGTAATCAAAATAACAGCTCAAACTATCAGGCAATTGATGGGCATAACAGTCATCAAATAACTGCCTGGCAAAATCAACTTCTGAATCATAACAACCTAGGAAATGATCCTCCAACATAGTTTGTGCATCATCTATCGAATAATCACATAGTAGGGCTAGCCCTAATTCTCCGTGTTCTTGAATAAATGAGACATACTCCACAATATTGCTTATTCCTTCATATTCATGAATTTTGATGCTGCCGAATCCTTCATAATCATGTATGGCGTATTCTTCAGCATTGGGTTCAGGGCTGTTATCCAGCATTTCCCAGATTTCTTTCATGATGTCATCTTCACTTTGAGTAGCATCTATCCAAACACCATGCAGGATGGCGTTATTGTACGATGCTAAACAGGCAACGTAGATTGAAGGGGTGTCCATTGGATTATCTCCTTATGTGAATGGAGCAATCCCACACGGGAGCTTGCTCCCGTGGTTGGGTTTGATTAAAACGGAATTTCTTCTGAATCCGGTTGCAACATTTCACGCATTTGAGCCATATGCTGTTCTGGGGTTTTGCTGGATTCATCAGTTGATTTTGGTGGACTGAGAAGCTGAATGTGGCTAACAACGATGCTTAAGGCTTGACGAGCTTTGCCTTCATTGTCAGTCCATTGATTGGACCGCAATTTACCTTCAAGGTAGACATGCGAACCTTTCTTTAAATATTCAGCAACTTTAGTCAGCTTTCCAAAAAGTACCAGCTGATGCCATTCCACTTTGATCTGCCATTCATCATTCTGTTTGAATGACTCATTAGTAGCCAAAGTGGCGGTGACAAAAGATTGTCCGTCTTTTCCGGCGATGCTTTTAGGATCAGCACCGAGATTACCGATTAATTGAACGCGATTTAAAGATGCAGTCATTGTATTCTCCTGTTATTTTTTTAATGTGAGTCGCATAACAGAAAAACATCCGCATAGGCAGGTGGTTTTCTGTTATGCGGATAAGACTTTAATTACTTCAATTAACAAGCGATTCGTTGAGTATCAAACTGTTTGACAAACGAAATCAGAGATTCCAATTTATGCAAACTTAACTCTGCCTGCTGAATGTCATGGGTGTTAATTTGAAGTCGGTGTCGGCTTAAATCATTGACACAACAATTCAGCTCAAAGAGTAAATGCTCAATATCAAGTTGTACTGGTTCCTGTTGTTGCATGGTATCTCCTTGGTAGGGAGGATTAGCCCCAAAGGGACTGTTTATCCCAATTGGGTTATGCAAAAAGATCACCGAAACATCGGTTGATTTACCTGGTTATTAATGATGATGTGCTTAAAGCACTCCTCGGGCGTAAAGCCGTAAAACATCTCCTGATAGGGTTTCCCTGCTAAACGCTTTGCCATGAATTAGGGAACAAGATGGCATATCACAAGACCTGGTGGTTGTCTGGTAAGTCCCATTCGTTACCGAATGAGACTCCCATAAGAACCGTGCATGCAAGTTTCCTAGCACACGGCTCAAGCCTTCAATAAGGCCGTCTCAAACGACCCGAGCTTTTCTGTATTATTCCTTGGGCTTAGTAAATTCCACCAACATAACCACCATTTTGGCTTCCCTGTCTGTTTCTTCTTGTTCTTTTCAAGGGAAGAAATGCGCTTATCAAAGTAATCATGATAGGCGGGATCAAATGGTGTGGCCTGAGCCCTAATTTTTATATGTCGTCTTATTGGAATTCTACTTGTCAGCGCTATCTCGAGAGGAAAGATGAATCCATCTTTCTTTCTGATATTAGCGAAGAATATCCAGTCTCGACGCTTATCGCGACGAAAATACTTGGCTTTGATCCACCTTATACCCTTATTCGGGTGTCGTCTTTTGGACCATCGCCAAAGTGCCTTGAAGATTTCATGCTCCACTTTAGAAAAGGTTCTTTTAGAGCAAACATGGGCGTAGTAATTAGCCCAGCCTCGGATCTTTTTATTCAGTATTTGAATTAGGATTTCCGTCTTGGCAGTTTTGTTGCTCTTGATTGTTTTTCGGATATCATCAAGAAAACTTTTGACGCTGCTTTTAGCAGGTCGAATAAGTAACTTGTTATCATACTTTCGTATGTTCATACCGAGAAAATCAAAACCTTCCCGGATGTGGGTGATTTTGGTTTTTTCCTGCGATAAAGTTAGACCACGTTTTTGTAAGAACTCCTCCACAACGGGTTTGATTTTATTTTCCAATATTTCTTGAGAGACGCCTGTTATGATAAAGTCATCTGCATAAGTACAAACATGCACTTTATCACTGTGTTTGGTTACCGCTTTGACAGCTTTTTCCAAGCCACTTAAAGTTACCGTCAATAGCATTGGTGAAATAATTCCCCCTTGGGGTGTACCCATATTTGTGGCGTTTAGTATCCCTTTATCGACATAACCGGCAGCAAGCCATTTCCTTAGAATCTCAGTGTCCATAGGTACATTTTCCAGTAGCCATGAATGAGAGATTGTGTCAAAGCAGGCGCGAATATCCCCCTCTAAGATATAATGTGCTGAGCTTCTTTGAGCTAGCGTTATAAAGCATTGCTCAATAGCATCGGCGGTTGATCTTAGAGGCCTGAAGCCATAGGCGTTCTTATCTGCCATACATTCCGCAATGGGTTCCAGTGCAAGTGCATGTAGTGCTTGCATGGCGCGACATTGCATAGTCGGAATTGATAACGGACGGAATTTTCCTTTCTGCTTTTTAGGAATATAGATTCGCTTAAGCGGTTTGGTTTGATAACCGCGACGCTTAAGTGATAATGCTGCTTTCATCTTCTGACGTGATGTATTCCATCGAATATTGTCTACCCCTGGAGTTTTAGCCCCGCGATTTTGAACAACACGTTTAACAGCAAGAAGCTTTGAGTTAAACGAGTGAGTTAGAATCCATTGCAGGGCTTTTGCCTTGCCATGTTTTCCTTCTCGAAAAGCCTTTGCGATACGCATTTGCAGTCGACGTACTTCGGCCACAACTTTTCGCCAGTTGATGGTATCCCAGTTGCGTTCTTGCGTTGAAGGCGCACCAGCTGATGGTATTGCTATCACCGCCGTCATTTGCATTTCCTTCATAAGATCGATTCTCCAAACTTTCTCGCAATTGAAGACCAGTTAGACGTGGGCTCACTTTCGTGCTCGGTAACGTTTAAACTGATATCCATGCCATTACAGCACAGCATTCGCTTTTTCTAACCTCCCAAACTCACATAACTATCGGTTCATCTTACGATTAACTTTCCTCTTGATTGCGAGGGGTTATATGAGGTTTCCACGTTCCGTAGAAGAAGGTGCACTGGTTTAGGTGCCTGCTATAGACCGGTTGGCGTAATGATTACGAGGGAAGATGACGAAGCTTACCCTACCAAACCAACAGTACCTTTTGGTCCAAGTGTTTCAGTTATCTTTCACTTGTTGCGAAACTTACGATCCTAATGCAGATTCACATATGTTCACCATGCCAGCTGCCTAGCACTTACCCGGTTGATAACTACCAGGAGAATACATTTCTTGCGATTTGCATCCCGGATGTAATATCCTTTATTACATTGTCAGATCAGCTCTTTATTCATGATCTTAGGCTCATCCAGTAATATGGAAGGTCTCCTACCAAGGTGGAGACAACCTTCTTCGACAGCTTCGTGTCGCACTCGTCAGAATTGCACTGACTCATCAGTTGTGTTGCTTTCAGATTATCAAGCCAGTATTAGAAATCAAGATTTTTTTCTTGTTGATATTAAATGAACGCAAATGAATTTATTATGCTCTTTTTATGCGATAAGGAATGTGTTTCGATAGTCTGTGATTCATTGGCAGGATGTTGTCTTCATCAACTCTTACAATGATTACCAAATCGTTGTCTTAAATATGCCTGATGCTCAACATCAGTTTCTTGTGTTAATGCCAGGCGTAAATACTCTAATCTCCCAACACAAAACTGAACACGATTTAAACTTAAGACCCCATCGGAGTATTGCTCGATTGCAGAAATTAATTCTTCTATATAAAAAACATTATGAGGTTTGGCACTTTTAAACACGGCTTCCCCACTAAAAACCACGATATTATGGATATACTGTGGTTCTATGAAATCAAAGGTCTTTTGAATGGCTTTAACGTGTTTATAATTCTGATGGATGGGATTTTGAAAGCTGAATTTATCGTAATAGAGCGATTGAGACCAGCTCCTTGAGTTGGCTTTAGCGAATATCCATCCCTTGTAATGCTTTGTTTCTATAACGAATATGCCTTTTGTTGTAATTAGAATATGATCGATTTGAGTTGTGGAACCATCCTCTAAACGTAAAGTAATATTGCTTAGAACATGAGCGTCTTTGTTTTGGCAATACTTTGCTAAAGCGTGCCTGACTCTAGCTTCACCGCAATTTTCAGCTGCCCGTTTACGATATCGTCCGGCAATATAACCAAATACTATACCTAGAAAAATTAATGAGACTAAACTAAAGATTTCAAGATCAACCATACATCTTACCTCCAACAAGCACATTATTTTAACAGTGCCAATCGATATTTTCCAATTTGGTCAAACCCAAGCGCTTGGTATGCGCATATAGCGAAATTATCATTGGTGAATAAAATGGCTCTTTTGACTTGTCGTTTGGCAGCTTGTTTGAGGCAAAGGTACACAGCGATTCTGGCAAAACCTTTATTTCTTAATGAAGGAGGAGTATAAACGGGGCCTATCTGTACAATATCAGGTAGATTGGCATTAAATCCACATAAGGAAACAGGGGTGTTATTTACAAATAAAACCCATCGATTTTGGCTAAGCTGCGTATCTTGAATTTCATCAATAATGGATTGTTCCAGTGTGGGATTATCAGCATTGTCCCCGAGTGCTTCAATATGATAAGCGATAAGCCATTCTTTGATGATATCCGTGTCGCAATCTTGCACTGGTTTGAGGGTGCAGCTATATGAATGAATTGCTTGAGGTATCGTCATTTTGTCGAGATTAAGTAAGAATAATTTTTCCTGATAATTAATGGCAAATAGGGACGCTTCCAGGTTTAGCTTATCGATGACAAAGCCTGCCTGGGTGTCTTCTCCCAGTATTCCAGCTATTGGCCTTGTTCTTTTAAGCTCAAATTCTTCTACTAACGCTGATAATACAGAAAAATTTTCAGTTTGCATCATCACATTACCATTCCAATAATGAGCTAAAACACCATTAATTTTATTCTTTTCAAAAGAGCCGTAATATTCTCCGTGAAATGGTGCATCTTGGTAGGTAATTCCAGAGTGGTATAAATTGTTCCTAATGAACATGGTCGTTTCTTGGTAATGATTGAGATAGGATGACAATTCATTGATATGCAATTCGTCTAGCCTTTTTATCACAATCATTTTTTCCTCAATATGATGAATATTTTTAATACACTTTTAAGACATATGCTAAGATAGCCCAATATTGGTTATTATTAAATACAAAATCTCAGAATATGATTACCTTACTTCCTCATAATCCTGCGTGGAAAGCTACGTTTGGAATTGAAAAGCAACAGTTATTGCAATTGGATATTAAGAATATAATCCAAGTTGAGCATATTGGTAGTACAGCTATTCCTGGCATTTGTGCAAAACCGGTGATTGATATTTTAATTGGTGTTAAGTGTTTGTGGGAATTTACTTCTGAGGATATCCAAAAAATTGAATCATTGGGTTATCGATATAACCAGGTTTTCGAATCAGTTTTTCCACATCGACGTTATTTCCAAAAAGACAATGAACATGGTGAGCGAACACATCAGATTCATTTGGTTAATTATCCATCTTCTTGGTATGCGAAGCATCTATTATTTCGCAATTATTTGTGTGCTTATCCCAATATTGCTAACGAGTATGAAGCACTTAAACTTAATTTGATTAAAATTCATGACAATACGATTGATTATGCCAGTGCCAAGAATGAATTTTGTCAGGATATTGGTGAGAAAGCCTTTTTGCATTTTGGCATTAATAAACCATTCATTGAAACTGCACGTCTTATTGCTTTTATTCCTCAGTTAGCGTGTCATGACGACTATACAATAATGCTTGCAAACCCTGAGTTTATTCAATGTTATGGTGTTTCATACGATGAGCACCAGGCTTTATGTCGTTTAGAGTCGGATATGAATCATTACAATCAACATGGTTTTGCTCCCTGGATGTGGTATGCCAAGGAAACTCATAGCTTTGTTGGGCGAGGGGGATTAAAGACCTTTATATTCGATGGAAAAGAAGAAGTTGAGTTAACTTATCAAATAGTCCAAACCCACTGGGGAAAAGGTTTAGCATTAGAAATGGGACGTGCATCACTGGATTATGCTGAAAAGCATTTGAATTTGGCTAGCACTATTTGTTTTACTGCTTACAATAATTATCCATCATTGCGCGTTATGGAAAAATTAGGTTTTAAATTTGAGTTTGATTTTGAACATGCAGGGATTACGCACAAGTTTCATAGAAAATCTACAATAAAGAAACTATAGAGGGCTTAATGGATAAAATAAAAATTGACACAAATTTAGTCCAAAAGCTCATTGCCGAGCAATTTCCACAATGGAAATCACTACCAATACATCCAGTTGCGCAAAGTGGTTGGGATAATCGAACGTTTCACCTAGGTGAAGAAATGGTGATTCGTTTGCCTAGCGATAGGGAGTATGAGCCACAAATAAATAAAGAATATCAATGGTTGCCATGGCTCTCTAAACAACTCTCATTTCAAATCACGCAACCGATCGCACTTGGAAAACCCTCATCCGCTTATCCATGGCATTGGAGTATCAATCGTTGGATTGAAGGGGAGTCTGCTTCAAGAGAGAATATTCATGATATAAAATGTTTTGCAGAAGAATTAGGGAAAAGTTTAAAAGAATTTCAATCTGTAGATGCTACAGATGGGCCTTTGGCTGGAACACATAATTTTTATCGGGGCGGTTCATTAAAGGCCTATGATCATGAAATGCAACTTGCGATTCCTAAAATTAAAAACATTCAGGAGCAAAGTCTTGCTGCATCATTATGGCAACAGGTACTCTCTTCTGAATGGCGATTAAAACCTGTATGGGTTCATGGAGACATAGCTATTGGAAATATTTTAGTTCGTGATGGAAGGCTGTGTGCTATTATCGATTTCGGCCAACTTGCTGTGGGTGATCCTGCCTGTGATTTGGTAATAGCGTGGAATTTTTTTTCTAGCGAAGAACGAGAAATATTTAAAAATGCAGTTCAATTGGATAATGATACCTGGATGCGAGCTTTAGGCTGGGCATTTTGGAAAACTTTATGTTGGCCAATTAAAGGTACTGATGTAAAAGAGGTTTTGCATGAAATTTATACGGATTACGATGCGATTAAATAACACTTCAGAAGTATTCAATGTTTAAAATTTGAGTATACAGAACGACAAACCAATGTTTTATCCCAGCTATATGAGTTTAATCAATTATGAACATGAGTAATGAGAACCGATTTTATTTTAAACCAGTGAATACAACACAAGAAGGTCTTGTTCTTGACTGGATTAGCCAGCCACATATTAATGAATGGCTTCATGGTGATGGTTTAAGTAATACAATAAAAGACATTCATGAGTTTTTGAATGATGGAGAATCTTGGGCTACTCATTGGATAGCATATGATCAGGAAATCCCCTTCGCTTATTTAATTACTTCTGAAATAGAGAAATCAGAAGAATATCCTGATGGTGCGGTTACATTAGATTTATTTATTTGTAGGTTGGATTATATTGGGAAGGGATTATCAGTACAGATGATACATGAATTTATCTTAAGTCAATTTTCTGATTCTAAAATCGTACTTATCGATCCTGAAATTTCTAATGAGCGTCCGATCCATGTTTATAAGAAGGCTGGATTTAATATTATTGGAGAATTTATAGCTTCATGGCATCCCGTACCGCATTATAAAATGCAATTGTGTATTGATGACTTAAAAAAGCAAAGATTGTCAGCCTAAGTAGATCTTATGTGCTGCAACACATAAAACCTATTGTGGTTAGTAGGTGATTATGTGCAGTAGCCGAATAAATCTCCAATTTAACAGCATGTTAGTTCAAAATTACTGCACATAATATCCCATACTATTTCTGTAAAGCGGCCGTCATGGCCGCTGAAAACTAACGGAGATAGTCATGAGAGAAGTCAAATCCACATCGAAGAAACCATTATTGGATGAACTTGTTTTTGGCGCTCTAAGCCAATTACAAATACTGGATTATAATGAGCGATCCATACGTCGGTATCAAGCCACATGGAGCCGACTAATCAAATTTGCCAAACAGCATCATTTTGAGGATAAGTTAACCCAGAAATTAATCATAGAATTTCTCGACCATTACGGTATTAAGTCAACAGAATATACCAGCACGAAGTCCGGTTGGCGCAAGCATGCTGAATATAGTTTGAAGATTCTTTGGCAATTTGCGAGATATGGCTATTTTGAACGAATTCATACGTTGATACAAAAACTCAAAATACCACAAGACATGAAGAAGGTACTGAGTGAGTATGCAAAATACTGTGAAGAAAAACGTCATATTGGCAAGTACTGTATTAGTGAGCGAATAAGGCAAATTGGGCTTTTATTAAATTTTGTTGTGGAACAGGGTGTTCAAGCGTTTGAACAAATTAAGCCGCAACAATTATCTCTCTTTATCTGTTCACTATGGCGATTTAGCAATAAAACTGTTTCGAGGGTTGTGTCCGATATGAGGCAATTCCTCAAGTATTTATTTTTGCGTGATTTAATTGCTCATGATATGAGTCAAGCACTGCCTACAGTTCATGTGCCAAGCCATGCAAAAATTCCTTCCGTCTGGGATAAAGAGCTAGTGGTTAAGTTGCTAGCAGCAGTTGATCGGAGCTCTCCTAAAGGCAAGCGGGATTATGCGATTCTCTTGCTTGCTTGTCGATTAGGATTACGAACAGGGGATATACGTGATTTAACTTTAGACCAAATTGATTGGGAAGCTGAAACATTAACGCTGACGCAATCAAAAACACAACAGCCATTAATCTTGCCTCTGACGGCAGAAGTTGGAAATGCATTAATTGATTATCTCCGATTTGGCCGGCCAAAAACTCATTATCGACAAGTATTCCTACGATTGTACCCGGTGCAGGTTCCTTTTAGTAAGGGCTCTCATTTATACCAAACGGTTGACTACTGGCGAAAAGTAGCAGGTATTCAGTTTAGAAGGAAACAACACCAGGGGTTGCATTCATTGCGCCATAGTTTAGCCACTTACCTTTTAGAAGAAGGCACTCCATTTCCGGTTATTTCAAATATCTTAGGCCATTCGTCAACAGCGAGCACGATGATTTATGCCAAATCCAGCATCGAAATGCTACGCGAAGTTGCGTTATCTTTAGAGGGGATAAATCATGCCAAACATTATTGATAATATTGAATATTGTAGTTCTATTGCTTCATTAATTAAACAATTTATCCAAGAAAAGCGTGCTTGTGGTTATCAATACGATGAGGCGCCTAAAATCTTAAAGTGTTTTGACCAATTTCTCTGTGACCAAACCCAGAGAGAAATTGCTTTGCCTGAGCATTTAGTGCGGCAATGGCTAGAGAAACTACCAAAAGAACAAGCCTCAACACATCAGCGTCGCGTTGGCTTAATTCGCCAATTAGCCAGGATGATGGTAAGGCTTGGTTATACTGCTTATATTGTACCTATTAAATTCGGTACGCCTAAAAACAATACGTTCTTACCCCATGTGTTTACACGAGAAGAGATTGGTAAGTTAATTCATGCAGCTGACCTAATTAAACCCAGCACAAAAACGCCATGGCGGCACCTTGTTATACCAGAGCTACTGCGTTTGCTGTCAATCGCCACTCTAATGGAGCTACTGATCGCCACTTAATGGAGCCAGTATAAAATGCCTAAAATACTCAAAAATGAGGTTACCATAAATGGTTATTTATCTCCAAAATTAACATGCTATTTTTTGTCATTTTTAGCTTCTTTAACTGTTCGATAACTGTATCCCTCCAGAGCAATTTTATATGCACCGTGTCCTAGTCTATCTATAGTGGCAGCCCCCAGTAGTTTGTTTGGGAATGCATCGCCCCATTCTGGAAAGTCCAGGTTACTAGTTATCATAGTAGATGCCTTTTCATACCGTTCGGCTATCAGGTCATGCAGATCTTCATCTTGTGGGGTACGAAAGGGTTTGAGGCCAAAATCATCAATAACAAGCAATGGAACTTTGACGAGTTGCTGGAATTTCTTATCATATTCTCCAATGGCTCTAGCCGCTTGCAAGTGCTTAAACAACTGCGTTTGGGTAAAGAACAACACATCGATTTCCGCTCTCACCGCACAATGGGCAATAGCCTGAGCCAGATGGCTTTTTCCAGTGCCACAAGGGCCAACGATAAGCACGGGAACTTTTTCACTGATAAAACGGCAAGTGGCTATGTCCTTGATTTTTTGCTGATTTATTTTGGGGTTAAAGCCAAAGTCAAATTGCTCAAGTGTCTTGCTGCCATTGATTTTGGATTTCTTAAAACGGACAGCAAACTTTTTCATTTCGCGTCTGTGGATTTCGTCCTGTAAAAGGATTGCCAGAAACTCGGTAAAGCTCATCTTGTTCTCGATGGCTTCTTTATTTCGTTGAGCCAGGCTTTCAATCATGCCTGATAACCGAAGGTTTTTTAACAAAGGCTCGATATCCGGCATTGGATGATTACTCATATTTTATCTCCTGATAGGTTATTGAATTAACTGACGGGTATTTCGACCATATCGCCCTGAGCCGGTATAGACACTGGCCAGCTGGTCGAATGCTTGCTCACGCGGTAATTGTTCATACTCAATACCGGCTTTAAGAATATTTTTAATAGAGCGGTAGTTCAGTGTTTCGAACTCAATGGCTCGATAGCAGGCTGCTTCCAGACGGGTGCTTCCATATTGGCGTTTTAATCCCAATATGCCCTGGGCGGCGCGTAAATGGTCACAGACCTTGTCCTTGAGAAGCTGCTCAATGACCAATAAACAGCTGGTACCAACTTTCTCTGCCAATGATAAACACCATTGTGCATCTTGCATTTTGTAGGCTATGGCATTGGATGGCAGATGCCCATCAATAGTGTGGCGGCTACCAGCCTTGGTGAGTCGTGGATGGATGGCAACCATTTCATGCTCGTGATACAAACGAACCGTGCTTTCACTAGCCCTTAACCAGAGCGATTGTCTAACGTGTTTATAGGACACAGAATATCGGCACTGTTCATATTGCACATGACAATCTCCGTGTACTTTTACCTTTTTCCAGACTGATAGTTCTGATGGTTGAGCAGGTAAGGCTTTTAGCGCGTGTTTTTCAATTTCGATAAACCGGTTTAGGGGCTTCTCACGGGTACTGCCATGCTTTCGATTCCCTGCTGTTTCAAGTACCCATGCAGTGAGTTGTTTGTTGGCATCTGATAAATCCCTGAAGTCACGCAGTGGCATAAAATTCTTTTTCACATACTTTACTCCGGATTCAACACGTCCTTTTTTCTTTGGCTCTCGGGGTGGACAGGGCGAAATGACAAAACCATAGTCTTCAGCACAACTGGCATAGGAGCGTTGTACTTCAGGATTATGATAACAAGCTTTTGTAATCGCACATTTGGGGTTATCAATGATTATCCTTTTGGGAACGCCGCCAAAGAACTCGAATGCACGGCGGTGGCAGCCTACCCAGGTTTCAACTGTTTGATTGGTGACCAGTTCAGCATATTGGTGTCTGCTCCAGGACAAGACCATTACAAAAAACCAAGTCTTTGTTTCTTTGCCTGTCATCACATCGACAATAACTGGACCTTGCCCAAAATCAACCTGCGCGCTTTCGCCAGGACTAAAATCCAAAACCGTTGTCACATCGGTTGAGGTTGTATCCTTGATATGCCTAACCAGCCGCTGTACGCAGTTATAGGCACCTTTAAAACCATGCTTGCGTTGCAACGCCTGATGAATGGTGCTGGCCTGAATACCTTGCACAGCCCATTCACGGATTTCATCTTCGTAAAGTCGTACGGGCGATTTTGCCTCTATCTGTTTGACCGTCCCACCGAAAAGCTCAATCAGCTCCTCATCAGAGGGCAACTGTACTTCAGGATCCAACCAGCTTCTTAACCCCGCGACCTTCCTGATTTGCTCAGCTTTGTGACGGCCAACAAGGCCAGTTCTTGCAATCGAACGACATGACTCGCCCAAACGAAGACTTAAGATTACTTGACGATATTCATACATCTGAATACTCCTATTGCTCATCTTCTGTACTCCTGTTGCCATTGGTTCAGCATTCAGAATACAGAGTCATTATTTCAATATGAGTATTTTTGGTGGCTCTATTAAGTGGTGATGAGGTGGCTCTATTAACCGCCACTCAACTGGCTCCATTAAGTGGTGATCTCACTGGCTCCATTAGCCGCCATTCAACTGGCTCTATTAAGTGGCGACGAAGTGGCTCCATAGTGGTGGCGATTAACATTTGCTATACAGTTGCGGATTTCGCCTGGGGGAAGTATTGAATTTGCGCTTAGGTGATGTAGATTTAGCACAAGGCGTTATTACAGTTCATAAAGCAAAGCATGATAAGGATCGGCTAGTTCCACTCGCTCTTGATATGGTTGAGCGATTGCGAGTGTATTCTGAACAAGTGGCCAAAATCATTTTAGAAAAACGAACAGATGGGGCTTTCTTCTTTCCTTCATCAGAACAAACAGCTTGGTGCCTTTCAGGAATTTATTATCTATTCCGGCAGCTTTTGCATCAGTGCGGTATTCCTCATGGAGGTCGTGGTAAAGGTCCAAGAATCCATGATCTACGTCACACCTTTGCTGTACACAGGCTCATTCAATGGTATGAAGAAGGCGCTGACTTAAACGCTAAATTGCCTTTATTAGTTGCTTATCTTGGTCATCAAGATTTTACAGGCACACAAAAATATCTGCATTTAACGGCAGAATTATTTCCTAATTTAACTGACCGTATGAACAAACAATTTGGCGGTGTGATACCGCAATGGAGGTAATTATGAAACCCACGGATCTGTCTATTCACTTAACTCATTTTTTAACAAATTATATCATTGGCAAACGCAATTTAAGTCCTAATACAATTAAAGCTTATCGGGATGTTTTTGTTTTACTCTTGCAGTTCTGTCGAGATATTAAAAGTATTCCCTTAGAAAAACTTCAACTTGAGCATATTGATGTTGCTTTAGTTGAATCCTTTCTAGACCACCTTGAACAGCAACGCCAGTGTAAAATTTACACACTAAATCATCGTTTGGCGACAATACATGCGTTTTTCCGGTATCTTCAAGCAGAGTCACCTGAGCATTTATTTCAAGCTCAAAAAATTTTATCGATACCATTACGCCGATTTGTACATAAAACAGTAGGCTATCTATCTAAAGATCATCTGACATCCTTGCTGGCTCAACCTAACTTGAGCACACAAGATGGCCGCCGTGATGCTGTATTATTGAGCGTACTTTATGATACGGGTGCTCGTGTACAAGAATTAATTGATATGTCAGTCGGTGATTTGCGATTAACGAATCCTGCTCAGATTCGCCTTTTCGGGAAAGGACGAAAGGTACGTATTGTCCCCTTGATGCAAAATACTGTGGAACTTTTGCAAGACTATTTACAGGAAAATAAGCTAAGTACCCCTGATAAATTTACACATCCCTTGTTTGCAAGTCGACATGGGAATAGATTATCGCGTTCAGGGGTGCGCTATATCTTTCAAAAATATGTGCAGCAAGTGCAACAACAACATCCCGAGTTTAATCAGGCAATAAGTCCACATAACCTGCGGCATACTAAAGGCATGCATTTGCTACAAGGTGGTGTATCGTTAGATATTATTCGTGATTTCTTAGGGCACGTTGATATTAAAACTACGGAAATTTATGCCAAAGCTAATCTTGAAATGAAAAGAGCAGCCATTGAGAAAACTAGTCCAGCGCCTACACCAAAACTGCCATCATGGAAGGAAAACAAAACATTGCTTCAGTGGTTGCAATCACTATAAAACGAAGAAAAATAGGCATTTGCAGGAAAAATATTATGTGCAGTAAATCTTGACTTATTCCCTTGAATAAGGCTTTTACGTATCTATTGCACATAATATATTTTGACTCAAATAAGGGATTTATTGGCCTTCATATTGATTGCTAAACATGAGTAAGATATGTTGTTAAGCACTTAATAAAAATGCTTTGAAAGGATCGAGTTATGAAATCCAGAACATTATTTTTACTTTTTTGTTTACCGACTTATACTTTTGCATCATGCAATCATGATGTGGTAGATAAAGACCCAAGATTAGCTTGTGTAACGGTTATTAACAAATATGACAGAGCTCTAGGTGTCACTGGTTATCCAGGATTTAATTTAAAATCAGGTTTAACAGAAGAGACTATGCTTTTACCTGGTATGGGTGGCTTAGTTCAAATAGCTCCAAATCCATATTCACCCTATGAAGAAGAAAAATGTCATTCAGCACCCTAATGGGACCACCTAGTCATCACATAAAGGGACCGGGCTGTCAGCAGCTAAAGGGACCACCCCACCTATCAAACTTTGGTTAAAAATGAACATAATTTTTCTCTGTTTATTCATAAATGGGGAAATGGATGTCAAACCGGAGATTTGAGATGCACGAATATATCATTATTATTAGCCAATTGCGTCAAGGCGCTACGCTCAGAGGGCTGTCCCGTGACAAACTTGCCGATAGAAAAACGCTTAGGAGGGTGCGTGACATTGCGATAGAGCAAGGCTGGTTAGAAAAGGATAAGTCAATCCCCACAGAACAGGAACTGGCGTTATTTTTTGAAAAGAGCAGTGCCAATAGCTTTTTGAGCATACAGCCATACCGGGTGAAGATTGAAGAATGGACCAGACAGGGCGTTCAGGCCAGCACTATCTATGCTCATTTACAACGAGAACATGGTTTTAAAAGTAGTTATAGCGTTGTTCAACGCTATATCAAGTCTTACAAGGAAAAACAACGAGCGGTCACCACGATATTAGAGTTTAAACCGGGCGAATCAGCACAGGTTGACTTTGGGCAAGGACCTAAAATTACTGATGGCAAAGGAGAGGAACAGAAGACCTGGATCTTTGTGATGGTGCTCTCCTGGAGCCGTCATATGTATGCAGAAATGGTCTTACATCAGGATGTTGAGACATGGCTTGCCTGCCATCGGCGTGCCTTTGAATGGTTTAATGGTGTTCCAGAAAAAATAATTATAGATAACGCGAAGTGTGCGATTACGAAAGCTTGTTACCACAACCCTTGCGTTCAAAAGGCATATGGGGAGTGCGCATCAGGCTATGGTTTTATTATTTCCCCATGTCCTCCGTATGATCCCCAGAAAAAAGGCCGAGTTGAATCCGGGGTTAAGTACGTTAAAAACCGCTTTGTTCCACTGCGCCAGTTTAGAAGCTTAAACGATGCGAACGAGCAGTTAAAGATCTGGTTAATACAAGAGGCTGGCGCGCGCAACCACGGCACTACTCATGAAAAGCCTTTGGTTCTATTTGAAATTGAACAACCTCTTCTTAAAAAACTGCCTAACCATCCGCCCGAGTTTGCGGCGTGGGAAAAGGTCAAGCTTCATGGTGATTGCCATGTGCAATACAAGAAATGCCGATATTCAGGTCCATATCGCCTCGCACGGCAAGAGCTTTGGCTTAGAGCAACGGATACAACTATCCGACTGTATTTCAATCATCAACTGGTAGCACTCCATCCGAAACTCGAAATACCAGGCACCAAACATACAATACCAGAACACCTTCCACCGAATGCTTTGGCTTACTCGATGCGAGATGCCCAGTGGTGCCTAAAGCAAGCACATGAAGTTGGAAGCCAATGCGTGATTGCTATTGAGGGACTATTAAATGATTCAGTCGTAGATTATCTTCGGGCTGCACAAAGCATTCTCGGTCTTAGGAAAAAATATGGCGATGACCGTCTGGAGGCTGCTTGCCATAGAGCGCTTGTTTTTCAAAGCGTGCATTATAAAACAATCAAGACGATGCTAGAGGTTGGGGCTGAAAAGCAAGCCTTACCGCATGAGGAAGAACCGACAACATTGGCCAAACCCTATTCGGTAGGGGGAAAGTTCTGCCGGAATACGTCCCACTTATTACACTAATACAAACAACAGGAGACAAATGATGATAAACCCGATGCCCGAGCTATCTTCGCAGTTAAAACAACTACGGTTATCGCATGTTGCTGAGAACATCCCGCTGCGTAACCGTGAGTCTATAGAAAAGAAGCTAAGCTACCCTGAGTTTCTGGGATTACTGCTTCAAGATGAGTTATTAGGAAGGGAAAACAAAAAATTAAGAACACGAATGAAGCGTGCACGTATCCGTGGTGACAAGACGATAGAATCATTCGATTTTGACTTTAACCTTAAAATCAATCGCGCTCAAATACAGGAGTTAATCTCGTGTTCATTTATTGCAGAAAAAGTTCCCATTCTCATCGTAGGACCTTGTGGAACAGGGAAATCTCATATTGCTCAAGCCATAGCTCATTGTGCGATACAAAGAGGAATCGATACACTCTGGCTTTCGCAAAATCAACTCTTTAATGAGTTGCAAGCAGCTAGAGCATCAGGTCGATTTGATAAAAAGTTCTCAGAACTGGTGAAAATGCCACTACTAATCATCGATGATTTTGGACTAAGACCATTACGCAACCCCCAGGATGAGGATTTTCACGACCTAATCTCGGAAAGATATGAGCGTGCATCAACGATCATTACATCCAATCTGGACTTTAGCGAATGGGGTTCTGCTTTCCCTAATCGATTACTTGCTGCAGCCACTATCGATAGATTAAGACATAATTCATATCGGGTTACATTAGATGGTCCCAGTTACAGAGGAGAGCGAGAAACAAAAAAGCGAAAATAACATGTATAATTAACTAAAAGTGGACAAGTTTGATAGGTACCGTTTTGACATTTTAGGCGGTCCCATTAGCTGCTGATCGACGGTCCCTTTAGCATGCTGAATGACAAAAACAACTTAGTTGTCAGTTCAATGTAAAAACGGCTAAAGAAAAACAAATTATCATTACTTATTACAAAAATTCTTATGAAGTAGCTCCTATTGAATTAAAAAATAATTGCACATTTAAGGTGGTATGGGAATAGTGATCATTGCTGCTTAATAGAAAATGCATGGGATATTATGTGCAGTAACTTCGGATTAACCTCATGTAAAATCATATTTTTATCTGGTTACTGCACATAATCACCTACTAACCACAATAGATTTTTGTAATACTCAATCTCGAATGCCCAAGGGACTGGCTAATAATTTCCCTTGCGGTTCTATCCCAATATTTTTCAAGGGGATTCAGTTCTTTGTATATTCTGCCTCCTTGAATTGGACATATAAGTCCATTGCCAGTTTTGTCATAGGATTTTGTAATTTCGTGATATCTTCTCTGGGCATAAGCATGACGAAGCCCATGGCATTTACTTAAACCCATTTTTTCTATGACTTCATGGTACTGAGCTAGATGATTTTTATAGGTTTTTTCTTTAGGGATAAGCGATTGTCCAGCAGGAACTTGCTTTATAGCATCAAGTAGCCATTGCCGTTGTTGCTCATTCGTTAGTTTAATATCGCGCCCGATCCCACCTTTTGTCCAGCTGGGCTTTATAACCAATTTATTTCCTTGCCAGGCATCACTAAGTACAATCTTCATTGATTCTTCACGGCGGAGACCAAAAAGGAATTGAGCTTCCAAGGATAAACGGATCATTGGGTCTGAGCATTTGGAAAAATCGATGTTGTTGATTGCTTTATTATATTGAGGAACGTAATTACGTTTATTGATTTGATAGCTGTCGTTGCCTTGTTTAACCAGTTCTGGCTTGTTTAGCACCGAAGCTACTTTTCGCAGTTTAGCCATATAATTTTTTATTGTTGCAGGATTTTTATTCTGGGCTTTCCAGTGATCAACCAGGATGTGAATGTGCTTTGGCTTTAATCCTTTAATGTGCGTGACCATGTAACCTAATTCGTGTAAATCTTTAACGCATCGATTCAACATGTGTTTCATATCTGCTCGGCTGGCGTGGGAGTAGTTTTGGATTTTCTTAATACATTCATTGATTGAATACTGGGCATTTTTAAGTTTGGACTTACTCATTAAGATACCTCCATAATGAATCACGGGATTTGATGCCCATTTCGCTGCGAATAACCCAAAAGGCTTCGTATTTCCCCAACAGTGGTAAAAGATACTGAGCCATCTGTTTTGCGTAGAGATAACGGTAGGCCTTGTTAATTGGTAGGGCATGTTTTTTTAAAGTCTTTCGCCAGGCAATTTTGGTGTCTTCATAATCATTAAATTCAGCAATGGATTTACCGTCAGTCAGCTCTTTGATTTCATCGAGGATTGCTTTTTGCATTTCAAATCTGATAGGAATTGTTCTATCTAAGGAATTAAATGCAATATTCCTGGTTATCCAGATGCTGTCATCTTGGATGTTAATTTCAGGTTTGATATAAATGGCCTCTTTGAAGGTCAGACCAAATTCTGTTTGTAATGCCATGATGAGACGTTGTATTGGATTGTCCCATGAGTGCCAGTGGTCGTGCTGGATTTTGAGTTTTCTTTTACGTTTCTTGGTAACTTTGCTGAGTTGCAGGGATTTATTGTCTATATTGGGAATGGGGCAATCTATGCTGGTTAGATAATGCCTGACTATAGTCATGTGATTCATTATAGTGCTGGTACGTATTTTACTCTTTTTCCAATGAGCTACCAGTTGGTGAATATGATGCGATTGGATGCCCTTCCAGGAAGATGGCACATCACCAATGCTATAGAGATCATCGATCATTTTACGAATAACATATGCCCGTTGTTTTTTGATTTTGTAACTGCCTTGATTGCCGAGCTTTAAATATTGATTGGCAGTTTGTCTTAAGCTGTATTTTCTCATCATCCCATCCGATAAAAATTTATTTGCCCTGTCTTTGGTTTAGTGTTGAACGAGCGGCTCACTCAAAGATGAAACCTGGCCAAAGCCATAAAGCTCGAAGTAGGGGGCAAATCAATCGTTATAAGGCAAACGATCTCGCCGATTTACAACAGTTTTTGGGTGCTTATTTCCTCCTTGTTTTGATGATTAATAAAAACGACAAGACAATGGCTCTTGTCATACAAGTCCATGGTCAAATTAAAATAAATTGACTTAAACTCCCGAGGGAGTTGCCCTGTCGGATGACAGAGATTCCTAGATGGTTTTCCCGACTGAACGTCCAGCCACGGGGTTAGGGGAAAGAAGTGGCTTAGCATTAGACGTCGGTTGACGTTTCGCCGGAGTTTCACCAGCTCATCAGTCATGCTTGATTCCAAATTAGCAAAGCGGTGCTTGCTTCGCAAGGGATTTTGGAAAGAATTTTGTCCAATCCCGATTGGCGGGATCGGACAAAATGCTGAAATGTGTTGATTTTACGCGGTAAAATCAATGTGATTTTTCTGCGTCACTGCTGGAAAATTTGCAGTGACGCAGAAGACATGAGAGACAGATTAGCTATTTGTTACCTGCTGTAAGAAGCTTCTTAAACAACCCGCTATCGAACCAGGATGTTCGTCTTGGACGGTTTTTGATTGGTTTGCCGTTGCCTCATACATGAGCTTGTACCCTAAGGCAGCGAAAACACCTAAAAGTTGATTGGCGATGCCAAAAGCTGTTATCAGATCGCGTTCTTCATGGTTGCCTAACCAGGGCGAAACACAGATTTTTTGTAGTGCTTGATATTGCATGTCATCCCGCTTCATTTTGTGGAAATAAGTCAGATTCCATAAGCAAGTATTAAGCGAGAAAAAGGGATGGCCAATCACAGTTTCTCCCCAGTCAATAATGCTTATCTCTCCTGACTCTTTGGAAAGCAGCATATTGTTATCGTGGAAATCACAATGGTTGATGGTTTCAGGGATTTTGTACTTTGACAGCAGTTCACATTGTTCTATACAAAAATCATAAGCACGATTAAGGGTTGCGATTTCTTCTGGCATTAGGCCATCAGCAATCAAGCGATTTGTTTCTTGTATAAGCTCACGGTATAACAAAGGAAATTTCTCAAGCCGCCAATCGGGGAGGCCAAAGGTGATTAGCTTAGGTGTATCATTCTCTAAATTTCTTTGAATAGATGTATAATGACTGATTCCTTGTCCCAATAAATCCGTATCAACGCCGCTTTTTGAAAACAGTGAACGTAAAGTGAGATCGCCACATGCGGTTGTCAAAAAGCAACGATAGCGGTCATTTTTTGCAATGACGGTTGGGATATGTCGACATCCGCGAGCTTGAAGCAGGGATATTGTGTCTGGCTCAAGAAATAGTGCGGGTGGCGTTTGCTTCAAGTAGAAGATGCCTTGAGATGTGTTTATTTTACTCACTATAGAATGAGCTGGTTCAACTATTTTTTGAATAGCAATCAATCTGTAATGATGGGATTCCAGATAATCTACTGCCCATTGAATAGCTGCGTTACTGTTCTTCAAGTGTTTATACCATTTCAACAGTCAAGTCGTTAGTATATTGTGGCTCATCCATTGCTGCAATCCTTCATTAAAAAATGAATATTCATTGTTTAGTTGAAAATAATGTTTCTAACAATGATTTTAGAAACGCTTCTTCTGATTGAATATATTTTATACAAGGTATCATTTTTTCTATGATAATTTCGCGTCCTTTTAATATTTCAGCTTCATCAGAAGAAACCTCGCCAAGCATGCGATGTATGTTAAATTCAGTCCATGCCAATACACAATGTCCTAGCCATCCTGTAAATGCTTGATGGAAAGATGTTATCCATGTTTTAGAAATATGTTGATGGTATGTGGTGAGCAATTTCTTCAAAAAGGGGGTATTTACTTTCTGATATAAAATAATGCCACTCCATTCCAGCCCATATCCTATTATTTCTAACATGGGATTCATTAAGCCAGCACTTTCCCAGTCTATGATATGTGGTTTACTATTACTATCCCATAGCACATTCTGAATGTGCATGTCTCTATGTGTAATAACTGACTCTTGTTTGAGGATCGGGATGGCCTGAAAATAGGTTTGATTCCAATCTAAAATGACTGGCAATAACGCCATCAAATCAGAATGTTTGGAGCGTTCAATCAGTTTTACCCAGTGTGCATCGTCAAAGTAATCGTACTGGGCTTCATCTGTTTCTGCATGGTGGATATTTGCTGAATGAATTAACGAATATAATTCGCCAATAGAGCGCGCATGCTCAAGCGTTAACTTGGACTCATCCAGTAAATGACCGTCGATATATGGATAAATTATATAATGATCTGTATCGACGTTAATAACATACTCATTATTAAAAGATAAAGCCTTAACCGCAGGTATGGCATTTTTAGCCATTTCATTAGCAATCTGCTCGGAGTGCTCATAGGCGTTTTTAAAATGACTTTTAGCAGTAATATGCGGATTTAATCGTTTAATCGCAAAGGCGCCGTTGCTTGTTTCTATTTTAATCATGGTATGCAGCGCACCGCCTTTGAGTAATTCAGGCTGTACTTTTATCTCACCAAGTTTCAGCTTATCTATTAATGGTTGTATATTCATTTATTCTTCAATCAAATTGAGGCAATTGGTTATCAAATGGGTGACATCATTAATAGAAAAATTGGGGCAATATCGAGGATACTTTCTATTCAAACCACCGGAATGTTTTTCTAATAGTTGCAGGTCATATTGGAACATATCCACTATATCAAATTTGTCCTTATCCCATCTATCATCTGAATGAACGCCAATACCGCCGTCAAAAAGTAACCCGTTTGGTAATCTAATTAATACATGCCAACATTCATCAGAGTTTTTTACCATAATAAAGGCAATATTTACTTTTTCAGTAAATTTTTGATTCCAAATCGTATAAAAGGCATTAGCAAAAGGGCCACATGGACCGGAGTTTATTGCCGGTTCTCCAAAATTTTCACCAGCAATTTTGACAAAGCCATATAGGTTATTTATTTTATCTGATAGTTCATTTAGCAGAATCAAAGTGTTATGTTCATCCATACTTAAAACTTCTTAACTATGCGTGAGACAATAGTGGAAACATCAACTGATTTTCATCGAATAAAGCGGTCTTGTCTGCCTCAAGAAAAAGCATTTCATCCTTTTCTTTTTCATCGATAGGAATTATCTCATAGGATGAACAATCCTTGGGAACAAAACCAAGTCGCACAGTATCTATGGATTCATCACTCAAAGCATGGATAACATCGTTTAAATTTTGCTCTTTTTTGCTAAACACGTCTAATAATTGGAGTTGCCGTCCATTTATTTCGGCAATGGCGATGGTATCCAATTCAGGGAGATAGAAGACATTATTTTTATATACCGTGATGCCGTAAAACATGACCAAATCGGCATTTTCTTGCATGGAAATCTTGCCTAGTGGACAGGTGTTTTGAGCATAATCATGAAGTTTTTCCCTGTTTTCTTTATTATCCATATCTAATTTAACAAAGTTAGTATGAGTTGTAGATATTATTGTGCGTTGGTACTGATACTCTTTAACTGACTTAAATCCGAGTTTAGGATAGAAGCCCCATACGGTTGAATTAGCAAAAAGATAAATCAGGTGGCTCTTTGCTTTCCAATCTTCAAATACCTTTTTCATTAGCTTTCGGCTTAAGCCTTGATTTCTGTACGCTTCATCTGTCATTACAGTGCCAATCTGGATGGTTTTTTGTTGATGGCCAAAGATGCTAAAATCCATGATATTCACTGAAACATTCGCAACGGCTTGTTCCTCGTCAAATAAAGTGTAGGGAATGTATTTATCTCGCCAATAGCCGGATTGGTACCATTCTTCAAACGATAAATCAAAGGTTTTAACTGCAAGGTGATTAAACGCGGCGCGCTTTTGCTCATCTTGTTGATAACCCTTAAAAAAAGTAAGTTCCTTCATTCGCTCACCTTGTAGGCTATTTTGTTTGGATTTATGGATAATTTGATTGTGTTAATTTCCTGTAGCATCCAATCTGCACAAGGTTTTAACGATGCTTTGATATCTTCCCAATATTCATTTTCATCGCCGATGCAGATGGATTTAGCTCTATTCATCACGGCTTGGTAAGTTTTTGGCAACCGTTCTATTACCCAATCTGCTGCATCGGGTTTGGAGCAAATCGTATTGGTTTCTAAAGTACACCAAATTCGTGCCAGGGTGAGTAGCACATTTCGAGTATCATCCATGATATCGGCTGCAAGTCTATCGAGATCTTGAAGCATCGCTTTAATAAAATCAGCGTAGGGAACTGGCGCTAAAATTTTTTCTGGCTGCTCCCCAAATAAGGTCTGGCTCTTCAATAAAACCTGAGTGATAATCAAAGCAAGATCGGGCATTACATAATTCTGTGGTTCAATATCACCGATCTCAAAAGAAGCTCTTAACCATTCTCCATATTGAAAATCAAAACGAGGGGGATAATGCCAGGGGTTAACTGCTCTTTTTTCAACAACCGTCATTTCTATAGGCCGTTTTGCGCTTTTCATGTAAAGGCCTGATATGTGAAGCAGGTGTTTCGTTAATTCATTTTTTTCACTCAAGGTTGTGGCATGATTGGTTACAACGAATAAGTCAATATCACTGTATTTTTGTAAACCACCGACAAGGGCTGAACCATAGAGATAAACGCCCAAAAGGTTGTCACCTAAAATTTTGTTGACTAAATCAAGGCATTCATTGATTTGTTGCGCATCAGCATTGTTTTCTATTTGTTCATTAGGATAATTCATGGCAATAATCCAATTAAACGCATAGGTGTCTCGGTTGCTTGTTTGATTTTCAGTGGGAAGGCCATGACAAAACTACCTGTAGGGGGTAATTGTTCACTATTTGCAATGTTTTCCACGATGTATCGTCCTGAGCTTAACAATATACGATGTACAGGATAACCATCATCTGGTCTGTCCGGCGATAAGGTATCTATGCCTAAACCCACAATACCCCGTGACACCAGCAGAGTAGCTGTTTCTGCCGAGACAGAGGGAAAATGATAGTTGTTACGATATTGGATAGATGTATCCCAAAAGCGTGACCAGCCTGTTTTGATGATGACAAACGAATTAGGTTGAATAAGGCCATGCTTTTTTTCAAAATCAGCGATATCTTGAGGTACCACACTGTAAAGATCATGTGCCTTTTGAGATACATCAATCACCACACAAGGAGCGGCTAATTTATCCAGTGGAATTTGGTCTATAGATAGCCCATCAGGACAGCAGTGAGAGGGGGCATCCATATGCGTTCCCATTCCTGCTGGCATTGTGAGATGTTGCACGCGAAATGAGGTTTCGCTAGTACAGTCAGCATAATCCAATACTATTGATGAAGAAAAGCCACAGTTTTCCTCCCAAGAAGGGCTGGTTTCATCTAAAATATGGGTTAATTCGATGAGCTGATAGGGAAATTTCATTTCATTATTTCACTTTTTTGGTAAACCATAATATCAAATCATCATCCAAACAAACCATTTTTCCTGGATCAACTGGTTTATAGTCATAAGTGACTCCCAACCCATCAGGAATATAGCCGCGTTTGATGTAGAGTCGTTGCGCTTGTCCATAGCCCCCATCTTGTCCACCATATAAGCCAACTCCAAGACCTACATGTGAATGTTGGCTTGCTGCTTTTTCTTCAGCGACTGTTAGTAAAGTACTTCCTATTCCAAATTTGCGAAAAGAGGGTAATACATTTAAGTCCATAATTTCTGGGATTTGTTTCTGAGCAAAGGGTTTATAGAGTGATGACCATTTTAGGGTAACATAGCCGGCGATTTGGTCTTGAATATAAGCCAACCATACGACTCGCTCAGCCTGTTGTTGTTCTTGGTTATACTTTTCAAATAACGACGCAGGTTTTTGCCAATTTGCTTTTTGAAAAGCATCGACCAGAGAGGGGATATCAGACAATGCCAGGGCTTTGATAATAATACCTTGATCACCTGTTATTTTTTTAATTTGAATCATAAAATTTTCCCTGCCAGACTGATTCAAGCATCCCATTCATATGATTTGATGGAAACGGAGTTGACTTATCTTTCTGAATTTCTTTATAAAATATATGCATTTTTTCTGCAATAGGAGCATTTTTAGATAATATTTCATTTATTTTA
This sequence comes from Legionella sp. MW5194, assembly GCF_016864235.1. Lineage (NCBI taxonomy): Bacteria > Pseudomonadati > Pseudomonadota > Gammaproteobacteria > Legionellales > Legionellaceae > Legionella > Legionella sp. MW5194. The sequence continues at coordinate 1,334,865 of NZ_CP045732.1, forward strand.
TCGGGCAACTTAATTGAAAATTTATTTGTTAAGTAATCACTTAATGTCTTGTCCCAGTGATCCTTTCCTGCATAGGCTGTTAGAACACCATGTAGCAAATTGACTGAATAACTGCACCTGTCATAATGTTCATGGTCTTTTACAAAATTATGTTCGGTTATTGATAAATCAAATTTCTTTGACAATGCCAAACCAAAATCACTGAGGTAAATGTCATTCTCATCAGCTAAAATGTTATGAAAATGAGCATCCATATGAAGAAAACCTTTTTCCTGCATAAATTCTAAAACCGTTCCAAATGATTTATTCAATTTTTCCAGATGGTTAATTGAATCCAATTCAACGACACTTGGTGACAAAAATTCTTTTAAATGTTGGTGTAAATTTCTTGGAAAATGCTCAAGAAATAATAGAACACTGGTGTTGGCGTTATTCAGACCATGTATACGCTCTTTGATATTTTGGTTGTTTTCCCAATAATCTAAATATTTTTCTGTAGATTTCCAATAGGAAAGATCGGTTTTACTTAAAGAGTTAGGAATAATTCGCCAGCTATACATCATTGGGAAATTGGCGCATTGACCACTGATCACCCAATTCGTTGTCATGATGTGTGCTGCAAGCTCACGCCAAGCGCTAAAACCAGCTGATCCAATACCATATTGATAGCATATCGGTAATTTAAAAATATTAGCCGTTGACATGAAGTTATCTGGCTTTAGTTCAAATTCAGTAATTGGAACCCTTTTTACAAAAACAGGGATGTTCTCGATATCTATTCGAACAGAAGTGCCTCCAATACCAGAATGCATCTCATTTCCGGTTGACAGGACTTGTTGTAATTGTTGATTGCTCATACACGCTAATGTGTTAGAGACAATAGTATATTTCTCAATTCGTTTTGATTCAGTATTCATTCTTGTGCATCTGTTTATACCCTTAGAACTAAATCTTCATTAGGTGATTGGAATATAATGCTTTGAATAAATTGTATCATATAGGGTGATTGAAGTAGGTGCTGACCAACATAAAATACTTTCTTATTTAATTACATCCATCAGCTCAATATCGCCTGGTTGAGTTTTTGACGACAGAATTTTTGAGGCATTACTTTTATTGATTTCAGACAGTACAGGCCGACACTGGCTGTGATTTTGTCGTAATAGTGTTTGTCTATACTGGCTGCATCGCAAGGGGGGCGGGGTCGCCCATTATTTGAAATGCTGAAATGTGTTGATTTTACGCGGTAAAATCAAGGTGATTTTTCTGCGTCACTGCTGGAAAAAATGCAGTGACGCAGAAAAAACAGTTTTATTGATTTGATACTAAACTATAGAAAATAGGTTAATTATGTTTCAGCAAGAGTAGATAATAGATTATGGAAAATAAACGAAATAGAAGGATTTTTTCAATTAAAAATGAATTAATAAAAAAATCTCGTGAAGCTGCTCTATCCGCAATTCAAATTTATAATAATCCTCTTATAACTTTTAAGTCAGAGTCTTTCATTGTTTTGATGAATATTGCCTGGACATACCTTTTACATGCTTATTTTAAGGACAAAAATATTGAGTACCGATACTGTAAGGAAAATCAAAATAGAAATAAATTTCTTAAAACTAAGCATGGTGCTTTTAAACATTGGGAATTAGAAAAATGTTTAAATCATCAATTATGCCCTTTAGAAAATGCTCTAAAGGACAACTTGTTGTTCTTGATAGGAATAAGGCATGAAATTGAGCATCAAATGACAAAAAAAATTGATACATTTTTAAGTGGGAAATTTCAGGCTTGCTGTATAAATTACAATAGTACATTAAAGCGTTTATTTGGAAATGATTTGGGGCTTGAGAAAATTACCCCGATTGCGTTACAGCTATTTTCTTTTGGAGAAAATCAAGTTGATGAGTTAAAAGAACATCAAGGTTTACCTCAAAATTTAATAGACTTCATCGCCGATTTTGAAACTGATTGCAGCTCTACGTCCGATTCTAGATATAGTTACCGAGTTATTTATATGAGAGAGAATCGAAATCATGAGAGTCAGGCTGATAGAGCCTATAGATTTATAGATGAAAATTCTGCTGAAGGAAAAGAAATTCACAATGTTCTTCTGAGAAATAAACAATATAAAAAACTTACCCAGAATAAAGTCGTAGAAATAATTAACAGCCGTGGTTTTGAGGAATTCACCAGGACAAACCATCTATATTTGTGGAAAAAACTATGGAAAGATGCAGATGAACGCAATGAGAAAGCAAAAAAATTTGGGGAGTTAGTTGTTAATAATCAATGGTTATGGTAAGAAGAAACTTGGATTCCAAAAGTGTTAGAACTCCTGCAAGCTAATACAAGTAACTAAAAATTGTCCACAAACAAGTATTGAGTCTGTCCGGAATTCTGTGTAACTAGCCGTCCTGTTATCGGTTAACTCTATCGCCGAATTCGATCATGAAGCGATTCATAGCTGGTTTCCAGTTATGAATCGGCATGGTCCACTTTTGAGAAATTCGTTCAATTGCCAAATAGAGCAATTTAAAAACGGCTTCATCAGAAGGAAACATGCGTTTGTTTTTTATTACTTTCCGTAAGGTCATATTCAATGACTCAATCGCATTGGTGGTATAAATCGCCCGTCGAATATCCGCCGGATAATCAAACAAAGGAATGACCCGTTCCCAATCCCTGCGCCAGGAGATGCTGATAGACGGATACTGGTCATCCCATTTGGCAGAGAAAGCATCCAGTGCCATTTCAGCCTCAATGAGCGTATTTGCACTGTAGATGCTTTTTAAATCAGCGGCAAGTATTTTGCGGTCTTTCCAGCTCACATAAGACAGGGATTGGCGGATTTTATGGACAATACAAAGCTGAACTTTGGCGTAAGGGTAGACCGTTTCGATGGCTTCCGGGAAACCAGTCAAGCCGTCAACACAGGCAATAAATATCTCATCCAGACCTCTGTTTTTTAAATCAGTCAGCACATTAAGCCAGAATTTTGCGCCCTCATTTTGGCTAATCCACATGCCAAGTAACTCTTTTTGCCCTCCGGTATTTACGCCCAGTGCCAAATACACCGCTTTATTAGTAATGCCTTTATCCGTCTTTACCTTGACCACCAGACAATCCAGATAAACAATGGGAAAGCAGCTATCCAGAGGCCTTGATTGCCAGGCTCGCACATCAGCCAAAACAGCATCAGTAACATTGGAAATTAACGTTGGGGAAATGGTAGTCCCATAAATTTCTTCCAGCTCTGACTGGATATCACGGGTGCTTAATCCACGAGAATAAAAGGAAATAATTTTCTCATCAAGACCGTCAAAGCGAGTGGCATGCTTGGGGATGAGTTGCGGCTCGAACGAGCCCGCGCGGTCCCGAGGTACGGCAATTTCCATTTCACCTTCACTGACATGAATTTTCTTTTTGCTATAACCGTTTCGAGAATTATCTTTGCGTGATTCACCTTTATCATGCTTTTCATAGCCCAGATGTGCAGTAAGCTCGCCGGCTAGAGCAGCTTCCAATCCTCGTCTTTTTAATTGTTTGAAAAACTCGGTGAAATCTTCAGGTGTTTTGCAATTTCTGGCTATCTCTTTTGCCAATTCATCTATATCTTCAGTCATAGTTGTTCTCATCATATTTGTCAGCACTATCCAGTGCCGACAGATTATATGCTATGACTAATTACACAAAATTATTTACAGATCCCAAGTATTATTTTGAGTGATTTATGGGCATTCTTATTTTATAAACTTCTCCACCATTAAGAAGTGCAAATGCCTGTCCTTTGGGCAAAGAAATGATATCGTCCACTCCAATCATTGGCACAGAAGAAGTTTGAACCCGATCCTCATTAGTCGTATTAAAATAAACCCCATCGTCTCCATGTGGCGTATCATTCACCATAGAGACCTGGGTATGTCCAACAACGCCAACTTGAGGCAGCACTTTAACCAGCAAATTGGCTGTTTCTTCATTTTTAACACGCAACATAATCAGGGTATTAAAATTCCCCTCAGATACCTCCGCCTTAGCCCTGGAACCAAGAGCAACTTCCATATCTTGTATAGTTTGAGCATAGGCAGTTACCCGAAAGCCGGCACCACCAGCTTTATTTAGAATCTTCACAAAAGAGTCCTGGATAATTTCTGACAACTCATCGCAGTGTAGATTTAAAGTGTACCGCGGGTTAGGTTCTTTGTAGATTTTACCTGCTGTGGAAACCAGATCAGACAAAAAGGCTTTTCCTACTGCTTGGGCAATATTGGGATTGGTTAGGCTATCTAAGCCGATATAAAGCACTTTCTTATTTTTAATTACATCCATCAGCTCAATTTCATTTGGCTTAACTTTTGACGATAAGATTTTTGAGGCATTACTCTTATTGATTTCAGACAGTACAGGACCAACACTGGCTGTGATTTTGTCGTAATAATGTTTATCCATAATAGCAGCATCGTAGAGATCTATTAAGATTTGGTCGTGTAGGGCTTCAGCATTGTTGCTTTTGATAGTTTTGTTGATATGGTCTTTGACATACTGAATGACCGCCTGGTGGCGTTCCATTGGGGATTTAGTTTTATTATTTTTTCCTATTTTACTATCATGTTCTTCGATGATTTCATCTATCTCTTTGACGTGGTCAAGTAAAACGATACAACCCAGTTAAGCTACTTTTTTCAAATTCATTTCCCTCTGTTGCTCATATTGATTTGGAGACACATATCCCAAAAACGAATGAAGCCGCCTGCTATTATAAAACATAGCAATATAATCCAAGATATCTTGCTGTGCTTCATAACGAGTCTGGTAGTTTTTCCACTGCACCAGTTCTTGCTTCAGTGAACCAAAAAAACTTTCAGCCACTGCATTATCCCAACAATCTCCTTTACGACTCATGCTCCCCTTACAACCATGCTGAGCCAAAAGCTGTATGTATGGTTTACTGGCATACTGAACTCCTCGATCGGAATGAACAATAAGCCCTAGCTCTGGTTTTCGCTGCCAAATTGCCATCTTTAGTGCGTCGCAGACTAAATCAGCTTTCATTCGAGAGCTCATACTCCAGCCCACTACTTTTCGTGAATACAAATCTAAAACCACTGCCAAATAAAGCCAGCCTTCCTGCGTCCAAACATAAGTGATGTCTGATACATATGCTCGATTAGGTGAGTCAACGGTAAACTGGCGATTTAGCTCGTTATTAAATAAAGGCTTTTTGTGTTTGCTGTTAGTAGTTACCTTGTATTTCTTTCGATAACGAACCCACACACCAGCCTCTTTCATCAGTCTGCGCGTCTTATTCCGACCAATAGGATAGCCCAATGCATTCAGAGCCTTCCTCATACGACGACTTCCGTAAGTCTGCTGAGAGGACTCGGAAACCTTTTTAATCCAATCCATTAATTCAGTGCGCTCTGGGTTATCTGGGTGACTTTGCCGTTTGGAGTAACCGTAGTACCCATTGCGCTTCACGCCCAGTAATCGACACATCAGGTCGATAGGCCAGGTCTTCTTATGTCGGGCTATAAACGCATATTTCACTTCGTTTCTTGAGCAAAGAAGACCGCCGCTTTTTTTAATATTTCTTTTTCCATCTTCAGCCGTTTGACTTCTTCCCTTAAGCGGCGTATCTCTACCTGTTCTTCTGTAAGTTTACCCAGGCCTCGGAACGCTTGACCCTCCTCTTGCACAGCCTCTTTTACCCAACGGCATAGCAGCTCGTACTTGACTCCAAGGCTTTCTGCTGCTGTTTTGCGTTCATAACCTTGTTCCAAAACAAGACTAACAGCATCCAACTTAAATTCTTTTGAATATTTTACTCGTGTTGACATTTTTTCCTCCAATTAAGAGCATTATATCCCTTAACTGGGTTGGTCGCTTCTATTAGACCACGTCACTTGATGATAATTAGGGTAATGGTTAGGAAGAATGTTATCAGCATAGGACATTAACAGCTGTTCTAATCGGCTGATATAGAAGGCTATTGTTTGGTAGGTGATTGATTGATTCATTTCCTCTAAGCATATAGCAACGATATTGACGTATTTCCATGCAAAGGCTGCGAACTGTTTTCCTTCTCCCTCTGCGGATATTGCATCGGTGATGCGTGTGGCAACTTCGCTGATTTGGTCGAAATTCTTTAAAGGGTTGTATTGTGCAGAGTGTTCTGGAAAGCCTAAGTGTACGGTTTTGAAGTCTTCTGTCCGTCCTGATACTTTACAGGCTGCCATCATGTCTCTAACCAGATCTTGATCACCTTTGGGGTCTACAACAATGACAGCATCACCGTTGCGGATATCTTGGTTAATCAAAATGCTGGCTAAACGGGTTTTTCCCACTCGGGTTGTACCAACAACGAAAGTATGGCCTACTCGTACATCTTGAGGTATGTATACGGGCTTATCTTCTTCACCTACACCATGCAAGAATGGACTACCACCAACAGGTGGATCAGGTCTAAAAGGGTTTAGTTTCGAATTGGTATTCAACCATTTGGCTAGCTTTGTATGTTCATGGTTTTGGCAGAATCTTCTGGCCAGCTGGTAGCAATGGCTTCGCTGCATGAACTTTTCATTTTTAACTTGTTTAATTTGATGTAGTTTTTGAGTGTGGCTTGGTCGCCAGCGAAACCCCTTACCCAGGAACAACCAGTTTTTCGATAAGGGTATTTCTGTGGTCGATAGGGCATAGGTGGGCATGGCTAATAATCTTCGGTGATAGCGTCTTACTTTAATTGCTTGCCAGGCTCTATAAGTTCCAGGGATTAATAATACGAGAGCAGCATATAATCCCATGGTTTGTGTTAGTAAAAACAAATGCGGTTGGGTATATGCCAGCAAGGAGAGAGATAAACAGGTAATGGCTGACCAGGCTTCTGTTGGTTCTCTTAATAGGTTATTAATGGGGTAATTGCTCATAGTCGACTCCCAATCATCAAAGCATCAATGAATACAAAAATAGCCAGCAGATACCAGCGAGCATTTAGGGCGGTTCTCAGTTGCTCTGCGGTAAGTTGGTGTTGATTCTGTAGGTGTGAAATTAGCTTTGGCCATAACAGGATAAGGGCTAAATAGAGCACTCCATGCAGAGCAAGAAATAATGGCTGGATGGTAGTGAAGGTGCTTTGCCAGCGAGTCAGTAGATTGCTATTAATGAACCAGGGCGCAATCGCTAATAAGGCAATGATTGGTAAAACGGTTTGAATTAATACTATAATGGATGAACGGATATAATGTTTAATCATAGGGATAACTCCAAATGAGAAAGGTATTTCGGTTGTTGGCCGTTGTTCTTGATGCCATTTTTGGAGTGGCAGAGGATAAACCTGCCAAACGCTATATGTCTGTTTATGAGGCTCAAGATAAACTTGAGAATGGCTTGATCACTATTCGTGAATATAATGAAGCCTTTGAACGTAAGGATGTGCTTTAACATGTTCATCGAATTCCTTTTGAAATAATTTTTATTCCTGTCTTGGCTACATGCATACCGGATTGAGCCATGCTTTCACTATTCCTATCCGCACCATTAACCAAATCCATAAGACCAGCCCCCGCGTCACCGCCAAAATGGCTTGATAACCTCAGCAATAAAACAGGCGCGACAAAGTAAAACATTACAGCCATATTCTTCATGGCAGAAATCGCATCGTTTTCACCTAATGGGTCAAGCACGGAGCGTTCAAGAAATCCAACCAGATGCCATAGATATTGAAGAAAAATAGCCATGACAAATAAGGCGCACAAACTGCCTAATGCCCTGGAGCTATAGCAGCTTAAAGACAAAACCATTGGGGTGAGAATGATTAAAAAGAACATAAAAAACGCTTGCATCACAGGCAGGGTTTGCATGATTGCTTCTCTTTTTAATGGGGTGGATGTCCAGGATTTTGTCCATTGTCCGACATTGACCAGGCTATGGGTAATGGCAGATGCGACCTTTCCATTGTTATTGTCCATGAGATTTTGCATTGAACTTGTCTGCATGTCTTTGCTTTCTTGCAAGAGCATCTTGGCAATAAAATCTTCTGCGCTGATGTCCGCTTTCCAGGCCTTGGGGTGTTTCACTTTATACTGACGAACCCTATCCAGCATGGCATAGTAGTTTAGATGTTTATTAAAAACACTAGCCTGATTAGAGACTTCAACCAGGTCAGTTTTGATTTTATTCCACCATTGCTGACAGCTGGGATAACCATCTTCTGGCAGTTGTTCGGTTGGGATATCGCCACGATTAGCCGCTTTTTCAAGATTGCGATTAGGAGCTTGATGAAAGGTAAAGCCTGGCACGGGTTGGCGAGCATGAAGTTTAGTGTAATACATCTTTTGCAGGATTTTAGAACCCATCCAGTTTAAATCATCTTCACCGCCATAGCGTTTGAGCATGGGATCTAATTCACTGGCTTCATGCTTTTCACTGTTGAATTGCGTTCTAGCTTCAATAAAACATTGTTTATGAAAATCCAATGCCTGTTTGCGAATGCTCTGGGGTAGATAGGTTGATACCAGATCGCCTTGAATGGATTGCAAACTATCGGTGCAACCCGTCACCTTCATAAGACTGTAGGTAAAGCTCGACATAAAATTCTGGATGATGGCAAAGCCTATAGGAATTTTGACCTGGTTAGTCAGTAGATCCGCAAAGGCTTCATCATAAGTTGTGCCGCTGTCGCCAATGACCGCGGTTGTTGGGTTCTTCAGTCCACATAAGGGTTTAAATTGTAAGGCTTTGGTTTCCAATGGTACGCAAGGATAGACAAATAAGCTGCATATTAGGAAAGTGACTGCCAATTCATAAAGGAAATTATTTAAAGCATGTTCCACCGCATAGAAAGCACCGGCTGGATTGAGCACATTTTTAAGAAAGCGATGACCAATGGCCAAAAAACCAAGATATAACAGCCCTGTTTGCCACAGGGCGTTAAATAGAATCTCATATTGTTGCCAGCCTAAATAGGTGGTGTAGAGGGATAAAGGATTAAAGACGATCATGATTAAGCTCCTTTATTTTCTTTGACGTAGATTGATCCATTTTTTACTGCTGGCTGTTCATGATCCTGGCCTGGGATATTTTGGTTTTGTGCTTGGTGGCGAATGTCCATGATGGTTCCTAAAGTCTCATTCATCATTTTTTTGCGGACATCGTTTTCAAAGGACAAAGAGTGTATGTCATCATCCAGTTTTTTCAGGGCAAACAAGACCATGTTCATAGCAGGTTTTAAATTCTGAACTTCTTGCACTTGCAATCCAGCCTGTAAAATACGACGCATCATTAAGGCTTTATCCAACATGTTTTGGACAGCAATTTCCTCAGCTAATTTCGAGACTGTGAGCATCTGTTCTTCACGGGGTAAATGTTGAATTGTGATAATGACTTCATCAGTAATTAGCAAATTGGAGGCACTGACTTTATGCAGATTTTCTTCAGTCAATGTCCATGTACCATTGACTAAATTCCATAGGGCTTTGGCAATGTTCTGACTACAGGTATTAGCATTCGCACAACTTTGCAATAAAGCTGATAAGCCTATCCCTGCTTTAGCATCGTGATTTTGCTTGTTTTCACTGCTGCTGACTTGAATATCACCCAAAACCTTAACTGCCCAATTGGCAGCATCAGTGGGCGTTGGCCAGCTTAGAGTCATAGGGATTTTAGTACTTGGTTTCTCCAAGGAGTTTAAAGGTTTTCTCTCCAAAAGAATGTTGTACCCAGCAATGACTACATCATTAATCACCTTAATGGGGCGTTGGAATTTACCGCCAGCATTGCCTTTATCACTGCCTATCCAGGGTAGACCGTATTCATCTCTTTTTTGAGCAATACTTTTTGACGTTTCGGTCACATCGACGTTTTCCTTCTTAGCCCGTTTAGCAGCATCGAGCCATCCCTGACTATCCGAGACTGATAACATGCCTTCCATAGGAGATTGGTTTTGTTCCAGTGCTTGTTTAACTTCCTGACAATCTTTAACTTTGAGTGAAAATTCATTTTGCGCGCTAGATGCAGCATTTTGTAGAACATTGTATAAAGCAGGCATGGACTGCTGTAGCTTATAAAGAGGAAATCCCGCAACAGAACCTTTTAAATTATCAATTACGCCGCCAGGGATATTTAATGCTGATTTCTTTAAATCCTGAAAAGTATTGGTAATGGATACCACAGGATTAAAACCACTACAGGAAAAGCCCATACGGCCATCTATATCTGCACCAATAACCAGTGTTTGATCTTTATTGACTGGTGGAATAAATAAATTGGATGTTCCTCCTAATTCGTAATAGTAATCAGATTGGCTGGGCATAAAGCTGCCAGCATGGATCAGTGAAGGTATTAGTAAGATAAGCAGTAGTGATTTTTTCATGGCATCGTCCTATCGTTTTTGAGGTTGTTCTACTTTGGGAAAGGTTAAAAAGTTCACGAGTTTGCCTTCGTGCTGAATACAGCCGCGGTATTTACGCCAGAGGACAAATACATAATTACCATTACCCGCTTTGTCATCTTCTATACCAAAATCCTGCGCATCTCCTGGGTGAATATTTCGATTAATGGGGTAGATTTCCTGCCATATGACTTTGGTTTTTCTCGGATCATAAATAGCATTAGCAACTACACAGTTTTTCCCACAGGAATTACGGGTTGATTTGGTGACATGAAGGGGATTTTTATTAGTGACAATATCTACAGCGTGCATGGCTCCAACAACTGAAGCTCTATAGTTATAGGGTTGAGTCACTCGCATTAATCTTGGAATTTCAGAGCCCCAATTTTGGGTGAATGTGCCAATGTCATGGTTAATTAATAGGTGTGGATGAGTTCCCATATACAATAATTCAGCGGCTTCCGTTCTATCCATGACCGCATCAGCTTCTGCAAGATAATAAGGGACTCCAAAACCAGTTTCTGGTTTGTGTGATAGATAGGGGATACGGTAAAACGCAGCAGGGCTGCCAATTACATCAACAATTCGGGTGCGTTCATCATTGATATGCAGATCGGTGGTTTGACCGCTGTCATTGCCAAACCCTAATTCAGAACCAGTCGCAGTTTTATAGGCATGTTGATATATTGTTCTTGCTGCCTTATTTTCGTAAAGCGTTCGTGCTTCAAGCCAGGGATTCTCTTCTGGTTTATTGCTGACGGTAATCACCAAATCTGGCAAAAACTGTTCAATCGCAGGGGTGACTTCAAGTCTTGGCGGTAAACGTCCCACCGTCCAAGTGCAAGAGCCAATGACTTTGTAATGGCTGTTATGAAACAGCTTTTGCAAAACCCGTGTGGCGATTATGAAGGTATTCACAGGATGAGGCGGGCTTGTGCTTTCTAAAGCAAAGGCAGTATTAGTCATAAAAATAAGCCCTGTTATTAGTAGTTGTTTTGGGTTGTTCGAGCTTTTTAGCCATGATTTCAGCGGCGACCAGGACATCATGTTCTTTCTCCAGAAGGTGGCGTTGTGCTTTTTCAGATTTCTCAGTCATTAAGAGGGCAAGCAGGTAGCGAGGTGGAATGACGCGAAACAATCCTTGGTAGCGTGACCCTAATAAAACTGCTTCTGCATACAAACCTTTTTGCGAATCAATATCTCTGATTAATGTTTCTTGCTGCGGTGTTAAGGATTTAAAGCGTTTCACATCAGTGATTTCTTTTTCATCTAGCCCCAATAAAATCCAGGTTTCAATTAACGATAAAATCTTTGCAGCCTTTTCAGAATTCATGTCGGTGACATTTTGGGTAATCGCAACCAGCCAAAGCCCGAGTTTTCTGGCTACTTTGGCAACCAGTAAACATACGGTCACAACAGAAGGAATTTGAAATTGCAAATGCGATTCATCAATAAAGAGGAAGGTTGGTCTGTTATCGTTCTGGGTGGCTTCTGCCATGGCTAATATTCTGGGTAACAACGACACCATAACCAAGGCCAGTTTTCCGGTATCATCTTTAATGGCAGAAATATCAATATGAAAGATATCAAAATCACCTAAAGGCTCTGTTGGCACATTAAAGAAGCGTGATTTTGCGCTGTTAATGACATAACTGTTTAATCGGTCGTGCATATCCAGAATCCGGTCTTTCTTGCGTGCAACTGTTTCTTTATCCAGCCTCCGTTGAAAGCTACTTACAATATGCTCAGTCAGCATTTGTGGTATGCCGTTATTAAATGAAGTTAGGATGGCATCAATTAATACTTCAATAAGCAGCGTTTCATCAGCCAAGGTAAATTGTTCTTCTTCCAGGGCATTAGCTTCCGTAATCATGGTACGTAAAGCCAAGGCAAGCTCTGCAAGGTATGCGCGAGAACCATCACCACAAGCCAAATCTTCTGAATTTGCAGGATCTTTAAGATCCATGATTTTTTGAGCCATTAAAGCTGCTTGTTCCTCGCTTAAATTATCTGTAATTTCCGGAATGGCTTTATATGCTTCGCAAAATGGATTTAGTGGAACGGCTTCCTCTTTCTTATTGCTCAATAATAATTGCTTGGTTTTTTTGCCATGGGCTTTGGCATGAATGAGCATCCGGTCAAATGAGTTTCCCATTTCAAAAAGCACCACACGGGCGTTTTTCATGGCGAGTAGTGATTGAATCATCCAACCTGTTAAAACTGACTTACCACCGCCAGAGTTGGCGAAAATCGCGCAATGAGAATTTTGGCTAATAAAATCATGGTGAAGTAAGTCAAAGAAAACAGGTTCACCTAAGCGGTTGAAAAAAGGAAAGCAGGGTAGATGCCTTGCGCCTTGGTTTCGGCCATAGACTGGAAGCAGAGCTGCAAGCTCCGTGGCATACATCAGGCGGTCAAAGCATAAGTACTTACGGGCATAGTGGGGATCGAAATTAAACGGCAGGGCATTGAGCCAGGAATTTAAAGGGTGGATATCATAGCTGGAATGAATTAAGGGCATCTTTGCATCGTTGAAAATGGTATGTAGGTTTTTTTCTATAACCTGAGCTTGTTGCTCATCTTTGGCTTGATAAAAAACGGCCTGATTAACCCAGAACAGGCGATTGCCAGTACTTAATTCATTACGGGCTGTTTTTATATCATCTCTGACCTCTTGGGGTTTTAGGCTGGTTCCCACAATTCCTTTTTCTAATCGTGTTAAATGGGAATCAAGATTTTCATCATGGCTAAAGACGACTTGAATGGTGTAGATGCTTCCTTCTGGCAAAGTATCTAAAAGCGCATATCGGTGCTTAGGATTGGCTTGTTGTCTTTCTCGGGAGACTAAACCAATAATGGGCGCTTCTTTTAAGCCATCAACATACAGGATTCTTTGTTTTCGGCCTTCAAAAATAAATCCTTGCTCATCGCTCTCAGGCGGGGAAAAGAATATATTTTGCGCCAGATTAAAACCTGCGGGTATGGGATTAGGGTAGGGATATTGCTCCAAGATCTCATCGGCTGATCTAGGATTAAACCAGCGTATCCACCACTGATAATAATCCTGGCCTGTAAGACGTTTGATTTCGAGGCCTGGCGAACGCAGTTTGGTTTCAATCTGACTGACTACTTCCTGATGTTCGAGAAGAATTTGCTCGCGGGGTAGAGTGGTTTGATGTAGTTGCCTATAAAACAATACTCGGATTCTTCGTCTGCGGCCACGATAAGGCACACCTGTTTTCGGATCGAGAAATAAGCCTTCTGGCCTGGTCATTTTGTTGTAGAGATCTTGCAGGCGTTGTAAGTAATCTTGTGTTAGTGGATTTTCAACGAGTTGTTGTGGGATTTTGGATTTAATATGATCGATAACGGGATCAAGGCAATATTCATCTTGAACAAACATTTGCATGACCCAAGGATCTATCGCATGAAGGGGAACTACTGTTGCAAAGGTATCGCGGATTTTATTAAAGACAGCGTGCAAGTATTCAGGCGAAGCTGCTTCGGCTTGAATATCACCTAGCTCAAACCCTGAACCTAAACTTTTTCCATTAGCAAATAAAAACACTTGTTCTTGTTCGTTGAAATCAACAATGGCCAGCCTGTCAGCAAAAGAAGGTAAAGGATTGGCGTATTGCTTTTTAATGGTTTGTTCTTTTATAGCCTGGGGATTCATTTCCCCAAGCAACCAGTTAGATAATCGTTTCATCATGCCTCCTTAATACAGTTCTGATGCCAGGGCATATTGATTTTGTTTGTAAAGAAAAAAGCGTGTGGTATAGGCTGGTTTGATGATTTGTTCATCGCTGAGCTGAGCCACATGCGCAAAAATATGAATAGGCACTTCTGGATTCGGCAGCTGCTTAAATTCTTCGTCTGAATCCTCAAATCGTACCTGTTGTATAACAGCCTTTTGTACAGGCTGCTGCATGCTTTGCTGATAGAGCTGGTTGACAGTTAAACCCTGCTCAGGAATGGCGCTTTGCGATATATTGGCGGTTGAACAAGCGCTCAAAGCCAGACTAGCGCAAAGCATTGTCAAAGTTCTTTTGTTGATGGTAACCATAATCTAATACCCTCCCTTGGTGTTCTTTATCAATGGCTATGGTTTGACTGAAATGAAAACTGAATTGATTTGGTATAAAGCCTGAGTGGCTGCGGATGCTGGCTGGAACAAAAACCATATCGAAGCTGCCTTGTATTCTTTTCTCAAGCCAATCGGTGATTTTTTGGCTGCCCTCGTTGATGGCTCCACCAGCTGCAAAATGGGCTAAATCACCAGTAGGCGTGGCAATTGCAGAACCACCTTCAGCTTGATAACTCATTTGCCACTTGGATAAAGCATTGCCTGCCCCTTGAATACCGCCAGCAGCCATAAAAGCGGCTAAAACTCTGGGGGCATTAGTGATGTATTGTCCTTTAATGCAAGGATTGCCGAATTGGGTAGTTAGATAACCAATGCTGTCATTGTTCACCAGCTCCGCAGAGCTTTTCATTTGTTCCTGACCAGCACTGACGAAATGTCCATCTTCAAAGACAAATAAAGCTGAGGTGACATAAGCACGGACGCAGCTGATATTATCGAGGAAAGAGCCTACGCCAATGGAATAACCGCTGATTTTCATACCAATGATTTCTTCCGGCAATTGCATCCCATTGGCTGTCATTAAATCGCCACGGCTGACCATTGCGGTAAAAGGAAATAAGGGCTGCATCAGTTTGCCTTCAACAGGTACTTCACCCATTAGGGCAGACAAAAGCGTAACTTTGCTAAAGTCACTACCTGCCGGAATGGTATAGAAGGGTGTTTTGGTTGGAGCTTCTTCTTTAGTAGATGAGTCTTGGTCTGCAAATATTTTTCCTTCAATAGGGGCTTTATCCAGCAATCCATCCAGATCTTTGATTTGGCCAGATACAGGAGCTTGAGTGCCTTCCATGGGATAAGATTGAGTTTGATGATCGGTAAGTGCTGAGAGCTTTTCTTTCAGCGTTTGCAATTCATCTTGTAGCGTATGGCTTGCTTCTTGTATGGGTTGCTTTAATTGTTTTTGCAGCGATTTATTCTCCTTGTGCATTTGTTCCAGCTTCTTTTCTGTTTCCAGAAGTCTTGCAGACACATCACGGATGTTGTCGTTGAATTGGCTGGTGATGGCTTCATGAAAATTGTTGGGATTAGGTGTGTCATCATGGATAGGCGTACTATGACGGCTATTGATAAGAATCATGACGACTGCAAAAACCACCGATCCAGCTAAGATTTTAATGCCTTTGTTTTTGTTCATCGGCTGTACCTCGCATGTTGAGTAAGCGCTGTTGCAAAGGGTTGGTCGGAAACCACAAAGACAGTTGTGCTTTCATGTTGAGTCCGCGGAGGCAATTCACTTTTGGGATAGAAACTTGCGGTTTGCCAATGCCCCATGAGTTTTGAAAATTGCAGTTTCATGGGTTGATTCAGCAGGTTTTTCAAATCGACCGCAGTCACATAGAGACTACCGCCACGCCATGAAGCCAGAGGGTGAGCTTCAATGCTTGCTCCATAGAATAAGGGGATGGTTTTATTGGTTTGCATGGGCGAGCGATAAATACCCTCTGGAATATCTCTGACACGCTCTGGCGAGTACAAGGCTTGAATGGCAAAACGGGTGAGCTGTATAGCATTGTATTCATATTGGCTTGCACTTGATTGATGGGTGACTTTGGGATCATCAATGAGGATTTCAATAGGAGTGGTATTAACGGCTTTCTCATTGGCTTTAAGATTCAGTATGACCACTTCGCCTTCGGGTAGGAGTTGCACAATCAAACGTGCATCGTTGAAGGTGTCTTTAGCCTTTAAATACAGACTGCCTTTTAATTTCAGAATATCTAAGTTGGTACTGAGCTGTTGATCAATGATTTTAATGGCCTGGGGAAATTGAACGAGCCTTTCTTTATTGATAGGTAATTCAATCGTTAAAGGGACTTTTTCCCAAACCAGATGTTCGCTTTGCAGCGCGTAGCTTACTTGCGTGAGCATAAAGCCAATTATTAATAATATGTGTTTAATGAGTTTCATGGGATTCCTCCGTATCGACCAATAAATCTTGTAAACGTTCTTCAGGACGGGTGTAGCCATCGAGGGCGAGTTGGAAAGGGTTGTGTAAACGAGACAAATTGAGTTTGACCACACGTAGGTGATAGGCCACTACCTTGTCGGCAATCACCATACCGCTGTTGTCTTTCAGTCTTTGAGTAATGCGCAGGATTAATTTTACCTCCCAGGTATCAGGACCAATTTTTCTAATATCTTGAGGCTCCATGAAACGATAGAGACTGGCTACTTGACTGCGGTCAAAGAGCTGCGCGTTTTTATAAGCTCCCAGCGTTTCTCTGAGTAATTGTTCATGACGAGAGGTAAAATAATAATGAAAAACTTTGATATTTTGGTTAAATTCTTCTTTGCCTTTATTAGACCAGGTGTATAGCGTTGGTATTAATGAGGACACAAATCCTTGCACATATTCATTAGGGATATCGCTTGCTTTCATTAAACCGCCATTGGCCGCCATATTAGGACTTAGCCAAAACTCATAGCGTTTGGGCATGGTCATGAGGTTAATGATTAAGGCTAAAACGATGGCTGATAACAGGCCGATAAAAGCCAGTAATAAACGGTTATGATGCTGCAGGTTGTCGATTTTTTTCCAATATTCAAACATGAGGCTCTCCAACAGATTTATTCTTTTGCCACTGTCCCTGATAATGAATCCAGGGCGAGTGTTTGAGCCTTAATCGCACCATCCATTGAATGGTTTTCTTCATCACATAACCATAAGGTTTGCCTGCTTTGATACGGGCGACTCCTTTTGGCCATACGGTAATGGAGAGGATGAATCCAATCACAAAACCGATGCAGCCAGCGGCCAGCGGATACCCTGCCATTGTTCCTAAAAGGATAAAAAGCAGGGTGGTTACTGGTGTTGTAGTAATGACAATCCAAAACAATTCACGCAGACTTAAGCCTTTCCAGGCTGGGAAGTCATGTGATAGATGGCGCGAAGAAGGCTGACTCATAATTTCACCTCCTATATTTTGAACTTGGTAATCATGGTATAACCCACATAACCAGAAGCGATGCTAATGGCTAAATAGGTAATCCCCATTACGGCAAAAGTACCGAAGGCCACCATGGAACCTTCGTTCTTTTTGGATTCTTCAATACCGTGTTGTACCGTGGTAATGAACTTGATAAAGGTCACGACTGCGGTGATGAACAGCAATAAGCCAAGACCCTGTTTGACGTAATTGCCTGTTACCGACATCATGCTTTTGGAACCGTCACCGATGTTGTCCGCATCAGAAATTTTAGGGAACCAGTTATCTGCCAATAACACAGGGGCGTAAAAAAGATTGACAGCTCCCAGGTAGAGCATGCGAAGCGTTGTTTTCATGTTGTCTCCTTAACGAATAACACTAAAATGAAAATCATCAGGCCAATGACAAGCCTGACCATTCGAGAGCCGAAGTTCAGCAAGTATCCTTGTTGCTGTTTTTCCTCGGCTCCCATCATGTGGTTGACGCACCACATCACCGCTAAAATCACCAGGCTTATGGCAATAAAACGGATACTGCTGGAAAAGACTTGGGCTGAGATGTTGTTGCTGGCTTGTTTGAATGTTGAAGCAAACATTCTCGCTATTTCGTCTTTACTCATTAGGGTTTCCTCACAAAATCCATTTCTAATGGTTTAATTTTTCGAGGGGCAATGATGGGCTGGTTGATATAGTCAATCAGCCCGTTGCGGATGTTTAGCAAGTCCTCTCTCAATCCTGCGTGATGTTGTCCTTGCAGATCTTCAAATCCTTCGATTTGAAATTGGATACGAGCGTTAGGTGTTATCTGTGTTTGCGCTTCATCAAGCAAAGGCATGATGGCGTTAATCTGATTAATAATGCGTACCAGTGTTTCATTCAAATCAGGGTTATTCGCTGAACATTGCAGGCTTATTATCATTAAGGTGAGGCATAGTATTCGTTTCATGGTTTCTCCCTATAAGTATTTCTTAAAGCGGCTGGCCGTCATGGCTACCATTAATCCCATCAACAAACTGACAGGCACAAAGACATAAGCAGGGGGGATGCTGACAGGCAGGGCAAGCCACAGCATGAGTAAAATCACCAGTCCTTTTTTCAAATAGTGATTAAGCTTGTGGAACACATAAGAGGATTCACGACCTAAACAAGCAGTGCGTATTGCTCTTTGATTTAGGCCGTCAACCAGACCTGCAATCATGGTTAAAGCAAATAAGGGCAGGGCGGCGAATAGGATAATGAGTTTGATTAAAAGGCACTGGCTGCTTAATAAAAGGATCTGCAAGAATTGTTGTGATTTTTCGATTAAGTCCTTGGCAAGATCGTTGATGGCTAATTTATTTAAATAAGGAATGGTAAATGCCCAATCTGGTTTGGCATTTAAAGGAAGTGCTGCCAGCAGTGAGCCTTGATAAACAGGGGTAATAGCCTCTCTTTGAGTGTTTACAAGGGTATTCACTTTTTCAAAAGCAAAGGAGTAACCATGCAGCAGCCATTGACTTAAAGCCCAGATAATAATCGCCAACCAACCTAAAAATAGTACTATGATTAACTGCATGGTCATTTGTCTTGAATATTGCTTTACTGCCATACAGCCCCCTCAGCAATGATTAAGGGGTAATGTTGTTCGTGAAGGTATGCAAGCAATGGATCAACATTGACAGGCAGTAATGGTAGTTTGAATTTATCTTGCAAAGCGACAATGGTTTCAAAGTCATTCACATTGGTAATGAATCCTGTGGCTTGCATGGATTTTAATTCTTCTTGATGCTGTTCTAACCATTGAATGGACGATTTATCTGCACCTATGACAAACAAGGGCATGTTTAATAAATTGGTATCCAATGTTTTGCGACTGACTTTGCCTGCGTTGGCTTTGCTTTTGGCTGGTACGCCTATGGGGCTGGACAGATTTAATTTTAATGACGCATCACTTTGTGACAGGGTTAACGGAATGACATTCATGCTATGAACATTCAACGCGACCAATAGCAAGAGCAGAATCCTAATCATTAAAATCTCCCTAAATCGACGACTTGCGAGTTTTTACCGTTGGCTATTAACAGTAATGGAGTTTGTTTCTTGGCAAGCGTTAAGCTTTCAAATTGTTGGTTGCCAGGGGTTAGGGTGATTTGTTGACTGGTTACTAATTGAATAGGGATCTGATGTCGATTCGCCCACAGTTGTATTGCGTTATTGTCCATATCCAGAAACAGCAGGTTAAGCTTTGTATTGGGAGTACGGTTAATCGCGTCAATAAGTTGGAGGACAATGGTAGTTACTGCATCGTCAGGTTTGATAAATAAATAGAGTGTTTCACCTGTTTTTAATTGAATAGGTTGATGCGCATAGGGTGAGTAAGGTGAGGGATCAAAATCGCCAACAACAG
The DNA here is from genome assembly GCF_016864235.1 of Legionella sp. MW5194. NCBI lineage: Bacteria > Pseudomonadati > Pseudomonadota > Gammaproteobacteria > Legionellales > Legionellaceae > Legionella > Legionella sp. MW5194. Next base: position 1,354,708 of record NZ_CP045732.1, read on the forward strand.
GTACATCTTTAAACAGTTCGTTATAGGCTTTGTAAAAAGCATTGTTCCAAGCGATATTTTGCGCCACTTTTTGCGCTTCCTGGTGAGCAGCCAAGCTGGCAAAATGTTCACGCTCCACATCATCTCTGGCGTTAAGTCCAAGGATATCAATTGGTGTCATGCGCAAGTCTTTATAATAAACGCCACTCCTGCTCTGCATTAATTGCAGATAGCGTTTTTCTTCTTTTTCATTTAATCCCCAGACTTTAGCTTCTTGCTTTTGAGCGTCATTTAGTTGGAAATCTTTTTCTTCGATGACTTCATCATGAAACTCAGTAAGGCCTGCTTTTGCCAAGGCATTGTCGGCTTGTTGCATGGGTGAGGTGGCAATGCCAGGGATATACAAACCAGCGATGGCTTGTTGCCCAAGTACTAATCCCATGGCTAAAGTAGATAGCTTAAGCATGGCTCACCTCATGTTGATTTAAGCGAACCAGTACATGGGCTTTATCCGCGTTTTCAAATTCTATGATTTGCTTAGCAAAATCGATTTCAAAAACTGTCCAACCAGCTAACGTATCGCCTTTTTCTAATGCTTGAGTTTTGTAGTGGTAAGCAATGGATGCAACGGGTATTTCCTGGATGCTGTCTATGCTTAATACCTTAAAGGGCAGTTGACTTGCAGAGAGCATTTTCACAGGTTGCTTTTTCTCATCTAAGTGGCGTAATAAATCCGTAATACCTTCGAGTTGTTTTTTAATTGCACCTTGTTCTGTAGTGAATATTTCACCTAATTGATGATCGTCTTTATTTTTCAGTTGCTGGATGAAGTTATTTAATTGGTTGAGGTTTTGGGTAATTGGCGATAAATCAGGTTGTTCTACAGGTTGTTTTAATTGTGTTTGAATAGATGTGAGTTGTTCGCCAAGGATATTTAGCTCATTATGATTTGCAGGCGATTGATTTTTTGCACATACAAAAGTAATTAATAAAACATTTAAAACAAGCAGGCTAAGCCATTTAACATCCAGATACTTTTTCATCTTGCGCTCCTTGCAATCAGACTAAAATTGATTTCCCTTAACAAATCATCTTGTTTGAGCGTGAACAGCTGTTGCCCCACCAATACCGTCAGACCTCGCTCAATGGTTAGTGGACCAAGATTTCTAATGACTTGTGGTAATGGTTGTTGAAAAACTTGTTGCAGGCTTTCGCTTTGCTTTTCTTTAGGAGTAAGGTGATAACCGGAATAACGTAACCAGTAATTCACTGCTTCCCCTATGGTTTGAATGGAGGCAGGAAAATGAATCTGTTGCACAGTTTTTAATGGATTAATTTGAGCGGCTAGTGGTTGATTGCTAACCGTGGCATAGCGGCTTACTTGGGTGATATTAGCTGCATGAACTTGCAGACCACATAACATAAGGCTGAATAGCATAGTTTTTTTAAGCATCATCGCCTCCTGATTGATTTCTAAGTGCCTGCGCTTGTTCATGTTGTGCCACTGCTTTGCGGACAAAGACTTCTTTACGTTCAATATCAACATGCTTAGGCGCTTCTATACCTAGCCTGATTAGCCCCTCGTTTTCAGAAATCAGATGTACTTTGATTCGGCCTTTATCAATGTAAATTGCTTCGCCGATACGACGGATTAAGGTCAGCATGGTGTTTTCTCCTTAGCTTCTTTGAAGAGGTAGTCTTTCATTTGGTTGATATGCAGTTGAACGACCAGGGGATCTGTAGGGACATGCGGTTCAGTTTTTTGTTTGATCGCTTCTTGACGGGCTTGGATGCCTTTTTGGATGTTGGTGCAATACTCATAAAAAATAGGCAGACAAGGAGGAACAGCTAGCTTCTTCTTTATTTGTTCTAAAGCAAGTTTCAGCACCTGATTGTCAAACTCTTTCAAACCTTCTGACCATTCTCGTTTGGAGAGTTCAAGAAAATTTGTGTTGCTGTAAGTTGACACCCACAGATATCCATAAATTGCTGCGAAGCGCATAAACAGTGTATCCATTCTCTTATCGTGCTCTGGTGTTGTCGAATGAGAGGATATTGCTTCCTGGGTCTGATGATTCATCAAAGTCGAAATCGAAGGTTGCATCTTTGCAGGATTCAGTAAGGATATCTGTTGCTGATTTTTTCCGAGAACGTGCTTGATTGGCTTCATTCTGCTGCTCCTCTTGGGTTTTTAAGGTAAGTAATTCATCGTTCCAACATTTGCGTGAAAGCCAGGTGGCTGGGTATTTCCAGTTCGGCAGCCATTCGCCAATAAACTCCATTTCTTCACGGTTATTAATTTGGGCTTGAAGTCCGTTTAGTATTTGTTCAACCATTTGTTCATCCGGTTGTAGATAACCAAACTCACGCCAGGCTTTAGTTCTGTCTTGTTTTAAAGGATAAAGAGACCAAAATTTTTCAAATTGCTGCTTTAAAAAAATAAAACGATCTTTGGAGTTATGAGGTGTGTCGGGTTTTGTGTTTTGCGCTGTGCTGGGTTTTTGATATTTTTTATCGTAACTTGATGATTTAATATTATTTTTATCGTTCGGATTTGTGACGGGTTGATGTGTCGGGTTTGTGACGGGTTTATTTTGAGCAGACAAATCCGAATTGGCTAAAAGGCATTTTAAAATGAGTTGTTTCCCAATAGATTTAATCTCCACTAATCCAGCGCGTTCAAGAGCATAGATGATACGGCGTAATTGTGGGCGACTTGGGCTACCAGAGTGTTCGAAGCCTTGGTGTGGTTCAACGTAGAGGGCTTCAGCAAGCTGTTGATAGCTGATTTTACGTTTAACGCCTACCAGAAAGGTATTACGATCCATATACGGGCGAATCCCCAGCAAATATGCTGATTGCTGAATGTAAGGCAATCCCATCAGCGCAGATAATTCATCGGTATTAACAAACAAAAATCCCATTTCGCTATTTCATCCTTAATAAGCACTGCTAAAAACAGCACTTGCACTATCAAATGGTTTCAATTAGTATCAATCAATAACACGAAGTGTGTTGTTGATAACCCATTGTAAATAGGCGCTTTTTAGAGTCAATGGGGTATTTCCTTTTGATAGCAAATGAACCTAAATGAATATGAAAAAAAATATTGGTAGTAGGATTACGCAGGCTAGAAAGGCGAATGGGTTGACGATTAAAGTCTTGGCTGAGAGGACGGGATTAGGGGCTGCTAGAATTGGAAATTGGGAGCAGGGTACGAGAAGCCCTGGACCAGGGGAAGCGAAGGTATTATCTAGGGAGTTAGGAGTTGCTGCTTCTTGGTTGCTTTGTTTAACGGATGATCCTTTTGGGGAGCGACTTGATGATATTGTTAAGGAGTTATTGGTTTAGAGTTTTATTCATCTAGTTTTGCGTATGTGCAGATAGTAGCTAATTGGCTACCTTAATCAAGCCCTTATCCATCTGATTATGTTAAGAAAACAAATAGGCGAAGGTTAAAATAAAACCAGGTTAAAATAAAACCATTGAATCAAAATAATGGGCAATGTATACTAAAAAATTTTTTTGATAGTAAAAAGGTCCAAGATGTTCTTTTCTTATCAACTCCCCTTAAGCGTTGTCAATAATATTACCAGATTTCTCGATAAAGACAGCAAGGCACAACTTAGTAAAGTTAATCGAGCATGGAACAACTTTCCCTTTGAGGCTCAAAATCTTACAGTAAATTGTGACGATGAGGTTCCTGTTGACCAGCTGATGCCACATGTGTTGAAGGTGTTATCAAAAAAAACAGATTCCGTATCGATTGTACGTCTAACTGCAGGATGCTCTCCATGGGCGGCAAGTTATAAGGTAAACACTGGGAAAGAAAGTTTTGTTATTCGTCAAATTAATCATGGCAGTGAAAGTCATCATGAAATTCTGACTTCATTATTTTTTTCTGAGGCAGGTGTTGCCCCCAAAATAGAATATTTTGATTTTGCTTCTGGCATTTTTATCATGCGGTTTGTTGACAATGATCCAAACTTATTGAGAAATCCCAATACAAACCAGTTAGAGGATTTAGCCGCTAAACTCAGAAAGATACATCAAGGGCCAAAATTAAAACGCCCCACGGAGGTTGAAAGCTCCACTCTGATATCTTTAAGGCGTAGTCAGCTTGAAACCATGTTTCAGAAGTATTCAGAGTTTTATTTGTTAGCTTATGCCCTTGAGCAGCTTAATTATTTTGCTACTCTGACTAGAGAGGATGCCCTCTGCCATAATGATATCAATCCTAATAATTTGTTAGCGCAACAGGATAATATTTTCTTTATCGATTGGGAATGTGCCGGTGTTAATGACGCTTTATTAGATTTGGCCACCATTGTATCGACCTTGCGTTTGAGTGCTAGTCAAAGTGATATTTTGCTAGAGAAATATATTGGGGAAAAACCATCTGAAGAGCAAATGAAGCATTTTAATTTGATGAAACAGCTTGCTCTTCTACGCTTTGCGATTAGTTTTGCAGCAAATATCAAGAATCCTGAACAGGTACGAATGATGGAAATCAAATCTATTCCAGCATTTAATCAGTATCGTCCTGACCAACATGGTGTTGTTGACAGAGGAAGTGATGCCGGTCGTTATTTCATTAGCATTATGCTAATCAAGCAAGCCATGCTTACAATAAATGATTACCACTTCAAACAGGTCATTTTGTTGGAAAAGGCACCTCGAGCACAACTGCATTATTTACCCTTACCACATATTGTTTGGAATAAGATTTTTAACCTACTATCTCCTATTGAACTCGCTAAATTAAAATTGGTGAGTCGAGATTGGGCGGCGATGGTTCGTTCCCTACAAAGTCAGGAGCAAACCTTTACTCAAAAAAGTGTTATGGCTTTAGCTAAATCCGAGGATATAGGTCGAAGATTATGGAATGCTTTAGTATGCTTTATGCCTAACCCAAGAGGGACCTTGGGGCTACTATCAGGTGGATTATCTCCATTTTGTCAGAATTTTTTCCTTGATACAGGCTTACACAAGTTTGTGATTAAAGTGGTGGCAAATGGTGATGTTTCATTCATTCCAGAGTGTGTGGTTAACAGTCTTGCCAGTCTACAAGGCGTAGGTCCCCTTGTAGAGCGTGTTGATTTTGCCAATGGAGTTCAAATTAGTGAGTTTGTTGAAAATGACATGAGCTGGTTAATCCAGCGTAAACCGTCTCATCTAGCTGAACTGGCGGCAGCATTAAGAACATTTCATAGTGCACCACAACCTAGAATCACCTGTTTCTTCAAAAAAGATAAATTCGATGAAATGGTTGATACTGTCCTGAGACAGTCTGAAACTATGCCTTTCTTAGCGGAGTTTAAATGGGCTATCTCTCTTATTCGTCAGATTGATCCAGTGTTGAGGAAAGATATTAAGCAAGTTATTTGTCATTTTGATGTTAATCCCTGGAATATTCTTTATAGTGCTAAACGACATCAGTTTAAATTGATTGACTGGGAGTTCACTAGGGTAGGTCAACCGCTTATTGATGTGGCCACTATCGCCAATTTTCTTCGCCTGAATCCCATTGAAGAAGCATTTTTCTTAATGGCGTATATCAATCAAGGTGTCAGTCCACGTGATGAGGCAACCTATCAATTGGCTAAACTCTATGCGTATCTTCGCTATGCTATTTGTTCAGCAGCTATTAATGGGGATACATCGTACACCATAGATCCAAGTATTGTAGAAAGTTTACCGCGGTTTAGTGAATTTAATCCTAAATTGCTTAAGATTGATAAAAACACGGCGGAAGGGCGTTACTATATCGCTAAGATGTTTTTAAAATCTGCTGACACATTGCTCAAGGAAGTTAACTTTGTCGAACAATTAAGAATTTTTCGTGACACCGGTACTCAGGAAATATTGGATATCCCTCAAGTGCCCCTCCTTGAGGATGTAAGTAGTAATGGACAGAACAACACCCCATTCTGAAGTAGTTGATGTTACAGACCCTTGTGTTGTAGTTGCAGCCAGTGTTGAATTGCCTTCGATTCATACACTGGACGCTCTTTGGGAAGCATTGTGTCAAAAACGAGGAATGCATTTAACTTCCAACCAGCATCGCCAACGCTGTGAAGAATTATCGTTAACCAATGCTAATTTGTTAAATGATTGGGGATTTGTCAATCAATATGGAATTTCTTCATCAGAACTATCGCAAGTTGATCCACAGCAATATCTTGCGATTCATGTGATTGATAAAGCAATAAAGTCTGTCAATCTTTCAGCAGAAATCTTGCAATCTTTTAACACAGGAGTGTTTGCCGGGGTAATGTCTGTTGATCACTTACATCGTATGATTGAAGATGGTGTCCAGGTGGATAGTCGTTTTTTTTTAAATCATTGCGAAGCCTCCATTGCTAATAAAGCCTCCCATTTTTTCAATTTTACAGGATCGAGTAAAACGGTTAATGCGGCTTGTGCTTCTTCCTTAATTGCTGTCCAGGATGCCTGCCTTAGCCTCGAAGCGGGAGTATGTGACTGGGTATTTGTGGTAGGTGTAAACCATATTGGCAGCAAGCATCGTTATCACAGTTTTAAGCAAGCCGGAATGATATCACGTTCTGGCAGCTGTCATACTTTTGCGATGAACGCAGATGGTTACATCCCATTGGAAGGTGCGGTATGTCTTTTACTGACACGACAAAGTCTGGCCAATCAACTGCATCTTAAACCAATGGCAAAAATTATTGGTATTTGTAGCAACCATAATGGTACAACACCCAGTATGACTGCTCCCAGTGTTGAGGTCCAATCTGATTTATTAGCTAGAACAAAGGAAATGGTTGCATCACTTGATCTGAACTATGTTGAAACGCACGGTACGGGAACAAGTTTGGGTGATCCTATCGAATTAGAGGCGATTCAACGACATTATCCAAATGTTTTCATCGGTAGTATCAAGGCCAATTTAGGCCATTTGGAGGCTGGAGCTGGTTTGTTAGGGATGCTTAAGGGCATTCTTGTTTTACAGCATCAACAAATACCTCCACATCTTATGACAGGGCAAGCTAATCTCCTTATGCCGGCCAATCTGAAGATTAATGAGACGATGTTGGACTATCCGCATCGACATGTCGCAGTGAGTTCTTTTGGTTTTGGAGGTAGCAATGGTCATGCTATTCTGGAGCGCGTTACTTCACCAGACATTAACATATCGCTTGATAGAAAATTACCACTGTTACTTGCTGCAAAAGATAAAGATCAGTTGCTGCTTCTTAAAACCCAGTTGAGGCAACACTATCAGCATCATGACAATTTCGTAACACATTTTGCCCTTTCCCAATTACAACAACGACATTTACCAGAAGAGAGAGCGATGCTTTGGCTAATGCCAAATGGTGATTTAAGCGAATGGCAAGACACACCCGAAAATGAGTACTGTATCGAATTAGATTTTGCTAACGAAGCTATCTGTTTAGAATTATATACTCTTTGCCTGAACTATTTACCCGAACCTATTTTAATCGAGGCCTACGGTACAGCATGCCAGTTCGCTTTAAAATTTTCCCCAAATGAGGGAACAGTGATTCGTTTGAATAATCAGGATTATTGGTCTTTCCGAGCATTGGATAAATACATTAAGGAATTGTCTGATCTACCTCAATTACCTGACGATCAGTTTTCACAATTTATTAAACAATGTCAGTCTATTTATCAATATCAGCATACCTTCAAAGCATTTGCTCATGCATCGAATAACCCTTCAATGCTAGATTGTCTTCAGCACTCCATTATGCCAGTGCAAACAGCAAGCTTAGTATTGCAGTTGCTGTGGCTGCGTGTTCAGTTAACGCAAAAATGGTCCTTACAAGCTGCGGAAGAGGAGAGTTTACAAGCATTCCCATGGCAATACCGAGAGTGGATAGCCTTGTTTAAACAAGAGATTTGTTCTTTGACGGATGCACTTTCTATTTTAAATGGTGATGAAGGGATCCAGGCATTTTTATCAAGTCGATTGGTAAGTCGGATTAAATCCATAGACTATAACCAGTTGTCCAGACTGGCTGAACTAAAAGTTCAGCATATGAATAATCAGGATAGTAATGATGAGAATGGTCATTGTCTTATCCACCTTAATGAATCCTGTATCATCCAATTAGTGTCGACTAATCAGAACAGTTCCTCAACAATTGACCATACCCGTTTGTTGCAATTTTGCTGGCTGCGCGGTATTGATGCACGTTGGGATAAAGATTATCAAGACATTCCTTTCTATCGTAAGGGAATTATTCCTATGAAACAATCCGAGGCATCGCTCTATACCGTCTGTCATCATTATAAAACCAATTCCTTAGCCAAGAACATTAAGCAAATTCAATTCGAGGAGAAGATAGGATTAACTCATTATCAACAGTTGTTATCAAATTTACACCAGCTGATAAATGAAAATAACAAACCAGTTTTATCCATCTCTCATTCCGATAAACTCTTTTTACAACATGCCGAGTTACTGGGTAAGGCAATTTCTTTAGAGTTTGGTGATTCAGCAATCTGCTGTTTTGATACTTATGGGCATCAATATCATCATTCTTTAGTAGAACTTAAGCCAAATACCAAGTCAGAAGCCTTCGAGACAAAAGGCCACTATGTCATTACCGGTGGCACTGGCGGCTTAGGTCTGGAGTTATGTCATTTTCTTTGTGAGAATTACGAGGCAACGGTTACCTTGGTTGGCAGAAAAGCATGGTCGGAATTATCAACTACGGTAAAAGAGCGCATTGAGTCGCCACAAATAAATTATGTTCAATGTGATATCAGTAATACTCATCAATGGCTCCACCAATTGCACTCTTTATCTGAAAAACAACCGATTGATGCTTTATTTCATCTTGCGATTGCCACTAATGACCAATTGTTTGTGCAAATGACTGCTGAAGAGTTACAAGGTGTACTGAAAGAACGTTGGGATGCTAATGCCTGGCTTGCCTCTGATCAATTAACAAGTTCTGTTAAAGCGATACATGTTTTTGCTTCGATTCAAGCGTACCTTCCTAACCTGGGAGGGAGCATCTATTGTTACGAGTCATTAATCAAGTCGACTTTATTACGTCAAAGCCCCCATCTCAGAAAAACGCTTAGTTATTTGGGAGTTATTGATGGAATTGGTTTGGCCGCTAGAAATGATTACAGCCAATACTTAAGCCAATACCAGATGCGACCGATTCGCTTTGATGACCTGATGAGTCAACTTGCATGTCAGATAGCGCATAATGTCCCTGAAGCCATTATCACAAAAATTGACTATGATGACCTATTGGTGAGTAAGCTTAGTGATAATCTCGATAATTATCTCGCAGATTACGTCATCTTAAGTGTGTTTTGCCAATTATGCCATGCTACGGAATCCTTTCACGGCCATTTCCAATTATTGTACGCTGAGTTAAAGAAACTATGGCAAGAAAGAGAATTGTCATTACATGATGTTGAGAATTACCAAAAGGAAATACTTAGGTTGAGGCAACTGCTATTGGCAAGTGATTATCGCGGAAGACTCAGTTTATTTGATACGGTAATCAACCAATATAGGCAGATAATGAATCAAAGTATTCCTGCCCATCAAGTTATTTTTCCATCTGGCCAGACCGAGTTGGTAGAATCGTTTTATAAAGGACATAGCAGTGCAGATTTTGCCAATGTTGCTTTGGCAAGAGAGTTAAGAATCCTTATTGATCAGAATAGAACGTTGCGTATTTTAGAGGTTGGGGCAGGAAGTGGGGCGACTACTGTAGAGCTATTGTCTCAGCTAAAGCCGCAGGATCAGGTTGAATATACTTTTACCGATATTTCACAGGCACTGGTTAATAAAGCACGAAGCAGATTATCTTCTCCATACGCAAATATGAACTTTTGTGCGCTAAATATTGATGATATAAAAAGTGGGCATCCCTTTGAAAATCAATTCGATGTAATTATCGCTACTAATGTTATTCATGCCACGCCATCTATCGTCGAAACCTTACAAAAATTAAAACGCTGCCTAAACGATCAAGGGACTTTGTTAGTTAATGAATTAATTGAAAAGACGCCTTATACCACTGCCATTTTTGGTCTTTTTGAAGGGTGGTGGAAAACGCAAGATAGTCAATATCGTATCCAAGGTTCGCCTTTATTATGCTCATTTTCCTGGTTGGAACTCCTTAAAGAGGTTGGACTTACCCAAATAAAAACGATAGCTAGCCCTCTTCATAGTCTTAATCCCCAGCAACAAGTTTTTGTGGCTACCATGCTTCAGGAAAACAGCACGAAAGAACTCAATCCTTCTTGCTCATTACCTAATGGATTCACTATGGAGGATTTAAAGAGCAGGATTGCTGCCACCCTGCATATTGATTCAAATGGGATTTCTGCATCAGCAAATCTGTCTGAACTGGGGTTTGATTCTTTAAGTTTAAGCGATTTATACCAAAAGTTACGTCCTCATTTTAATAGTCTGAGTATTGCCGATTTATTTGCTGATCACAGTGTAGCCACGCTTGCCAGTTATTTGGGGGTGTCACAGCATCAACAAGAGGAAAGAACTGGTGAAAAGGCTGTGGCGCCAGTTGCTGAACAGGATATCGCGATTATTGGCTTAAGCTATAAGTTACCTCATAGTGGTTATGAGACTTTTGAAGCCATGCTGGAAGCAGGAGGAACTGCTTTTTCCGAAGTGCCTGTTAGCCGTTGGGCGCAAAAAGACTATTTCCATAAAGAGCCTATGCCAGGGCATATCTATGCAAGCAAGGGAAGCTTTCTGGAAGACATTGATTGTTTTGATGCTGCTTTCTTTACTATTTCTCCACGTGAGGCTCGGTTAATTGATCCCCAAGAGCGATTGTTATTACAAAATGCCTATCATGCTTTAGAGGAGGGAGGATGCTTACCTATCCATGATAAGAATCAAATTGGTGTTTTTGTTGGCTTAAGCGGCAACTATTATAGCTGGTGTTACGAGTGGCAAAATCAATCTCATGCCAATTCAGCCTGTAGTTATTGGTCTGCTGCAAATAGAATTTCTTATGCATTAAATTTACATGGACCCAGCCTGACAGTAGACACTGCATGTTCATCTTCTTTAACGGCGCTACACCTGGCTTGCCAATCATTATTATCTGGTGAAACGGATATTGCTTTGGCGGGTGCCGCTAATCTCATTGTACATCCTCGTCAAATGGTGGAGTTAAGTGATCTTAGAATGCTTTCACCCACTGATCAAAACAATAGTTTTGCTGAGAATGGAGATGGTTTTGTTTATGCTGAAGGGATAGTGGTGCTTTGTCTAAAAAGGCTGTCACAGGCGATAGAAGAGGGTGATTATATTCATGCGGTGATTAAAGCGACGGCGCTTAATTCTGGTGGTAAAACGCATGGATATACAGTACCCAATGTTCATTTGCAAGAAGAGGTTATTCAAAAGGCTTTAACGAAAGGCAATATCAAGCATGAACAAGTGTGTTTTGTTGAAACCCATGGCACCGCAACAAAATTAGGCGATCCGATTGAAACGAAAGCCTTGTCCTCAGTGTTTACTCATCCACTTAGTATTTCATCTGTCAAAAGTAATATGGGACATAGTGAGGCATGCGCTGGATTTGCGGGGCTTGTTAAAGTTATTTTGCAATATCGAAATAATTGCCTTTATGGCAATGCGCATTCTTTACCGTTGAATCCTTATTGTAACTTTGATCAAAATAAATTACGCGTCTTACAGAGCAAAGAACAGTGGTCAGTTGCACCTGGCTCTCGTTTATGTGGTTTGAGTTCTTTTGGTGCTGGTGGAAGTAATGGCCATGTAATCCTTAGCGATTACGTCAATCAACCAAAAGGGGTAACTACTCTTTATCCCTTCGCCAAAACCCGTTATTGGTATACTGAGCCAAAGACGCAATCAATTTTCCTTAATAGGCAAGAGTATTATTTTAGTCAGCACCAATTATTTGGAATCCCCATACTTCCTGGGGTAGCTCATGTCTACCATATGGCACAGTTTGCCTTTAGTAAATTGAACAGCCAGGTTTTGCAGTTGGATGATATACAGTGGTTATCGCCTATTTTCTGCGAACAGGAAGAGGATACAGTTGAAATCAAGCTGAATCATGAAACCAGAGGTAATCAGCTTAAAATCAGTTTAGATAATATAAAACCTCATTCCAGGCTTATTGCTCAGCGAATAGAGCTAATGGAATTAACTCTCAATGATAAAATGAAGGACTGTGTTCACGCTTACCCGGTTGCGTCAATTTATCAAACCTTTCGTGAAAAGGGATGGTTTCATGGGCCGGCATTCCAAGGTATTAAAAGCCTATTGCTCGATCAAAACAAGCAATGTTGTCTAGCAAGCATCCAGCTTAATAGTGATGAAGTGGATGAAAATTATACCCTTGACCCAAGATTGTTTGACTCGGTTTTACAGTGTGTTTCAGTACTGCAAAGAGAACTGCCCGCCAATCAAGTGTATATCCCTCAGTCTATTCAGCAACTCAGGTTGTATCGACCGTGGCCTAAATCGTTTCAAGTATTTTGTGAAACCATTGAAAACAGTGTTAACCAAGTGCAATACCATATCACTTTGTTTGATGAAAATCAGAGAGTCATCACGGCAATTCATGCTTTTCGCATGGTACCTATTCATCTTCAACAGGTTGTTTCAAGAAGTCAATTAAGTTATTTACAACCAACATGGCAAGGGTTAGTCATTCCCAATGCGAGTACGCTCTCCCAAAGCAGCGTTCCTTATTCCCAAATGGAGATCCTGGATTATAAGCAGCTGAAGCATTGCATGCTACAGATGAAACGCGATATTGATATCTATAGGCGTCATAAATACATTGCTGTCTTTATGATAAATAAGAGTAATCAAGCCTTCGCTCATGCCTGGAATGGATTTTTACAGACCTTAACTGCTGAATATAGCTGGTTTAATTATTTGCTTTATGTACTGGATCTTGATAATGGGAATGATATTGGGAACTTACCATATTCTCCTCATTTATCGGGCATGGTCATGGTTAATTCATCAGACCAGTTATTGTCTCGTCACTATCAGACCATAAAGCCAGATAAATCATCCTGCCTCTTTAAAACCGAGGGACATTACATCATAACTGGCGGAGTAGGGGGAATAGCGAAGCACATTGCTGCCTATCTTGCAGAACACTACCAGGCAAAAATATTACTACTGGGACGTAGGGAGGCTAAGGATCAATCCTCATGGCTTGCTGCCCATGCTATCGATTATCAACAAGTGGATGTCTGTGATCAAGAACAGCTGGCGAAGGCGATTAGTTGGTTTAAACAACAATATGGTGCTATTCATGGGATCATTCATGCTGCAGGATGGCAGCAGGACAAGCTGCTTTGCAATTTAGATGCTTCAGATATTGATGCAGTGATGCGAGTAAAAATCGAGGGACTGATTCACCTTGATAATTTATTGTCCTCGGAAAAGCTGGATTTCTTTCTCTTATTGTCTTCTTATGCTTCTATTCTGTCTAACCCGGGACAAGCTCATTATGCAGCAGCAAATGCTTACCTTGATTCCTTCGCTCATCAACGGGAATATGCACGTCTTTCAGGAAAACGTTATGGTAAAACCATTGCCTTGAATAGTCCGTTCTGGACAACGGCAGGTATGAGTATTCCGAAGAACATACAAGTCCGTATGATGCAGGAATGGGGTATGGAAGGATTGAGTGCACAAGAAGGAATAAACCTATTATCACAGACCCTTTCTTGTGACGCCTCTCAAGTTGTTGGTGTTAAAGGAAGCAAGGATCGTTTAATAGCATCATTAGTAAACAAACCAGAAACTCCATCAAGCACCGATTTGGCGCTGCCAGCTGACACGGTGTCTCCTTTCAATTCCAGGATAGCTGATAGTAATATGATTGAACAAATAATAGCTGAGATTATTGAGCAAACCCTTCCTATTGACCGCAGTAAAAGTTTTGGTGATTTAGGCTACAACTCCATTACCTTATCGGAACTGGCTGTGCGTTTGAATGGGGTAGTCAATGAATCACTTACTGCGGCTTCATTCTATGATTACCAGACGGTTGGTGAGTTTTTGGATACTTTTCAAATTCATCCATTAGAAAAATTACCCATTTCACAAAATGAACCTCAATCCCGGTCGCAGATAGCCATTGTTGGTTACCATGCCTTGTTGCCAGGTTGTGAGGATTTAAACGATTTTTGGCAAATTCTGATCGATAAGAAACAGATAGTAACAAAGACACCTGCGTTTAGAAAAGCATGGATGAAAACACATGATGCAGCTTTTATTGATAGTGTAGAATGTTTTGATGCAGCATTTTTTAACCTTTCTCCAATAGAGGCAAAGGTGATGGATCCCCAGCAACGTTTGCTATTACAAACCGTATGGCATGCGCTTGAACATAGTGGGATTGAACCCTCCACACTAAAAGGAAGCAATACAGGCGTGTTTGTCGGTGCTTCGACATTTGATTATTACAGCCAGTTAGTAAAGCATCACTGTGATAATCCTTATATTCCATTGGGGTCAGTACATTGTTTGTTTGCCAATCGAATTTCCTATTTTTTTGATCTGCACGGGCCAAGCGAATCCATTGATACGGCTTGTTCCAGCGGATTATATGCGCTTCATAAAGCATCGCACTCTATATTAAACGGGGAATGTGAGACGGCCATTGTTTGTGGAGTGAACTTACTCCTTGCCGATACTTTTTTTGAATCATTTACTGATTCAGGCATGTTATCTGAGAAAAAGCGGTGCACTCCTTTTGATGAGCAAGCGGATGGTTATGTACGTGGTGAGGGAGTGGTTGTTGTTATTCTGCAAGCAGCAGCCACTGCATTAGCTGAGAATAATACCATTCACGCCTTGATGTTGCAGAGTGCAGTGAACCATGGAGGAAAAGCCAATACCTTGACCTCTCCCAGTTCAAAAGCACATAGGCAGCTCTATGAGAGGGTCTACGCGAATATTGATAAAAGTCAAATATCCTATATTGAAACCCATGGTACAGGTACACCAATTGGTGATCCCATCGAAATCAATGGGATGCAATCCTTCTTTAAAGGGGCAGAGCAGGTTATTCATTTTGGATCATTAAAGGCTAATATTGGTCATTTAGAACCCGCGTCTGGATTAGCTTCGGTAATCAAAGTTTTACTTATGATGCAGAAGCAATTGATTCCAGGTCAGGCGGGCTTTAACAAGTTAAACCCACAAATTTCATTAGACAATTCATGTCTTAAAATAAACACTGAAAATCAGGAATGGCGTCATCATCCTGATGCTCCATTGACTGCGGGTATTAACTCCTTTGGTTTTGGTGGAGTGAACGTGCATGCAATCTTGCAAGCTCCTCAGACTAGCTTAAATACTAGCGGAGCTGTCAAGCGACCATTTTATCCATTTGCTAAGACTTGCTATTGGTTTGCAGAGCAACAAATCGAAGTCTTTTATCAACAACAACGACAATCTTGCGATACGTCAATCGTTTATCATCGAATTGAGGGAGAACAGCTATTAGTCATACAGGCTGATTCTGTTATGCCAATGAGAGAATTAGACATAGCTAATACCATGTCGGTAGTTAGGTTGGGTGAAGAACTTAATCCATCCTTTATGAATAGTACTCTAGACCGTGTCATTCTCATATTGAATGAAGTTGCTTGTGAAGCAATTGATGAAATATTTTTGTTGGCACAGAAGCTGGCAATCAATTTTCAAACCAAGCCTTTGACTATCCAGGTTTTTATTGCTTGTAAAGAGATAGGTAATATAACACCCATGGGATCTGCCGTAGTCGGTTTATTTGAATCCTTAAGTAAAGAACATCCAACTTGGAAATGCCAAATTTATTGTCACGACAATAGTGACATTCCATCCTTAATAGTTAATTTCCATCGTTCCTATCAAACCCTATATGTTCAGGATGGCCAATGTTATCAATATGTCTTAGCGAAAAGTACATATCAGTCCAATGGACCTTTTATACAGCCAGCTTCCACGATAATGGTAATGGGAGGCTTTGGCGGGATTGGTAGCTGCTTGTGTGATTATTTAGTACAGCGATATGCCGCGAAATTAATAGTCATTGGTAGAAAGTCATTTGCAGAGAATGATCATCCACTCTTAAAAAAATATCCTGATGCCATCGATTATTTGCCTGTGGATGTGACGAGTCCCAATGAAGTAACTTTGGCGATACGTTACATCGAAGAAAAATATAATCGTTTAGATGCTATCTTCAACTGTGTTATGCAACTAGAGGATGCATCGGTTGCTAATATGTCTTTATCATCTTTTAAACGGGTATTTGTTACAAAACAAGCCTCTATCTCAGCAGTTAAACAATGTTGTGAAAAATTGCAATGTCGAAAGGTCGTGTTGTTTTCATCAGTGCAGAGTTTCGCTTGTCTTGCTGGACAAGCGAATTATGCTGCAGCCAGTAAGTTTTTTGATGCCTATGCCCACTTGAATTTTCAGGCTCCAGAGTATGACCTTCGCTTGTTAAATTGGAGTATTTGGCAGGACGTGGGGGCGGTGAGCAACCCCTATCATCTGAATCAGGCGAGAGCACTGGGCTATGAACCTATCCCGACCGATATGGGGTTAAAATGGATGGAGCTGGCATTAGAGGGCAAGGCAACACAAATGATTATTCAACCTCGATGTGAACCTGCTCAAAGCCAAAGCTTTCCTGCACCATTGACCGGTTATGATAGGGCGAATGCATTAGTGAGTAGCTATATACACTCGTTTAAACAACAACCTTATAACAATCTGAAACTCTTTGATTATTTAAAGGAGCAGTTGTCTTCTGAGGTACTCGTTAAACATGATTTAAATCTGCAATACCAACAAAATAGTCAAGAGGATCCTGCCTATCAGGCTTTATATGAACTTTGTCATTATTGCTTTCAGCATTACCCTGGATTGATGGAAGGAAGTATGAGTGCCAATGAGATACTATTTAGTCCGGAAGGCAGTCTTTTATTGGAAAAGGTTTACAGCAACTTACCGGAATCCACTGCATGTAATGAGGCCATTGGTTCTTATCTGCAAGAAAATTTAATGGATATTGAGCGACCAATACGAATATTGGAACTAGGGGCTGGCTTAGGGGCAACTACTGAGGCTATTAGCAACTATTTAGCGGATCTGTCCATTCAGTACTGTTATTCCGATGTGTCACCATACTTTCTGGCAAAGGGGGAGGCCTTAGCTTCTCGGCTGCCGTTCCCATTACAAACTCAGTTTATAAACATCAATGAGTTGAGTGCCTTGTCTTCGCATAGTTATGATGTGGTGATAGCTTCGAATGTTCTGCACTTGGCTAATAATTTAAACGATAGCTTGCATCATATAAACCGCATTTTAACACCCGGCGGCAGGTTGATAATTAATGAAGGAACAAAGCAGCAGTTGGCGTTAAACTTCATCTTTGGGATGTTTGAACTATGGCGTGAGAGAAAAACCCATGCATCATTTTCTCACTGCCCCTTATTGGAGAAAAATAGTTGGCTTCGTAACCTCAAACTGGCGGGATTTGAAAGTGCGAATCCCTTGTATGATCATCATGGCAATCAGGTGGTATTGCTTGCTCAAAAAGTAAAGCAAGCTGCGCGTTCATCAACAGCTAATTCATCTAAGGTAAGCCACAATGCCTTTATGGAAACATTAAAAGAGTTATTACGTACCAGTTTGCAAATGCTGCCCACACAACCGATTGATGAATCGAGGCCTTTGGCAGAACTGGGTTTAGACTCGATTACCGGGGTTAGCTTTATCGCAAAACTGAATGCCCAATATGGCCTTTCTTTAAAAGCGTCTACCATCTTTTCGTATCCAACCTTACAAGCTTTACATCAATTGATTTCTGGAAAGATTAAAGAGGATAAGCCATCCGAATTAGAGTTGGTTGAGGATGTCTTCCTTGGAGAGTCGGTTTATGAATAAGATAAAACGCCAATATCAACTTTCTCCACAAAAGAATATCTTCTGGCGAGAGCATCGGGTGAGTGGGCGTATGATACTCCCCTTAGATAACTATTTAATGATGATATTGAAAGCCTTTCCTACTTATCCAGCGGCCTATCTTCATCTTGAGCAACTAAGTATCCATCGTCCTTTGATTGCGGATAGGGAGGATTATGAAGTTCGTTTACAACTGGATTGTGATGAGCAAGGTCGGTGCTCTATTCATTTAATTCATGCCGATAGTAGCCAGGAATTATTACTGAGTTGTGTATTGCATTTCTCGCAAGAGGAACTGAAAGCATTGCCATTCTCTCCTGACCCTACTCTTCCAATGCAGCAGGGGAATTTTACGGATTCGGACAAACATCATTTAGGTAGAATTTATTATTTATCAGATAGCTATCAGCTGGATAAGGGTAAATTGACTGCCACCTTATCTCCAGCTTCCAATATGACTGCCAAAATAGCAGGGTTACTACATGGTCCCATGCATTGTCAGGATGTTCACATAGGCAACAATAGCCAACCCACTTTACCTCAATACATTGAACGCATTGGTTTGAACGTATTGAATCTTGATAGTGCTCATATGCTTTGTGCGGATACTACTGGTGCCAGTCTATGGGATGAACAAGGGAGATGTTTGGCGCATTTAACAGGATTTAATACTAATCAAGAAAAAGCAAAAAGTCATCCTCAAGATATCGCCATCATTGGTATGGCGGGAATGTTTCCTAAAGCTGAAAATGTGATGCAGTTTTGGCAAAACTTGTGTGAAGGTGTTAATGCGATAGAGGCTAGAAACCATAGAGGGAACTTGTCTTTTAAAAAGGAGCGGTGGGCTGGTTGGTTAAGCGATATATTTGAGTTTGATCCCGCTTATTTCCATCTCTCTGAAACCGAAGCCAATGCTATGGATCCCCAACAGCGATTATTTTTGACGGTAGTTGATGATTGTTTACTAGATGCCAATTATGATCGCGATCGATTATGTAAGGAACAGTGCGGTGTGTATGTCGGGGCATGCCAAAGTAGCTATCGCCAACATGCAAAAGATAAAATACCCCCACAAAGTTTTTGGGGCAATGCGCCGTCGGTGATTGCTGGTCGAGTAGCTTATCACTATGATTTGCATGGCCCTGCCATTGTATTTGATACCGCTTGTTCATCCTCACTGGTTGCTTTGCATCATGCTGCAGAAAGTATTCGGAATGGATCGTGTTCGCTGGCAATTGCTGGTGGGGTCTTTTTGATGCTGGATGAGAGTTTTATCGAGGGTGCCGACAATGCTTCCATGTTATCTCCAGACCATGCTTGCAATGCTTTTTCTGATCAAGCGAATGGTTTTGTTCCTGGAGAAGGGGTGGCTTGTGTCTTGTTAAAATCCTATTCGCAAGCTCAAGCGGATGGAGATAGGATTTATGCTTGTATTTCGGCCAGTGCCCTGAATCAAGATGGATTGTCAAATGGAATTACTGCACCCAATGGTGATGCACAAACACAATTAATTAAACAGCTTTATAGATCAGAGCACATCGATTTATCCAAAGTCGCAGCCATTGAGGCACATGGTACTGGAACACACTTAGGTGATCCCATAGAGGTGTATGCCTTAACGGAGTCATTCCGCGATGCAAACTTGCCAGTAGGCGCGATAGCCATTGGCAGTGTGAAATCAAATATCGGGCATGCTATTCATGCAGCAGGTATGGCAGGTTTTATTAAAATGGTTCTGGCGGCGTATACTCATAAAATTCCACCTACCTTGAATTGTAAACCGTCCAATACTCATATTGACTTTCATCAGATACCATTTAAGCCAGTAGATGAACTAATGTATTGGCCTGAGAATAAACCTTATGCCGGCATCAGCTCCTTTGGTTTTTCTGGCACCAATGCGCATGTGGTGATTAAAAAAATCCATAACGAACCGCAACTATTGGCGAAGCAGCCAAACTCACAACAAAAACATTATTGCTACTGGAAACAGTCCCATACGATTAACCTGGATAATAACTCCGGTTATTTTGCAGGACATCAAGTGAATGGACAAGCTATTCTTCCGGCAGTAGCCAGTTTAGCGGTAGCCCAGCAAGCAGTCTCTTCAGTACCGTGCTATCTAAGCCAGATTAAATGGTCTAAGCCGCTGATTAAAACGACGGATGCTCAACAAACAGTCCACATCCGTATCTCAGAGGGAATGATATTCCTGGAATCTGATAATCAGGACATTTTTTTCCGCGCCAGGATTGAACAGATATCAGAGGGATTTCCTGAATTAAGTCATTTCCCATGTCATCCTCTTGAAAAAGAAATATCAACCGCTAAGTTATATCAACGTTTCAAAGAATGCGGCATTTGCTATGAGCGTTCTTTGCAAAATATGGTGCATTTAAGTTGTAATGAGCAATTCGCAGTGGCAGAAATTTATACCATTGAACATGTTGAATCCTGGGATATCAACCCCTATGTATTAGATTGTGCTTTACAAACCATAGCCTGTTTTACATTGATGCGCAGTGATGACTTATCGGTACCAAGTCATGCGGATGCCATTTCTTTTTATCAGCCAATTACAACTGGGAAGTTTTTTGTAGTTAGTCATCAACGTGGAGAGCTGCTTTTTGATATTGCGGTATGGAATGACTACCAGCAACTTTGCATAGTCATTGAAGGTTTGCATGCTACGATTATTGAGTCTTCAATGGCTAAGGAAGTGCAATCAACCCCTAAGCAAGAGTTTGAAAATGATACCTTGGCACTCATTTACTCGGTATTCGCTCATCGCCTGGAAACGACTATTGAGCGATTAAGTTCAATTGAGACTTTTGGTGAGTTGGGCATTGACTCATTGATGGGGCTGGACCTTATCATGGATTTAGAAGTCCACTTCGGTAATCTGGCAAAGACCCTGTTAATAGACTATACCAATTTTCAAGATTTAGCGGTTTATCTCTCCGGTATTGGTGTTCCCAAAGACATCCCTATTGAAAAAACCGGAGAAACCTTCCCTGATCATAAGGAAATGCACGAAGACATCGCCATCATAGGTATGGCAGTTCACTTACCCGAAGCTAGCAACCTTCGGATGATGGCTGACACTCTAAGTTCCGGTAAAGATTGTGTAACTTATGATGACAATTGGGTATATCCCTACGCTGCAAGACTAAAGGATGCGAATCAGTTTGATGCCTTATTTTTTAATATTGCTCCTAACGACGCATTTATTATGAGCCCTCAAGAACGCCTGATGCTGCAAAATGCCTGGCATTGTTTTGAGAGTGCAGGTATTGCTGTTGATGGTAAGCCCAAAGCGGTATCCGTTTACATCGGTGCAATGAATAATGATTATCAGTTAAATGGCCTTGAGCTAAGTCTGGAACAATCTAAGCCAGTTCTTGCCAACTCAACCAATGCCAGTATTGCGAATCGTATATCCAGTGTTTTTAATTTGACAGGACCGAGTTTATGTCTGGACACCATGTGTTCTTCATCACTGACTGCTGTTTATTTGGCCTGCCAATCTCTACGGCAAGGGCAAGTAGATTTGGCTTTAGTTGGTGGGGTAAACCTTATTACGCATGACTATAAATATCAGGAATTGTTGCATCGGAATATGCTGTCACAAGCGGGGTATTGTGCTGCATTTGGTGACAAGGCTGATGGCTATGTTCCTAGTGAAGGAGTTGTCAGTATTTTATTGAAACCATTATCTGCGGCCAAGCGGGACAGTAATACTATATTTGCCGTCATTAAAGGATCGGCTATTAACCATAATGGTCGAACCTCAGGTTACACAGTCCCTCATGCCTCTATGCAAGCAAAAGTGATTGAGGATGCTCTTAAGGATGCTTCAATCCAGGCACATCAAATAAGCTATGTGGAATGTCATGGGACGGGTACTCGATTAGGTGACCCTGTTGAAATTAATGGTCTTGGCCAACTATTCGATACCAACACCTCTGTGTTCATCGGTTCATTGAAGTCAAATTATGGCCATCTCGAAGCAGCCGCTGGTTTGGCGGGTATAGCAAAAGTCGTTTTGCAAATGCAGAGGAGACAACTATTTCCTTCATTACATGCGCAGCCATTGAATCCGGAAATTAAATTGCCAGTTGGCATGCAAGTGAGCGATTGTTTGCAATCATGGAAAGAGGCTGAAACCGGAAATGCCTATGCTGGAATATCCAGTTTTGGGGCAGGGGGAAGTAATGCCCATGTGATTCTCACCAACTATCCGTCTCAACCCATTGTAGAGGTTCCCCAAGGCCCCTATTTATTTCTTTTTAGTGCCAAAAGTAAAGAGGCACTTCAGAGGAATATTGCGGTTATCACCCAGTGGTTAAGTAATGAAAATCACTTTAACCTTTATCAGCTTGCTTATACTCTTGCACTAGGGCGTACGCATCTTAAAGAAAGAGTAGCGGTGTTTGCTTCCAATACCCAACAACTAATACAGGCATTGGAAAATGGGCAGCTTAGTGCCTCTTCACATCCAGCAGCAACCCCTGAAATGATTGGCTTATCTCGAGAGTTTCTAGAGGGAAAACATGGTGATTTTAACCCTATTTTTAGCACAAAAGTTCCGATGATTGCTGATTTGCCTGGCTATCAATTTGCCGCCAGATCATTCCAATTATCAAAGGGTAAAACGAAATTAGTTCAAGATTTAGCGTATAGCAGTTTTAACTTTGAACCAGAACCTTTACTCCATAGTACTTCTAAACAACCTTCTCTTTTGGTGTTAACAGATAGCAATACTCAAAAAAACTGTTTGTCATGGGGAATATCACCTCAATCTATCTATCTCTGGAAAGGAAATAATAGTTGGCAAAATTATCAAGGCGAGTTTGTAAACACCGATGATTTAAAGGTAAATGAGGTTGAGTGTGTTGTCGATTGCTTAACCGATTTATGCTCTTTGCAGGATCATTTAAGCTTGCTGCAATATTTGATTGTGACTAAGAAAGTTAAAAAACTGGTGCAGTTAACTGTCTTTGAAGAGGGCATTGATGCCCAAATGATAGCTTATTATTTACAATGTCAAAGTAATTTACGGCATGGATTTAAAGCGGTTAGTGTCTCAATGGATCTACATGGAGACCAGGCACGCAGGCACTTAAATAATGAAATCTCTGCGTTAATAGATTATCAACGCATACGTTATCAAAATGGGGAGCGTATGGTATGGATGCTTCAGGACTTAGAGCATCGGGATTTCCAATCTCTACCCATAGCTTCTGAAAAATTACATATTGTTACTGGTGGAACCAGTGGTCTAGGAGCCGCATGTGCAGAATGGTTAGTTACTCAGGGGGCTAAATATCTGGTACTTTGTGGTCGCACCAACGTACCACAGGAACATTTGTGGTCTCATTATTTGGCGAATCATAGTACTGATAAAACGGCTGATATCATAAAATTAATTACCAGATTAAGATCAAAAGGTTGTACCGTCTATTATTACCTAAGCCCACTGGACAATTCTGATCAGTTTGAACACTGGTTGGATGTAGTACTGCAAAATGGGCATTCCATTGGCTACGTTTTACATTGTGCGGGAATAACACCAAAGGGCTTGTCGGATAATGACTGTCTAGATATCTCATCTCTTTCGGATATGCTCATGACTAAGTTGCATGCGGGTAAACGCTTGCTCTCTACCCTGAGTAAACTTGATTATGATAAGTGCGTGCTGTTTTCTTCAGTATCAAGTGTTTATCCAACTTTAGCTAGTGGGGTATTAGAATACAGCTTGGGAAATAGGGCATTAAATGCACTGGCTGAACAATACCAGGATGGAGAAGTCATCTCGGTTATTTGGCCAGCATGGGAAAAAAGTGCAGCAAAGATTAACCAAAACAAACATTATCAGCGTTTAGGTCTTGGGATATTTAGTAATGAACAGTGGTTTTCAGTTCTGACAACCGTTTTGGCTAATCCAAATGTTCCTGCTTTGGTATTACCAAGTAAGGAAAAACTAGTTTATCAATCACTACCAGAACCATTGTTAGTGAATCATTCGGCACTCATGCCAGCACTGAAACAAATTTTTATTGAAGTAGTTGGTTTGACTGAAGAAGATCTTGACCCATCGCTTCCTTTCGAGAGTTACGGGATTGATTCAGTGCTTGTGGTGAGCATTCTAAAAAGAATAGAAGCTTTATTACAAAAAGATTTAGCGCCGGAAATCTTATTGAAACATAACTCCTTGGAAAAATTGGATGCTGCATTGTCGGATATTTCCTTACCTACTCTAGTGTCAAAACAAGCTCCAATTCAGTTAACTGAAAAAAAGAGCGAGCAGATAGCAATTGTTGGTATGGCTTGCCAATTCCCTGGTAGCCCTGATTTACAAGCCTACTGGCAACTCCTGGCAAACGGGGGACGAGCGATAAACCGTATACCAGAATCACGTTTAGATAATCCAAATTTTGCCCATTTCCGTGGCGGATTTATTGATGATCATATTAGTGCTGATCATCGTTTCCATTTCAACGAGGTTCAATGGGTTAAGTTACATCCTTTGGTCAAATTAGCTTTGAGCTTAACTGAAAAGGCTCTTAAGGATGCTGGATTAAGTCAAACGGATATCAAGGGTAAACATATTGGCGTTTATGTGGGTAGCCGTGTTCCTGATAATAATGCCAATGCATCCATGGATGCATTTAGCCTGATAGGCAGAGGGCAAAACTTTGTGGCGGCACATATTAACCATTTTTATGACTTGAAGGGACCATCCGAGTTAGTGGATACGGCTTGCTCCTCATCCTTGGTTGCTATTCAACATGCTGTTTCTGCACTGCAAGACGGTGATATTGATATGGCCTTTGTGCTTGGCTGTGATTTCATTGAAAATACCAAGCCATTTGCTTACATGAATGAAGCAGGTGCCTTGTCGCCAGACTTTGAATGTAAGCCATTTGATGCTCGTGCAAATGGTATTGTTCTAGGTGAAGGGGGTGGGGTTCTCTTACTGAAACCGCTTACACAGGCATTGTCGGATAAAAACAAAATATACTCGACCATTGAAGCCGTCGCTATCAATAATGATGGGTTTACCATGGGATATACTACACCCAATCCTGTCATGCAGAGTCAGGTGATTGCCAAGGCTTTGCAAAAAGCAAGTTTGCAGGCCAGTGATTTAACTTATGTCGAAATGCATGCTACTGGAACTGAATTGGGCGATCCTATTGAACTGCAGTCATTAAATGATGTTTTTGCTAATCAGTATGGGCAACAGAATTGCTATGTTGGTAGTGTCAAAGCCAACATCGGCCACTGTTTAAGTGCCGCAGGCATGGCTGGAATGATCAAAGCGGTTTTATGTAGTTATCACCAATACTTGGTAGCACAACCGGGTGACCTTCAGCTTGCCAAACGGTATCGTTTTCAGGATTCTCCACTGTCACCATTAAGTCATAACCAGGCCTTGGAAACAGGAGTTCATCATTTTGGTATCAGTGCCTTTGGATTTGGTGGAACAAATGCCCACGTCATTATAACGGATGCTTACAATACTAGTATGGAGATAGTTACCTCTGAAGTTGATAAAAGCGATGACGCAATGCAGACTTTTTTTGCGGTAGAGGCTTTATGAAACAATTTAAACATAGAATAAGTAGCGATAATCCCCTGGTCCGTGACCATCGTATCGATGGTTGTTATGTACTCCCTGGCGTGACTTATTGGGATATGTGTGCCCGCTGTTTAGGACAAGAGACTTTTTCGCTTCGTCATATTCGTTATCCCAATGCGTTAATAGTACCGGTCGATGGTCATGTCGAGGTCTATCTTGATTATGACGAGTCGCAGTCCACCATTAGTATCTACCATTGGCAAGATCAGGACAAAATTGTCCATTTTAGCGCTCATTATCATCCAACGCCGTTAAGGGCTGATCCCGTTTTTATTGACCCAGACTCAGACAGTCAATCGGTATCAATGCAAACGATTTATCTATCAGCATCTAAGGCGGGTATCCAACATGGTCCCTTTATGCAGGTGACCGGCAATACTTCAGTGGATAGTTCAAAGATAATGATGCAGATACGCCTCGGTCAACAAGGCACCTCCTATCTAAATCGTTTCTATTTGCATCCAGCACTCTTGGATGGTGCAACATTTGGTATTGCAGCATTGCATTTTGGCCAAGTATCCCAATTGGAAAAAGATCATCTCTATTTGCCCCTCGCCATAGAACGTGTTGAGGTCTTTCGGCGTATTGATCAAGCGGAACTTTGGGTGATTGCTGAAAAAAAACCAGCTCCAGCGGGGTTGATAAGCTGTGATTTACTGTTGTGTGATGCCAATGGAAAGCCTTATTTACGAGTTAGTGGGCTGTCTAATAAATGTTTTCATATTCGACAGTTATTTGATAACCATGTTTACCAATCAGAGATAATGGTGTCCAATAACAATCAGTCTCTTGAACAAAAAGTATTATCGGTACTATCAGAGTTCATTGAGCAGCCTGTTCTGGCATTATCCCGAAAAGTTTCTTTCTTTGATTTAGGTTTTGATTCTGGTCAGTTGATGGCCTGTTCGGCGAAATTAGAGAAAATACTGGCGATTTCTGTATACCCAACATTATTGTTTGAATACAACACCGTTGACAAGTTGTTAGATTATCTGGCTCATTCAGCTCAGAATCATTCAACGTCTTCGTCTACCTTTCTACAAGAAAAACAGTATGCACTATATCACCCGAGCCTGGTACTTTTTTCCAGTGAGGAATCAATAAACCAACCTATTTCGTTGTTAAAACGAACGAACAGGGAACAAAATATAAAAATATCTGGGCCTATTCTGGATACCAGTTACTTTAATAACACAGACTCCATTGAGGAGGTCATTGCTGATTTATCCCAATGGCTAAACCCGATAAAAAATGAACCCTTTTCTGTAATTATCCAGATTTCTAGCGCACAGCAAGCTTTATTTGCTGCATTAAAAGCTTTAATTTTAAGTTTTAACAAAGAGTCTAAGGCACTCAAACTTAAATTGTTGATGTGTGATGATGTTGATCAATCTATTGCGGCTTGCCACGTTTTAAGCAAAGAAAGTGTCTTTCAATATCATAATGGACAATGTTACATTCCAACTCAGCAAGCTATAGAGTCATCAGATAATAGTCCTGGCTTACAAACAGGAGGAAGTTATCTAATCGTAGGTGGTGGTGATGGTTTGAGTAAACATCTGCGAACTTATTTACAAAATACCTATCAGGCAAAAATCCGGGTAATAGGTCATCGCCCGTCTTGTCAATCTTGCCAGGTACAAAACATTCCATACCAACAAGTGGATGTGTGTGATGAACAAGCATTACAACATTATCTACAAGGAAAATCCTTTGATGGTATCTTTTTTCTAGCGGCTTATAAAAATGACGGTTTATTAATTAAGGCAAAAAAGGAAGATATCCAAAAGGTATTTTCGGTTAAACCACTGGCCTTTGAACGTTTGCTCAAAGCTATCACTGATGAACAAGTCAAATTTATTTGCGCCTTTTCTTCTTTATCCGCGGAAATTGGTCAGCCTGGACAAACTCTCTATGCTGCTGCAAATAGTTTATTAAATCATCTTGCCCAGCAGGCAGAACGACGACGATTAAGTACCGCTAAAGGTCCACGTGTTTTTAGCGTCAGCTGGCCTTACTGGCAGGATGGGGGAATGCAGTTAGCTCCGGATTTGGTGGCTTATTTTAGTCAACAATATAGCACTTCACCATTGGAAACCAAGCAGGGTATGGAGTTATTGACGCAAATCATCCAGCAGAATCATGCTTGTGTGACTGTTGCCAATGAGATGTTGTTAGGCGTGAAGACTAATCCAGTTGCTATCCGTTCAGATGTTCATCTTGAATCCCCTCACCCGCCCAAGGGGCACCTTCTCCCCATGTCTGGGGAGAAGGGAAAAAGAGAAGAAACGAGGCTTTCTGAGTTAAGTGACGATGATATGGCTATTATTGGTCTCTCTTTTCAACTTCCAGACGCCAATACACTTTTCCAATTACATCACAATCTGGCTGCAGGACAATCGTCAATCAAGAAAGTAGAACGACCATGGTCTGAACAACCCTATTCTTGGGGAGGGTATTTGGAGGGCATAGACCAATTTGATCCACTATTTTTTAACATCTCTCCAAATGAAGCAAAGCTGATGGATCCACAGGAACGACTTTTTTTAAGTCATGCCTGGCATTGTCTGGAAGATGCGGGATATACCAATAAACAAGGCCAAGCTATCGGGGTCATTGCTAGCGCAATGTTTAATAGTTACCAAAATATTGCTATTAACAAAGAATTACAATCACCGAAACCCCAATCCATTTTGGCCGCTATTGCGAACCGGGTATCCTATGTTTGTAATCTCACCGGACCAAGCTTTACCATCGATTCGATGTGTTCCTCAGCTTTAAATGCGTTGGATTTGGCTTGCCAAACCCTCAAAACTAAACCTATTGATGCCATGCTTGTTGGTGCTGTGAATATTTGTTCTCATCCCTTTAAGTTGTCTGCTTTAGTAGAAAATAAATTTTTATCCCCAACTGGTGAAAGCAAGCCTTTCTCTATGCATGCCAATGGGTATGTACCTGGAGAGGGGGTTGTTGTTTTAATGGTGAAGAAAGCGAAGCAAGCATTGTCTGATGGGGATTCTATTTATGCAGTGATAAAATCCATTGCAAGTACTCATGGAGGGCATGGTCAAGGTTTTACGGTACCTAGTGCTAATGCCCAAGCCAGTACCATTCGCCAAGCGCTTACTCTTGCCAAACTAACTGAAGAAGATATTGATTATGTCGAGGCACATGGTACCAGCACTGCCTTAGGTGACCCCATTGAAATGGAAGGTTTGCATCAAGTCTTTTCCGGGCGTCAGCGGAATCTTCCTGTTGGTAGTGTTAAAAGTAATATGGGACATTTAGAGCCTGTTGCAGGCTTTGCCAGTTTGATGAAGGTGATCGCCCAATTTCATTATCGGGTCATTTATCCCTCTATTCATGCAGAGCCATTGAATCCTAAGCTCATGCCATCTCTTGGTGTTTTGAGTGTGGCTTCGCGGTATCAGGAAAATGTTACGTTTAACCATGCTGGGATCAGTTGTTTTGGGGCCGGTGGTAGTAATACTCATTGCATTGTAGGAAATGTCCAACATAATTTAATTCAACGCGAGAAAACAAACTATGATTTGCAATCCTACTGGCTGGAAGAGGAGCATCAATTTTCGTCCGTACAATGGTTCCATAAAGCACTTAAACCAATATCAGCGTTACACGAACCTAAGCAAGCATTTACCGTTCTTCAGCCTGTAAGTTCTGTACTACCACAATATTTCAGTGAAGCATCCGAAAAGCCATCAGCCTGTTTATTGTCGGTTACTGCAATGCAATGCCGAAATAATCAGATTGAATCAATCTTAACTGAACTGATCTCTCGCCATCCTTCTTTGCAAATTATCTTGTTGACCCAAGAACAGCATACCTGGATGATGGCTCATGCTTCAATTGTATCTAATGTCAGGTTAACGCAATCGCAGATAAAATGTATTTATTTACCCCAAGCCTTATCCTTGCCTTCACACTACATGAAGACATTGATGGAGTTGGAATTTGAAAATTTTGACTATCGCTTAGTGTATTATGATCAACACATGCAACGTTTGACTCCAGTGTTTGATTCTTTACCACTAAGTGGAACGCCAAGTCATTTAGCGCAACAAAAAATTGCTGTTTTGGGAGGATTGGGTGAATTAGGAATGCAATTTTGCTTGACCCTAAATGCATTAGGTATTTCTCAATATGATGTCTATGGCCGCAGTCCCGCATCGCAAAAGCAATCACAACTTGCCAGTCTTTATCCGCATGTACGCTACGTCGAGCACGACTTTTTATCATCGACTTATCAAACTGGGAGCTATGATGTCATTATTAATTGTCTTGGCTTAATGCCAGGGCAAGCGGATAACACTGCAGCACGAATAAAATTAAAAGAGAATTACAAGCGATTTGTGGAGTTGGCGCAACCCAAAAAAATCATCACCATTTCTTCTTTATCTGCCTGGGTTGGCTTTGGCGATGAGCCTGCTTATGCCGTAGATAACGCGTCGGTGTTAGAATTTTCTAACTCCAATTGTGAACATGTTATAGTCTATTGTCCATTAATACTCACCGCCGCTTTGGAAGCAAAAACAAGTCGAGAATGGTTCAACTGGAGCCAGCAAAATCAAGGATTGGCTTTGTTTTCACTGGACTCATTTAAAGGTGCTTGTTCTCATATATTATCATTAAGTGGGGGCGAATATTTACCCTTTGTTGGCAATGAACAAACCCTGAAAAGTTACCTGCAAGGCCGCTTACAGTTGCCAAAGGAAATAAATTTTCAATCAGATAAACAAACACAGACCGATCCTTTGTTGGCAATGATTGAGGCTATTTTAGGGATTCCATCGGATAAAATTGATGCAACAAAATCCTTTCAGGAACTGGGTTTTAATTCTCTGACTCTTGCTAGTTTTGCTGAAAAAATATCCACATGTTTCAATAAGAACTTTAATCCCAGCCGATTTTTTGAAATTCAAAATCTAAATGATCTAAGAGACTTACTGAATGTTTCACCAGTTGCAGAAATAACTTCCTCTAAGGATTTTTCTAAAAGTGATGACGATCCCATCGTTGTATGTGGACATGCCTGTCAATTTGCCGATAGCGAAAACGCCACTATATTCTGGCAGAATCTAGTGTCAGGGAAGGAGTGCACTCAATCTACATTACAACAGCGCTTTGGCCCTGTTCCTGAGACAAGAATAGGGCTCTTGGAAGGTATTGACCTCTTTGATCATCCATTTTTTGCAATCTCACCCCAAGAAGCCAAATGGCTAGATCCGCAACAGCGATTACTCTTACAGTTAAGTTGGCATTTGTTTGAGAATGCAGGTATCGCGCCTTCTTCATTGAAAGGCGAAGCGGTAGGGGTGTTTATTGCCATCCAGTTTGATGATTATGCCCGTCTCTCTGATAGAGAACAAAGCTTGGATATTTATCAAATCACTGGCTGTGCGAAAACGTTTGCTGCCAATCGACTGTCTTACTACTACGATTTCCATGGCCCCAGTGAAACCATCGACACGGCTTGTTCTAGTAGTATGTCGGCAATTGCCAGAGCAGTTCAGGCTTTAAGAAATGAGGAATGTGACTATGCCCTGGTTATGGGGGTAAGCCTATTATGTGATTTCAAAACGGTTGAGTTAACAGAACAACTTCACATTATTTCGCAAAAAGGACAGTGTCGGCCTTTTGATAAAGATGCCGATGGTTATGTCAAAGGGGAGGGGGTTGCTGGCATTTTATTAACCAAAAGGTCTATTGCTGAGAAAAGAACATTACGTACTGAAGCAATCGTTTCAGGCATCGCGGTAAATCATGGAGGCCGTGCTCAGTCAATCACTGCGCCAAATGGTAAAGCAGAGCAAGAGGTGATGCGTCGAGCCTATGTGAAGTCCTCAGTTTCTCCTTCCGAGATTGATTATTTGGAAGCGCATGCAACAGCGACAAAATTGGGGGATCCCGTCGAATATCAAGCGATTACTGCAGTGTTTGGGCAAGGAAACAGGATTGGGTTGGGATCAGTTAAAGCCAATATTGGTCATACAGAACCGGTTTCTGGCCTCGCCGGCATTATCAAAGCCCTACAAATGTTTGCTCATCAATGTATCCCGCAACAAATTAATTTTACTGAGATTAATCCTTATATTGAATTACAAGCCCCTTTTTATATTGAATCCAACACGGTATCCAAAGAACTACGGCACATTGGGGTGAATTGTTTTGGATTTGGTGGCAGTAATGGCCATTGTGTTTTGAGCCATGTTCAGCAACAACAGCCAACTTACTTTTTGCCATATTACTTATTTGTATTGTCTGCACACAATCAACAGGCATTGGACGAGTTACATCAACGCTGGTTAACTTTTGTCATAAAACATCCAGACATTGATCGAACAGCACTTTGTAAAACGTTGTCTCTAGGACGTGATCATTTACCCTATCGAGCCTGCTGGATCCTGGATCCAAATAAGGATCTCCTACAGCAACTGCAAACTCAGACCTGTTTGTCGACAACGGACTCCGATAATGTGAGTTATCAGCCTTTTCTCAATGTAGAAACCAACGAGCTTGGAAATTATTTAGGGAAGATTGCTTCTTCTTATATGAATGGCAAGGATATTCCATGGTCTACATTATATCAGGGTATTGAATGCTTTCCGCTCATATTATCCGAATATCCTTTTGCGAAATACCGCCATTGGATTGGCAATGAGATGGCCTCCTATTCTAAATCGGAATTCAATCAACCTTTGGAATGTTATAAGGAAGAATGGCAGACTTGCACCTTACAGACATTTAGGTTCACTGATCATGAAACGATATTAATCATAGGATATGAGACGCATCATGCATTAATGACGGCGTTAGTAAATCAATTTCCATTAAGCCAAGTCAGCCTCATTCTGATAGATGAAGACTATCCAATACGTTTAGTCCATGCATTGCAAGAAAAACCACAGAGAATCTATTATTTTGGTAATTTAAGTCGAATGAGCGATAATTTATTAGAGTCTCAAGACAATCAATTACAAAAACCATTGCTGCATTTGTTGCAATCCATTCAAACCAGTTTAAAGGATATGGCGATTGATTTACATGTCATTGCCAGCGGGGTTATGCAAATAAGATCTGAAACTATTTATAATGCTCCGGCAGCAGCCATGTATGGTTTAGTTCAGTCATTCAGTAAAGAAATAAATAACTGTCGATGTCACTGTATAGCAATTGCTGATCTTGATTTGCTAGCAGATGCTATGAAGATAAATGGTCAGGATGCAAACCTCTATTATTTTGATGGTTATCAATTATATATACGCCAATTGGTAGCGGTTGATCTCTCGCCTCAGAAAGTAAACCTTGAAAATAAAATTGTTGTTTTACTAGGGGGAAGCGGACAAGTTGGACAGCATTTACTACCACACTTGTTAGCCCAACAACCTGCCCATTGTATATGTATCAGCAGAACCTCGACTGATTTAGGAGAGGGAGTAATACATTATGCTGCTGATTGCACCGATAGGGTTGTTTTTCTAGAAACGATTGAGAAAATTGTCGAGCGTTATCATCGAATAGATTACCTTATTCATTTGGGATCAACATATCTTGAAACCGACATTGCAGCTTTAAAGTATGAGGACTACCTGGAGCAAATACGAGCTAAAGTCTGGGGGACACAATACTGTTTAGAGGCTTCCAAGCTACCACAAGTACAATCGATTTTGATTAGTTCATCGGCGCAAGTCTATAGTCAAAATGAAAAACGTGGAGCTTATAGTGCGGCTTGTTATTATAGTGATGCCTTGGTGCAGCAATTTAACTCCGACAAAGTCAACTTGCTCCATTGGGGATTTTGGCAGCAAAAAGATGAAGCGATGAATCAAACGATGCGCTCAGTTGGCATTCACCCCATTAACGGCCAACAAGGATGTGATGCATTGCTATCCGTTATGACAGCCGTTAGAGCCAATGTAAGTTGCTTTTTAGTAGATGCAGGAATGAAAGCATTTATGCCTATTACTGAAGAGTCGCAGCAGTCTTTATTACAAGTGATTTATTTTCATCAACAATTACAACAACTTGAAATCTATGCGGCGGATTTAATCTGGTCCACTTTGATAAGCTGTGGTGTTATTTTTACGCAAGATAGACAACCATGTCTTAATCATCATCATGTGCTGCAGTCATATCACCAGTATTTGCAGAATTTAGTCGAGCATCTGCTGAAAGTGGCAAACAGTCATAATCATGATTTGGCCGCATTAAATGATAATCAGCTCTTAACCAGGCGCTGGCGACAGTTTAAAGATACGCTTGATTTGGAACCTTTCCTAAATCTGCTTGAGCGTTGTGTTTCGTTATTACCAAAAGTCCTTTCTGGACAACTAAGTCCTCAACAAGTTCTTTTTCCAAATGGTTGCGAGGATTTAGTCAGAGGGGTTTATCAATTTAATCCCTTGGCACAATATTATAATCGAGTGGTTGCGAAGGCTGTGCATGAGATTTGTGATAATAATCAAAGACTACCAATTTTAGAAGTTGGAGCCGGAACAGGAGCGACAACAGCAGAAATTTTGGTGGAAGGTTACCTGGATTTAGATTATACCTTCACCGATATTAATTTTGATTTTCTCGAACAGGCAAAACAACGATTTTCTAAGGCAACCAATCTGCATTTGCAACAATTTGATATCAATACAGATCAGGCACAAAATGCTTATGAACTAATCATCGCCAGCAATGTTCTTCATACTTGTGAGGATTTGCCACAGACACTTATTCGACTTAATCAGAGCTTATCTCTTGGCGGTCATCTGATCATTAATGAAGCCGTTGCATCAAGTCTATTTTTAGATGCCACTTTTGGATTATTCCCACAGTGGCATAAACAAAAGCAAGATGGTAGAATTAACGGCAGTCCACTGCTAGGTAAAGAACAATGGGTAGCTTGTTTGGAAAAAGCAGGATTTAGCGTTTCATTTTGCGACACTCCTGAATGGGTTGAACAAGTAGTAATCATCGCATGCGTAACCCAGAAAAAAGCCCACTTGAACGAAGTACAAGTTAAAAGAGTAAAATTAACTGAAACTCCCAAATCACCGATAAGGGAATCAAAGCATTTTTCATCTTCTTTGACTGACATCCTTGCTGGAGCTTTAAACATTTCACCAGAGTCTTTACAAAAGAATCGTTCGCTGCAAAGTTATGGTCTGGATTCAATATCTGCTATTCATTTAACCCAAACCATAAAACAAATCTATGGCCTGGATATACAGCCTACGCGTTTATTACAGGATGAACCCATAGCGTTATTTCTTAAGGAATTTGATTTGGAGTGTTCATTATGATGGGTAACCAAGAGTACAAGGAAATTCGTCAACAGCTGAATTTTACAAGAGGGTTGGGTAGTGCCTTTGGATTTTTATTAGTCGATGGCATACTGTTGTTTCTTGCTTTGCATTGGATTCAAAGTACTTCAGTGACCTTGTATGTAGTGTCTCAACTCGCACTAGCTATAGTAATGCTGCATGCCTTTTTATGGGTACATGAGTGTGGGCATAATACCTTATCGAAAAGTAAAACGATTAACGCACTGGTTGGTCATTTTTACAGTATTTTTTGTTTTATGCCGTTTTATACCTGGAAATTCATACATGAAGAACACCATAAATGGACTGGTCATATTGATAAAGATCCGGTGTTTGCCTTGCTAAAGGATGCTAAGAAAAAGAAAAAGCTTCCCTGGATATTTCATTTTGGTTGGCGGACATTTATCCCATTGAATGTATTTTTTCTCTATGTTGTTTATTGGCGATATCCTCTGACTTTAAAGCGGGAAAATAAACTAAACCTATTTATCCTGAAACATTGCTTGTTTTCCATGGGTGTATTAGTTGTCTCTTATGCACTACTTTATTGGTTAATGCCAGCGAATATTCATTTCTATTCCTTGTTGCCCGCGCTAGTTCTTTATGCACTGATGTGGGAGACTCTCTCCACACCACAACACCTTGGCCTGGAACCAACCAGCCATAGACCACAACTGAAGGATCATATAAATACCACGCGCAGTACCTGGTTTCCCACCTTATTACAGCGTTATCTTTTTTTGAATTTTGGTTACCATATCGAACACCATCTGTTTCCAGCACTGCCGTGGCACGAACTCGAAAAGGCACATGACCTGCTGAAAAACAAGCTAGGCAATCATTATAATATGGTGACTGGTGGAAAATGGAATGTGCAAATGCGCAGCCAAAATATGGAAATCGCCATTGGAGTGCATAACAGTGATAGCTGATGTGACTCAAG
Organism: Legionella sp. MW5194; assembly: GCF_016864235.1. Lineage (NCBI taxonomy): Bacteria > Pseudomonadati > Pseudomonadota > Gammaproteobacteria > Legionellales > Legionellaceae > Legionella > Legionella sp. MW5194. The sequence continues at coordinate 1,390,560 of NZ_CP045732.1, forward strand.
TGAATCACTATTCCTATCCCGAGTTTGTGAACGATCTTCACTTTAAGCAAAAGATAGTCCTATGTGACAGTCATTCTGTTAAAAGTAGAATGGATTGCTTATCTTATTTTAATTGGCAGAAACTTACTTTTGATTTTTTAGCTGAACAAGATGGTACTTTGTTGCTTTATAAAAATAGTGAGATCATCAAACAACTGAGAGAACCCAAGTCCTTTGTAGTGAGTTCATTATTTAAAAAGAGTGAACTCTTATCACACTATTTTGACGATGAGATGCAATTTAACCAGTGGTGTTTTGATAATTTTCTCATCCATAAGATATCGAAAAAGTATATCCAACTGTATGCATATTATGATGCCTTTAGTCGCCATCCTATGACAGGTGAGTTAAGTCTGCCCCCCTTTCTATACGCCAAGCAGCATCCAGAACTGGAATTGTCTGCTTCATTGGCTGAAATGGCCAATGTAGAGCCTAAGACCATTGCTATCAAAAAAGGGCAAAGTATTCATTTTGATAAATATCTTTATCAGATTCACTATTTTACAGGGCTACAATGGATAGGAGAGAGCTTTGCAGGTTGAGCTGTTAAAAACAAAACGCTTTAGTTTTATCAACTATTGCCCGCTGATAGTTGATCAAAATAGTAATAGCGCAATACTTATCGATCCAGCGTGGGAACAAACATCCTTTAAACAACGACTCGATGAGTTGGGGGTTCAATTGTCTGCTATATTGTTGACCCATCACCACCTTGATCATAGTCATTTAGCCAATACTTTGGCAAAAGAATATGATGTGCCAGTTTACATGAGTCAGCGCGAAATTGATTACTATGATTTTGACTGCTATCGATTACAAGGCATTTTACCCCAGCAACAAATCATTACTTTAGGTACTCATATGACGGTTTTAGTGCACCATACTCCTGGCCATACCATGGGTGGTGTTTGTTATCAAATTGAAGATAACCTATTTACCGGGGACACTTTGTTTAATGAAGGTTGCGGTTTTTGTCACACTCGTGGTGGATGCCCTGGCATGATGTATGAATCATTGTCCCATTTAAAACGGGTCATTGACGACTCCATTAAAGTGTATCCAGGTCATCAATATCATAGTGAACTTGGATTGACATTTGCTCAAGTGAAGCAGCGTAATATTTATTTGAATATAGATAACAAACAAGATTTTATTGGATTTCGCATGCAGAAAAAATCTGGTATTTTGAAGTTTAGGTGATTATGAGTGTATTTATTTTTCCTGGACAAGGTGCCCAATTCAAAGGGATGGGAAAGTCCTTATTTGCACAGTTCCCAGAAAAAGTGGAACTTGCTAATGACATACTTGGATATGATATTCGTAAGCGAGTAGACAGTGATGATATTCATCAAACAGAGGTCACGCAACCATTGATTTATTGTGTTTCTTGCTTATCCTGGCTGATATTACGTGAGCACTATCAGCCTGAGATGGTTCTAGGACATAGTCTCGGTGAGTACGCAGCATTGTATGCAGCTCAAGTCTTTGACTTTGAAACGGGTTTGGAAATTGTCAAAAAAAGAGGCGAGCTGATGCAATCCGTGAAGGGTGGCGCGATGGCTGCAGTGATTGGAATAAAGGCTGCTGATGTTGCAGATATAATTAAAAATAATCAATTGCCACTGTATGTTGCTAACTATAATAGTCCAGACCAAACAATCGTCGCGGGAACTCAGGATGCAATTTCAGGTTGTTCACAATTTTTCAAAGAGGCTAAATGGATACCTCTTGCTGTCTCTGGTGCTTTTCACTCCCCATTGATGAGTGACGTGAGCCAAATGTTTAAATCCGTATTAGACGCCTATACTTTTGCACCAGCAAAACTCCCCATTATTCTTAATGCTACTGCCCGTTGCCACGTTGATTGTCAAAATCCCTGGACAACAGTATTGAGTTCGCAATTAGTTAATCCGGTTTATTGGAATCAAAGTATTCAATACTGTCTATCATTGGGCTTTATAGATTTTATTGAAGTGGAGCCGGGAAAGCGGCTATCGGGGTTGGTTAAGAACATACTCTTTCCCGTTGCCTGATTGGAACCAATAGTAACAGATTCCATCCACCGAATGCATAGTAGAGGTGATGTTGTGTTGTGAGCGATATTCATCTACGGCACGTTTACAGTCATCAAAACCACCATAGTCATCGATGATACAAATACCGCCTTCACTCAATTTTGGATAAAATGCAGTTAGTGCATGTAAGGTAGATTGATAGAAGTCTGCATCTACTCTTAGCAATGATAATTCCTTAATTTGTTTTTTCAGGTCAGGAAATGTCTGGTCAAACCAGCCTTGAACTAGCTTTACCCTTTGATCATAAAGATGGTATCGTTTGAAGGCCTCTATAACATCGTCATAACTGGTGGGATTTATGTCTTTTTGTGGTATGTAACTTAGCTGACTACAGAAATAACGAATTTTGGATTTTGTTGTTTCACTGTATTCTTCATTTGGGAATGCTTCAAGAATAGTGTTAACCAGCTTCTTTTGTAAGGTTTGGGGAAAAATGGGCAGGCAGCGCATCAATATTTTTAAAGTCAGTAATTGAAAACGGTTACTTACATAGGATTTTGATTGGGGAAACAAATCTGCGCCATAAATTGTACGCTGGCATTCCTTGTCATAGACGTTTAAACATGCTTTAGCATACAGAAGGGCGCCACCACGCCAACATCCTGCTTCAAATATATCTCCTTTAATCTGATGATCGCAAATATGTTGAATGGCCAACTCAATATTCTCCAGCCTCTTGGAACTTAATAAGGTTCTGATATTGCCATTGGTCATGAGTCGCTTGAAATCATCATTTGATTGAAAGAAAAATTGCCAATCAGGATCACATTTTGTATCTAGCAGTCCCCTTAGACTTTGTTTGATGATAGATAGATAGTCTTTATTTATTGTAGTCATATGGCTCTTGTACTTGCATAATTTAGGTTGAATATTGTACTGTTTATTTAGATTTAGAGAGAATTAATCTGTAATTTAAATTTATTTGATGACCCCGTTTTAATTTTATGGTTATAAACACAGCCCCAATTAATCCATAGACTAATAATGATGGGGATGATGGGAACCCAGTATTTTTTACTAATAATAAAGAAATCAGTGGTGCAAGACCAGCTGATAAACTAGCAGCTGTGGAGTACAAAATTGACAAAACAGTACAGCGTAATTTAATAGGAAACATCTCCGATAATATCACAGGAACTGTTGCATAATAAGCCCCAGCAGGAATTGCAATCAAAGTTTGTCCTAATAAGAGATTAAAAATATCATGATGAGACAGAACATAAAAAAATGGTTGGGAAAGAATCAGAAACCCTATACTAGCAAAGACAACAATTTTTTCTCGATTGATTTTATCAGATAATTTTCCAACTAAAGGAAACACTGCCAATAAAACAATTAGTGAGAGTATGTTTGATAAGATAATTTCATGATCTTGAAAATGCCCATATAAGTGAGCTTGCATAGGACCATAAATATAAATTTGAAAAGTTGTTGTTACCCCTAAACAACTTAAAATAAATACATATACAGATTGGATTTTATTGTCTTTAATATAATTTATTGATTCTGAAAGCAGGTTCTTAAATTTAGGTTTTGGTCTGTCTGCATAGTACATAATATATTCCATACTTTCAGGAATACATAAACGAATGTATAAGCCAATCGAAGAACCTAATAGTGCAAGAACAAAAGGTACACGCCAGATTAACCAATCCTGTTCAGGATAATGATTGGTAAAGTAAGTAACTATCAATGCAACCAGAGAAGCCATCAACATACCTGACATAGCCCCAAAGGAAGCCCAGCTACCAGAGTAGCCTTTTTTTGATACTTCGGCATTTTCTACTAGATAAGCTGAAGAGTTTAGATATTCTGCTCCACAGGAAAAGCTTTGGATTATTCTCAGTACTAATAAAGTAATAACTGAAAAAATACCAATAGTACTGTGAGGAGGGATGAAACCAATAAAAGTAGTTGATATACCCATCGATAGTATTGAGCCAGCCAGGATAATTTTTCTACCATAAATATCAGACAGTAAACCCATTATCATAGCCCCAATTGGTCTGGCTAAGTATCCAGCAAAGAAAGTCAGAAATACAAGAAATAAACCTTTTGAAGCATCACCAATCAAATATTTGGCAATGTAGACTGAGAGTAGGCCACAAATAGCCATATCAAATGATTCGATTAAATTGCCTAATGTGCCTGCCAGTATGATTCGGGTTTGGTGCTTCATGCGTTTATCCTTTACTTTGCATTGCCGATAAGGTAGTTAGTGACTCTTGATCTTCCACTCGATCTAAAAATAAAAATCCATCCAGGTGATCAATTTCATGCTGAAGGATACGGGCTTCCAAACCTGAAGCCTTTTTGGTAATTCTATTTCCATCTATGTCAAAGCCTGAATATTCAATTTCCATGGCTCTTGGAACCTCTCCCATTAATTCACCGCAATTAAGGCAACCCTCATAACCAGTTTGAATTTCTTGGGATAGGATTTTTAATGCAGGATTAATTAATGCAGTATCGGGGATGGGGTATTCTGGTTTTCTCCGTTTGGTGTAAGCAGTACCAAATACAATAACGCGTTTGCTGATGCCAATTTGGGGAGCAGCTACGCCTACAGCACCCTTGTCAGCCATAATGCCGAACATGTTCTTAATCAATTCTTTTAACCAGCTGCTGCCAAATTCTGATTCACCAATTGGCTCAGCGGTTTGTCTTAAAATAGGATCGTTTTTATCTAGGAGTGTGTTCATAGGGCACCTGATTGTTGATGATTAATGTCAGTATGGGCTTAGTAGTTATGCAGGGCTTTTTGTCAGGAAAAGTTAAATACTCTTGAATTTGCCTTAACGCGAACTTGCCCATGGCTAACAATTTTTCGCAATGAATGGAGCTTTTGTTCTGGATATAGGGATTTATCCGTTTTAATCCAAATGAAAAGATTGCTCTGTAAGAATCATATTCAGTAGGGATGGAGATACCTGTGATGAGTCCAGGTTTTGTTTGTTTGTATTTTGTAATTGCTTCTATACAGCCTATATGAGCCAGTTCGCTCCATAATTTCGGTTGATCCTGGCTGATGAACTCTGGTTGATAGCAACCGTCAAATAGCCAGAGACTTTTCTCAATTAAATTTTGCTCTATAGCTGGGTTGGAGGACATGAAAAAGATCTGTCCTGCTTGATTGATGAGGGCAATGGAAGCATAGTCTGTTTCTACTTGCCCGAGTACGTCAGAGAACACTTTTCGCATGGTGATATAATGTTCAAAGAGAAAATCTTTTGCTTTAGGGTGAAGCCTTACTTCAACAGCTGTTACATCCATATCTACAAACTTCTTAAACGGCATGACTGTGCTTTTTTCTTTGTTCTTCGTAGGAAGAAATGGAACCAATAGCCAAGTCAATGATTTTTAGTAAATTATTTTCCGATGTGTCAATTGCACGTACTTCTTTGATCAATCCTAACACAAAATCGGCGTAATCGTCATTACTTCCATGAGAAACAGGGTATAAATGATGGCTTTGCTTCAAGATGTAATGAAGTAGTGTTTCATCGATTTCATTCTTCTTTGGCATAGCATGTCCTTCTTCACCAAAAATTAACCAGCCAGGATTTATTTGAAGATGAAAAGCTAGCTGTTTCACTTTTTCATAGTCTGGTAAAGCATCTCCTCGTATATAACGGCGGCAGATTTGTTCAGAGGCACCAGTAAACTCAGCCAGGGTTTTAATACAGATCCCATTTGGCGAGCGAGAGGCGGTATATCCTCTATCTTTGAGAATGCTAATCAAGCGGTTAGCAAACGATTGATAGGGTCCCTTATTCATAAAATTATCCTTGTATTCGAACGTCATAAAAAAATTATCATATAAAACGATATCATTCAATATCATATCGTATCTTAATATAAATTTCTTCAAAACACATATTGATAATAAAGTTAATATCGTTTTAATATAAGTTTCGTCAAATGATGCTAAATGTTAATTTGACGTGAATTGGACTTTAATTCACATGATTTACAGGAGTATGTTTCATGTCCCATGATTATAAAGTAGGTATTTACAAGGGGATTATTCAGTATTTGCTAGATGCAACTAATTATTCGTTGCAGCGAATTGCTAACTTATCTAACTCTCCAATTGCATATTTGCAATTGATTTATCACCATAACCGATTACCTCAAAATAGAAACGTTGAGCTGAATTTGCTGAAACTATTCGTTCTGTTTATCGATATGGAAATTAAACGAGAGCGGTCAGCCGAGAAGTTTTTACTCGCTGAGATGGGCTAAGGGGGCAATATGCAGGTTTATGATAATAAAATGCCAAAACAGATTTTGTTTATTACTGATTTAGAGGAGCTTCTTGGTCGTAACCGTTTGACTTTAAGGCGTTGGTGGACTAGCGGGAAGTTTCCACAACCCGTTAAACTAAATGGCACAACACTGGCGTGGCACTCTGAAACAGTTAGTCATTGGATTCAACAAAACATGCGTTTATCTTAGCATAATAGCCCATATAATGTGGGCTATTGAACTTCTCTCCACAATGGATGATCTATCCAGTTCCTTGGAATTCCCATGCTTTCATGAGCCCAATTGTATTTTTCAACAATTGGCTGAATAAGTTTCTCAGATGATATTGCCCAATCTATGCCATTACCAGCTGTGGTTAGTAATTTTTTGATGATCAACAAGATAATATATGAGCGATCATTTCTTGGTGTAATAGGAGGTAGCCACAATTCATTAATCGCATCAATTTTGGGTTTAATGGCTAAATCTTTATTCCAAAGACGGCTATGATGAGCACATATATTTCTTACATAAGTTAGAAAGTATAGCCAATTGACTAAAGTTTTTGGATGTAACTTATAACCTTCAGCAATTATCCTTTTGTCTTCATTTTTGAGCCCTTTAAATAAGACAGACAATGAACCAAAGGATAAAACCTCTATTGCCATCCATACTGGTAAGTTAGGATAACCCAAATATTTATTTTTATAATGCTCAATAAAGTATTCTCTGGAGCGTTCTATCTCGTTATTAATTTGCGTTAACCAAGAACTATGTTCAAATTGCTGATGGAAATTTTGAGGATTCGACAAAGCAAATGGCCCATAACTATGAGCAAGGTGGTAAGCAATACTGGTTCTTACTGAAATTTCAATTCGCTCTAACCCATCCATTATCAACAATCTTAGTTTACGATCGAATTCATAGAGATCTATGACGTTTTCAAATGTAACCTTATCTTGAAATTGTTCGGTGATATTGCCTGATGTGTCTGAGCGTTTAAATGGCAAGCAGTAGGCACTAAGCCGATAATAGTTGGTATTTGAAAGGCTTTGCAACGCAGAAGGCCAATTATTTATAATAAGACCTTTTGCTTGAAGTTTTTCCAGTTGGGCTTGGAAGCTTAGGGCTGGCTTTAGATATTTAATGAGAGGATTATTCATAGTAATGCGCATAAAAAAACCGCCAAGGTTACGCAAGGACTTACGTCCTCTAGGCGTGGCGGTTGTGTTAAGTTAATTATAGAGCAGTTCATATGACTTTTTCAATCCTTTAATGAGATTAATCTTGCAATATGGCTTGCCCAAGCATCCAATGCTTCTTTACGTTGGGGTAACATTTCATTTTTATTGTAAGTAGCCATGATGCGAGGCATTTTGTGGCCAAGGCATTTTTCAATCACTACAGGATCAATATTAAGAAACTCGCCCAATTGTGTGGCGAAGGTTCTCCTCAAATCATGGGCAGTCCATTCAGGAATACCCACACGATTCTGAATTCTTTTAATTGCGCGGGGAAGGGCATCTTTGGACATAGGGACATCATTCGTTATGCCTGGAATTACAAAAGGGGAGCAAGATTGCTCTTTAAATTGAAGAAGTAATTTTTTTGTAAGTTCACTCAAGTGTATTTTTACAGTTATTCCTCCTTTTGAATGTTGGGGAGGAATAGTCCATAAAGATTGCTCAAAATCAAATTGATGCCATTGTGCCAGTCGGATTTCACCTGTTCTAACACCAGTTAATATAATAATTTTAATGGCTAACCGAGCTGATCCGGACATTTGGCATAGATCACTTTCAAGGAATTTCCAGATAGTTTTTATTTCTTCGGGCAATAGTACTCGCTCCCGAGGCTTTTCCATACCGCCGATATCACGTGATCGTATATTGGTAGCCGGATTATGTTGAATATAGCCGCGACTCACAGCATAGTTTAGAACTTGTTTAATAGTGCTAAGAATGCGATTAGCGTGAATGGGTGCTCCTCGTTGTACTATTTTGTCGAGGGCGATTGTAATGTCTTTGGTTTGTAACTTATCAAGCACAGTATCGCCTAATAGAGGAATTATTTCTGAATCAATCTGATATTTGATAGGGCGGGGTTGCTTTCTATTTTTAACGGCATAATTTTCGTACCAAGACTGTATTAATTTTGAAAAGGTATTGTCTTCTTTTAATTTTTCTAATTTGGTATGTTCTATAGGATTAATCCCTTGCTCTTTTAAGGATTGAGCTTTAATAAGAAACTCACGAGCCTGCTTAAGGCTAATGGCAGGGTATTTCCCTAAACTCATCTTTTGTCGTTTTCCACCCATGCTAAAACGGTAAAACCAAGACTTGTTACCGCTAGGCATTACTCTAACACCTAATCCAGACGATTCTATTTTTTCAAACCAAGTGGTTTCTGGTGCGAGATTTTTAATGTAGCTGTCGATAAATTTCATCTACACAGTCCTTTGTAATTTGGTACCATTTTTGGTACCAATATTTATGTATAGGTATATTATCAAATGATACTAATTGAATTCATAAAATTCAATAATTTCTTATAAATAAAGGGTTTCTAGCGTTTTTTGAAATTAAATGATATTATTTGATATCGATATAATAAAGTTTCGTAATCAATAGGTCCGCGGTTCGATTCCGCGCAACGGCATAGTAAAATCAATAAGTTATGAAATTTTTATAAAGCAAATTGTTGGGTCTTTCCCAATTACGGGGGCACTCAATCATCAGCATAGTACTCTAACCCTTGTTCTATAATTTTCAAAGTTTTTAAAACCATAAGCACGACGTTGAATCAGTTTCATCTTCCGATGAAAGCCTTCAGTGATACCATTTGATTTACTAAATCGCCACATACAAACAACTTCTTCTTTCCAGTTATCGAGCGTTTTACCTAGAGCTGCTAGAGGTTTAAAGGGGCTTTGCTTCAGTTCGTCGAGCATTTCCAAAAGCGAGGATTAACTGACGTGCTCGGTTCTTGGTAAGCATTTTTTCATGAGTATATTGTGTAACTGTTGTTGGAATTGATAGACGGCTTCAATAGCTGGATTGTCTGCCAGGAAAGCATCGCGCTTGGCTTTTTTAAGGGTGTTAATCGTTCAGGCTTGGTTCTTAAGAGCGCCATGATGCCGCGATTGCTTTTGACGTTGCTTGCAAGTTCCCTATAAGTCATCATGCATTGGTGTTGCATTAAGCGAATGACATGGAATCGGTCAGCGACTATTTTGGCGTTGGGGAAATGCTTTTTAACGATGGAACGATAGGTAGTGCTTAAATCGATGCAGACGACTCTAACCCGCTCTTTACCCGGTAAAGCAGCGAGGTAAGCGGCCAGGTCGGTTTCACTTCGCCCTTTGACGATATCAAATACTTTATTCTTTCTTAAGTTACAGAGTGTTGTAACGAATCCTTGTTTTCGGTTAAAGAAATGTTCATCAATTCCTAAAACGGATGGGCAGTATGCATTGGTCCGCTCCTTATCTTGTTCTTTATAGTGGCGTTGATACCATCGTTCAATGGTTGCCTTACCCTTCTTAAATAGACTGGCTAACTCGCTTTGAGAAATCCCCGAGGTATGTTTATGAAAAACAGCGGCTTGTAGACGCCAAGTGGAACGTTGATACTTATTAATACCAGGAAATTGCTGGTTGCCATAACGATGACAACGATTGCAATAAAGCTTATAGGCTTTGAATTGTAAGAGACTGCGTCTGTGACCTACTAGTTCGTGATGAACAGTACGAATGTAGGAATCTTTCTTGCGCACTTCTTTACTTTGACAATGGCCACATCTTGGTAATCGGTTGTAAGAAAGTTCCAATATCAAAGGTTGATAACCCCGTACTTTTTTTATGGAAAAGCCAGGTAAATTTAAGATAAGATCATGTTTCGGCACTTTAATCTCCATTTCGATCGCTAAATCAATGGGTTAGTTTAAACTAACTTGATTAAAGTGCCCCCTTAAATGAGAAAGAGCCAAATTGTTTTTGTGTCGCAGCTGTCTCGCAGTAATAAGGAATAATTTAAGATGTTATTAAGGACAGCTCATGAATCCGAATGATAAAATTCGAGACCAAATTTTGCAGTGGTTTTATGATAGAAATGCTTCTGCTAAAAGTCGACGTGGTAAAAATGGTTCTGAAGCTAAAATTAGTGAAATTAAAAAAGGATTAAAGGATTGCTTTGGTCTTTCTCCAAAAGAGGTTATTGCAAATCTGACCTATTTAATAGATAAAGGATGGATTAATGAGTCAGAAATAACCAAAACGGTTAAAACAAAAGAAGGAAATACTATTCCTTCAAGTTTAACTTGGTATGTGATCTCTTCGGCTGGAATAGATAAATTAGAAGCTCCTTCTGATTATCGTGAAAATATCAGATATCCGGGAATAAATATTGGTGGTGAAGGCAGTATTATCAACATTGGTAATGGTAATATTGTAAATGTAAATTATAAGCCTCTTCACGATGAGTTAGAAACATTAAAGCAAACTATCGCTAAAAGTAATTTGGATGATAACCAAAAGCTTGAAGTTTCAGTTGATATAGAAACATTAAAAGATCAATTAGCAAAAAATAGCCCTGATAAAACTATTGTAGGATACATTTGGTCTAAAATTGAAAAAGTTGCTGAAATCTCAGGGTTTCATGATGCTATAGTGAAAATTGCTCCCCTGGTTTCAGGTTTAATCCAATAAAAAAATTATTTGCACCATCAAGTTTTTTTGAGAGTGTTCATCTAACTGTGTCACCTCGCTAGTTATCTAAGCCCTATATTTAATCTATCTTCAAAATAGATGTGTAACTGGGAAATGATAAGCGCCCAATTGTGCATGGGCTGATTCCATTTTTCCAGCACTTTTGGCAAGCACAATAAATGAGCTTAATAAGGGCGTTTTCACTGGTGAAAGCGGCTTTATTTTTAGTGTATTTGCGGATTTGTCGATGAAAGCCTTCCACAATGTTAGTAGTATAAATAATGCGCCTGAGTTCTTCTGGGTATTTAAAATATTGGGATAGAGCCTCCCAGTTATTATTCCATGACTTCAATACAGCGGGGTATTTTTTGCCCCATTTTATCTCTAACTCTATTAAGTGATGCTCGGCTAGCTCTTTGCTGGTTGCTCTGTACACAAGCTTTAAATCGGCCATGAACGCTTTCTGGTCTTTACTGACTACATACTTTAGGGAGTTGCGAATTTGATGAACCACACAAAGCTGCACTTCGGTTTTAGGAAACACCTCAGCAATCGCCTCAGGAAACCCTTTAAGCCCATCAATGCTTGCAATGAGGATATCCTCTACGCCACGGGCTTTGAGGTCATTTAGAACACCAAGCCAGAAGCGAGCCCCTCATTTTCAGATAAATAAAGACCTAAAATATCCTTCCGCCCTCCGGTGTTACTGCAAGAACTGTATAAAACGCTTTGCTAGTCACTTTCCCCTCGACACGTACTTTAAAATGCATGGCATCTAAAAAAGCAATAGGATATACAGACTCCAAAGACCGATTGCGCCATTCGGTAATCATAGGAAGTAATTTATCTGTGATAAGGCTGATTTTAGCTGACGATACTTCTAAACCATACATCTCGGCTAGGTGTTCACTTATGGCTTCGTAGCTCATACCCAGGGCATATAAGGCTAAAACTTTGTTATCTAGGGATTCATTCAATACAGTTTGACGCTTCTTGACAATTTCTGGCTCAAAACTACCGTCTCTATCTCTTGGTGTCTCTAAATCAAAACACCGGAAGTGGATTGTATGGTCTTGGTCGTTTTGCCATTGCGTCGATTCGTAAGTCCGGTTTCATGGCACGCTTCCATATGCGTGTCCATTTCACCTTCCAAAGCAGCTTCTAATAGTTCTTTGATTAACGGCGTTAATATCCCGTCTTTACCCGTCAAGGATTGACCTGATTTTAATTGAGATATCGCATCTGCTTTGAAATCATTGAAATCAAAATTCGCTAAATCTATTTTTTTATTCTTATTCATTGTCACCTCTACAAAATTGTACAAATTATATCAATTTTTAGAGATGACACAGTTATTTGAACACTACCAGTCAGATATATAATCTTTATTTGCTATTGTTAATTCTTGCTCTATTTTTTTCCAATAATCTTTTAAAACAAAATTACGAGATTTTTCATTGTTAAGCATCAAGGCAAAATTTCTGATTTTATCTCCATCAGTTAATGGTTTTCCTGTTGAATTAATACTCTCAAAAATTTTTTGTGGATTATCGTCTGAGGAATCAAGAGCAATTGTAACAATTTCAAATTTAGATAAAGCATTTATATATTTATGTAAGGTATCTTTTTCCTTAAAATATGCATAAAAATGTTCATATGCCTGATACAATTTACTTCCTTTTGATTATTCACTAATTTTTTTTCTCAAATATTAGTTCAAAAATTTCATTATCTGTTGTGACAGTCCGCAGTTTAATTCTGTTTTGTTCCTCACTGTAAGGTTGGCTGTTATAAAGATATTGTTCTCTGATAGCTTCCGCAGGTATATTGGACAAAGAAGAGTTACTTTCTATTATGTGATATAAGGCTGTAAGCATAAGAAGTACAGTTGTAGCTCTTTGCTGTCCATCAATAATTGTCTTATTATGGCCATCATTTATATAAACTATGCTGCCGAAGAAGTGATTTATATCTTTCTCCATTACATATTTAAGATCCTCTATAAAAGAAGCGATATTAGCTTTGTCCCAAGAATATGGTCTCTGGAAATCAGGAATTATTAAGTATTTACCAGGGGTATAAATAAATGTTTCTATATTTGTCATTCAGCACCCTAATGGGACCACTTTGTCATCACCTAAAGGGACCACCCCATTAGCACTTAATGGGACCACCTAGTCATCACATAAAGGGACCGGGCTGTCAGCAGCTAAAGGGACCACCCCACCTATCAAACTTTGGTTAAAAATGAACATAATTTTTCTCTGTTTATTCATAAATGGGGAAATGGATGTCAAACCGGAGATTTGAGATGCACGAATATATCATTATTATTAGCCAATTGCGTCAAGGCGCTACGCTCAGAGGGCTGTCCCGTGACAAACTTGCCGATAGAAAAACGCTTAGGAGGGTGCGTGACATTGCGATAGAGCAAGGCTGGTTAGAAAAGGATAAGTCAATCCCCACAGAACAGGAACTGGCGTTATTTTTGAAAAGAGCAGTGCCAATAGCTTTTTGAGCATACAGCCATACCGGGTGAAGATTGAAGAATGGACCAGACAGGGCGTTCAGGCCAGCACTATCTATGCTCATTTACAACGAGAACATGGTTTTAAAAGTAGTTATAGCGTTGTTCAACGCTATATCAAGTCTTACAAGGAAAAACAACGAGCGGTCACCACGATATTAGAGTTTAAACCGGGCGAATCAGCACAGGTTGACTTTGGGCAAGGACCTAAAATTACTGATGGCAAAGGAGAGGAACAGAAGACCTGGATCTTTGTGATGGTGCTCTCCTGGAGCCGTCATATGTATGCAGAAATGGTCTTACATCAGGATGTTGAGACATGGCTTGCCTGCCATCGGCGTGCCTTTGAATGGTTTAATGGTGTTCCAGAAAAATAATTATAGATAACGCGAAGTGTGCGATTACGAAAGCTTGTTACCACAACCCTTGCGTTCAAAAGGCATATGGGGAGTGCGCATCAGGCTATGGTTTTATTATTTCCCATGTCCTCCGTATGATCCCCAGAAAAAAGGCCGAGTTGAATCCGGGGTTAAGTACGTTAAAACCGCTTTGTTCCACTGCGCCAGTTTAGAAGCTTAAACGATGCGAACGAGCAGTTAAAGATCTGGTTAATACAAGAGGCTGGCGCGCGCAACCACGGCACTACTCATGAAAAGCCTTTGGTTCTATTTGAAATTGAACAACCTCTTCTTAAAAAACTGCCTAACCATCCGCCCGAGTTTGCGGCGTGGGAAAAGGTCAAGCTTCATGGTGATTGCCATGTGCAATACAAGAAATGCCGATATTCAGGTCCATATCGCCTCGCACGGCAAGAGCTTTGGCTTAGAGCAACGGATACAACTATCCGACTGTATTTCAATCATCAACTGGTAGCACTCCATCCGAAACTCGAAATACCAGGCACCAAACATACAATACCAGAACACCTTCCACCGAATGCTTTGGCTTACTCGATGCGAGATGCCCAGTGGTGCCTAAAGCAAGCACATGAAGTTGGAAGCCAATGCGTGATTGCTATTGAGGGACTATTAAATGATTCAGTCGTAGATTATCTTCGGGCTGCACAAAGCATTCTCGGTCTTAGGAAAAATATGGCGATGACCGTCTGGAGGCTGCTTGCCATAGAGCGCTTGTTTTTCAAAGCGTGCATTATAAAACAATCAAGACGATGCTAGAGGTTGGGGCTGAAAAGCAAGCCTTACCGCATGAGGAAGAACCGACAACATTGGCCAAACCCTATTCGGTAGGGGGAAAGTTCTGCCGGAATACGTCCCACTTATTACACTAATACAAACAACAGGAGACAAATGATGATAAACCCGATGCCCGAGCTATCTTCGCAGTTAAAACAACTACGGTTATCGCATGTTGCTGAGAACATCCCGCTGCGTAACCGTGAGTCTATAGAAAAGAAGCTAAGCTACCCTGAGTTTCTGGGATTACTGCTTCAAGATGAGTTATTAGGAAGGGAAAACAAAAATTAAGAACACGAATGAAGCGTGCACGTATCCGTGGTGACAAGACGATAGAATCATTCGATTTTGACTTTAACCTTAAAATCAATCGCGCTCAAATACAGGAGTTAATCTCGTGTTCATTTATTGCAGAAAAAGTTCCCATTCTCATCGTAGGACCTTGTGGAACAGGGAAATCTCATATTGCTCAAGCCATAGCTCATTGTGCGATACAAAGAGGAATCGATACACTCTGGCTTTCGCAAAATCAACTCTTTAATGAGTTGCAAGCAGCTAGAGCATCAGGTCGATTTGATAAAAAGTTCTCAGAACTGGTGAAAATGCCACTACTAATCATCGATGATTTTGGACTAAGACCATTACGCAACCCCCAGGATGAGGATTTTCACGACCTAATCTCGGAAAGATATGAGCGTGCATCAACGATCATTACATCCAATCTGGACTTTAGCGAATGGGGTTCTGCTTTCCCTAATCGATTACTTGCTGCAGCCACTATCGATAGATTAAGACATAATTCATATCGGGTTACATTAGATGGTCCCAGTTACAGAGGAGAGCGAGAAACAAAAAGCGAAAATAACATGTATAATTAACTAAAAGTGGACAAGTTTGATAGGTACCGTTTTGACATTTTAGGCGGTCCCATTAGCTGCTGATCGACGGTCCCTTTAGCATGCTGAATGACAATATTGTCGTGTGAAACTTTCATTTTCCTGACATCCATGTATTTTAACTTCATTATAGCAAATCATTAATGAATGATATCTTTGAATAAATCATACATCGGCATTAGGCCATCGATAAGGATTTGATACTAAAAACGTTATACGCACTCTTTTACAGGCTGAATGGTTGGAGCAGGGTAGTGACGGTAAATCGTCTCAAAAACCAAGAATAGCAGGTTTAGGATCACCTCGATGTTATGTCTTGAATGAAAACCTCTGGTCAGCAGAAATCTAAAAACCAAGCAAAAATGGGTGGGGCACGTGGGGCAGTCGGCTTAAATGAATTATTTGCCCCACATGCTGTTAAACCGAGTGGGGCAGGTTACGCCTAGTGTTTACAAGGTTTCCCCAGCTGCCCCACGTGCCCCACCAAAAATTGAACTGTCCGTGGGTTAATTTATCTCTCGAATTAAATTAATAATTAACTGAATCATAATATCTTTTTGGGCTGGATCACTTTGGGCAACCAACAAGGCAATGGCGACTAATGCATTGTCATTAATTTTAACATCACCGTTTCGTTTCAAATGGTGTTGATTAAGCTGTAAGAACCAGACAAACTGATCCTCTCCCAAAAACAGAGCCGTCAAAAACTAGAAAAAATTGACATCCGAGATTTTCTGCCTAAACTGATTTGGGGTCAAATTGTTCAGGGAGGAATGGGGCCGAAAATCGTTGTAATCTTGACGCCATTCCTCAATTTTTCTTTTAGCATCTTCCAGAGAAAGAAACCAGTGGCTGTTCAGGCATTCATCCCTAAAACTGCCATTAAATGACTCAATAAACGCGTTATCTGTTGGTTTTCCGGGCCTTGAGAAATCCAAAGTTACATTATTCTGATAAGCCCATTTGTCTAATATCTTTGAAATAAACTCAGGGCCATTATCAATCCGGATGCTTTTTGGTAGCCTGTTATCAAGGACTCTGAGCTCCTCAAGAACATTCACAACTTCCTCACCCCGAATAGTCGGCCCTACATGAATAGCCATGCATTCCCGACTAAAATTATCGACTATAGTTAAAGCCCGTATTCTCCTCCCATTAAACAGATTGTCAGAAACAAAGTCCATGCTCCAGCATTCGTTTAAAGTGGACGCCATTAATCGTTCTTCTCTGTGCGCACCAGCAACATGACGGCGCGGACGCTTTCTGCGAAGATTAAGACCTTCCTCACAATAAATGCGGTGAACTTTTTTGTGATTAATAACCCATCCTTCCCGCCTTAATAAAACATGAATGCGTTGATAACCATAACGTACCCGTGTGTGGGCTATCTCACGTATACGGTGTCTTACTGCTGTATCTTCGCCACGACATGAACGGTACTGATATACACTACGGCTTAACATTAGAACGTCACAACTTCTGCGGATGCTTATCCGGTAACTGTCCTGAAGGGCTAATGCCAACGCTCGCTTTTTCCGTGGCTTTAAAGCTTTTTTGACAGAACATCCTGCAACATCTGCTTATCAAGACTTAGGTCAGCAACCAACTGCTTAAGACGCTTGTTTTCATCTTCCAGCTGACGAAGTTTCCTGAGTTCCGATGCACCAAGCCCACCATATTTTTTCTTCCATATGTAAAATGTCGCCTCGCTTATTCCCAGCTTTCGGCATACCTCTGAAACACTCGTTCCCAGTTCCGCCTGCTTCAACCCAAACAGAATTTGTTCTTCTGTAAATTTGCTTCTTTTCATGATGGCTTATACCTTTTTTGCTTGTTGATATTTTGCCAGATTTCTCCAGTTTAGGGTGGATCTATTTTCAGGGAGGAGATCAATACAACGCAATATAATTGGTGCATTTATTTAGGTGCGTTGGCGCCCGTGTCTACTTCATCAGGTTATACATCCACCGTACCGCCCTCAGCTGATTCAGCATCGAGTCCCGGTCTGTATAATTATAATTTAATAAGCAACCATATTTATCTTGGTCCCATTGCCTGTAATGATAGAACCCTTACGTGCGCTGCAGCGAATCAACAAGTTCAACCATTTTCTTAATACAAGGGATTATTAACATGATTAGGGTAAAGAATTATTTGCTGTGTATGCTTGGTGGGATTTCGTTGGTAACAAGTGTGTATGCAAAAAATGCAGATGCAGATGATTATGCGCTCATGACAGTTAGCGATATACAAAGCACAAGGCTGTCAAATATTACCATAACAAACAAAATTGGTGCGCCAATCGCGGTATCGGGGTTATTTATTGCAAGTTTTGACATCAATGATTGTTCGGCGTGTTTTGGTAGTGTTGTAGCTGGAGACAACCTTGGCGGGGCCGTCGTTTCCCCACTGACTTTTAAAGCGAATCAAACACTTCCTATTGGACAAAATTATTTATATAACATGCTTTATAATGGCATTTATTATATTAAAAATACCATAGGTTCACCATGCTCCTTACCAGGGTGCTCCTGGCCCGGTGATGATCCAAATGTTCACGGGTGGTGTGTTACTATTAATGTTATTTCTCCAAACGCTAGTTACACCTACTCGAATTACACGAATGGCTCGAACCCGCCAGCAAATACACCTGCCTACTCTAGTGCAGGAAACTCAATACCGTTTAACTATAAGTATGATTTAATAGACCCTAATACACTAGGCACCGGAAATGCTTGTCTCGGCCCGATTACTTGCAATGATAAAACCTTAACTTGTAAAGTGGCTACTTCTCAAAATGAATCATTTCAGCCTTACAGTTAAAGCTGGGCTGCACTGATAATGAGGGTTTTTAACCTGGATTCTATCCTAATACCCATTGATTTTTTTATACATCTGGGGCTTTGCGAAGGGACTTGTTAAAAGGACAACTAACCTTACGTATTTTCTCAAGATGCTCAGTAATCGCCGATGAAAGAACTTCTTACTGTATATTCTGTAAAGAGGCAACAAGAACAGTTCTATCGAGGCCACGACAGGGAAGAGGATTGAGGACAATAGAAACGCTGATACAGCGGCAAATCGTCGATAGCTTATATTCATTTTAAGTCGTTGCAGTTTAGTGCAATACGTTCTAAACAGTACGGTACGGAGTTTCAACCGTTCTGCCGTTATTTCTTCAAAGACGACTGCTTTTTTTGACCTTATCATTTTTGCCCCTTTCTTAAATGCAGCAAAGAAAAAGGCAGCATCCCCTCCACCAGACAGCGCATAAAATTCATCAAAACGCAGTGCCAAGCCCTCAGGATGAATTAACGATACAGAAAACAAAACACCACATGTACCGCACGTTTGTAACCTTTTTACTCGCTTTTTCTCTTCGTCAGGGATGGATTGCAATGACGGTGCGCAACCCTGCTCGACATACTTCAAATTCATAGAAACCACGGCGGCATGGTGTTCTTTCATCCATGCATAGGCCCACTTGAGGGCTTGTTTATCCGCATACTGATCATCATCAAAAAAACATACCCAATCTGCTTTGTGGGATAAGGCTTCTTGCAAAGCCGCATTTCTGGCAATGGATATACCACGCCTGGCCTCATGCCGGTACACCACAGGAAAATTGGTCTTGCTCTGAAAGCTTTCTACTAACGATTGGTTGTTAGGGGATGCTTCATTGTCTACCACAATGAATATTAAATGCCAATCGTCCAGACATTCCTGCTGAATCAACGATAAAAGACAGCGCTCTAACATTTTGGGGCGCATGCAGGTACAGACACAAACCGCGATCGTTTCACTCATACTCTGGTATTTTAGCTTGAATAGGGGGTAATTGAGCCGACAAAATAACATCATGCCGTTGTTGTCGCAAATACTATTTAATTGAACGGCATAAGTGCAGAATTAATCATTGAGTCCACACTGTTTCCGGAGAAAGCCATGGTTTTTTATTCAGTCAACCAATTACGCGGAGAAGATAACCTGGCGCCGTGTAGCTATTTTAATAGTGTGGCTGATGAACCGCCAATGGTGATGTTTTCGACCACTGAAGCACATGCGGAAACAGGAGAAAAGGATACGTTGCGTAATGCAGAAGAAACGGGTGAATTTGTGGTTGCCTCGGCCTAATCCAGAGAAATTAATCAATCGCATGGTCCTTGGCTATGTAGTTGGTATTCATGTCTGTGAGTCTGTATTGAATGAAGAACAACGAATTGATCCAACCCGACTTCACCCACTCCCACGCTTAGGCTACCATGGCTATACGGCTGTGCAGGATAGTTTTGATATGCCAAGACCAGAGCTAACCTCGTTTTTTGAAGTGCTGGATGAGGGATTGACGTGTATTCAAAGGTTTTGAATCCGTTAAGGCACCTTACAATGGCCTTTCTTAGACGATGTGGTGTTTATTAAAGTGATCAATGGAGATTAACATGAGTTCACAAGATAAAGAGCATTACGAGTTTGAAATACCGGAAGAAGGATTGGATTACGATATCCTGGACATGGCTTTTAATCCCACGACCCGATCGTTTATCGAAACAAATGGTATTCAATCGGGCATGCGGGTATTGGATGTAGGAAGTGGCTCTGGGGTCATGACCCATTATCTTGCGAAGCGGGTTGGTCAGGAAGGGCATGTTTTGTCCATTGATAATAGCCTTGAACAATTGCAACGCGCAGAACGTTATTGTCAGCAACAAGGTGCTGGCAATGTCACATTTAAGCAACTTTCTTTATATGAACTTGAATCTCTCAATGAAACCTTTGATTTAATCTACTGTCGTTTTGTACTTCATCATTTGTATAGCCCCAGGCTGGCTATACGTCTTTTTTATCGAGCGTTAAATCCAGGGGGCATTTACCTGGCTGAAGAGGGCATTGTCAGTTCGGCCTTTGCCTATCCGTCATCCAAAGCCTGGCAAGGATGTCGAGGTGCTCTTCCTCTTCCTCCAGAAGAAGAAACAGACGGCATCCAACGAGACGGAGAATTCGGGATGAAGCTCTTTTATTGGATGAAAAAATCGGGATTTGCTATTCAGAGTATAAAACTTATCCAACCTGTTCTTACGACGGATGAACAAAAGAAGAAAGTGTTGGATGGCCACATTGCTTTTAAAAAAACTGCTCTTCAACAAGGCAAAGACGAAGCAGAGTGGGCTGAGGAGAGACAAGCGTTGATGGATCTTGCGAATGATGATTTAGCCATCATTGCTTTTTATCAATCCTGCCAGGTCTGTGGAGTAAAATAACCATGAGTTCATCAAGTCATTGTCAAAGGAGTAATTCTTTTACATTACATAACAGCAAGTTGGTATCACAAGCAAAAGTGGTCTATTTAAAATCCCGCATAAACACACTAAATTATTTTTAATGTGCTTCTTTGAGTGAGCGCCAATGAGTGTAGTATATTCGCTAATTGCTTGGCATTTGAAGTAAAATCCGCAGTTGCTTCCGATAACACGTTTCGGTGCAAATCAGGCTTCAAATTTTCAGCGAACTTAAATGCTATAAGTTTTGATTGTAATTTCCGGCAATAGCCATCAAAAATGTCACGACAAGAGATGGCTTTTAGGTCTAGGATAAGATGATCGGAGGGCTCGTCTTGAAGTTGAGTCAGCCGCTGATCATCGTCCTGTTTAAACCAACCGGCTAATTCATCCTTCCCTTTATAAGAAGGGTAAAAGCCAAATTTATTATACAATGGAAGCGAATCGGCGGTGTAGCTAACTGCCATTGTCGATAAACCAGCATTCACAAAGTATTTCAATGCATGCAGCACGAGCAAATTTCCAATTCCGCGGTTCCGGTATTCATCATGCACATACAAGGCAAAAAGGGTTGAAGAGGAATCATGATCACCAATTAATCTTACTTCAACATAACCTGCCAACTTATTATTGTCGTGCAAAACCAGCATTAGATCGCAGCGATTGTGCTTTATTAACTTGACTATACGATTGGCTTTGTCAGGATACTTGTTTGCGGTAAGGAAAACACACCCCTTTGAGAGCCTCGTTAATGCTAAACTAAAGCAGACCCATTTCATTAATCACTGGGAGTCGCCTCTGAATGTATCTTGAATCGAGTCAAATGGTATTCTCACCGTCCGATCTCACGCAGTTCATGGAGAGTCCCTTTGCCTCCTGGATGGAACATCTGGCTATAAAACACCCCGATTTACTACCAGCCGCTGATGAAGCGGACCCTTTGCTCAGTGTTTTGCGTGACAAAGGAAATCAACACGAATCAGAGCTATTAGCGGGTTTTAGGGCTAAGGGTTTAACCATTGTCACTCTGCACGGTCGGCATAACGCTTATCAAGCAACCATTGAAGCAATGGAAAACGGCGTGGATGTGATTTATCAGGCTCATTTGCAAGGGTTACCATTTAGAGGCTATGCTGATTTTTTGATCAAAACTGACGGTAAAAGCCGGTTTGGGAATTATTGCTATGAAATCTGGGATACCAAATTAGCAAAGTCTGTTAAACCGCATTTTCT
Source organism: Legionella sp. MW5194 (assembly GCF_016864235.1). Classification (NCBI taxonomy): domain Bacteria; kingdom Pseudomonadati; phylum Pseudomonadota; class Gammaproteobacteria; order Legionellales; family Legionellaceae; genus Legionella; species Legionella sp. MW5194. The sequence goes on from NZ_CP045732.1 coordinate 1,412,752, forward strand.
GGTGCAGTTATGCTGCTATGCTGAAATGCTTGAGGCAATGCAACAGGCCAGAGCCGACTACCTGACTGCCGTATTGGGCAATAAGGAGCAAATGCGCTTTAGGGTTAATGATTATTTTTACTTCTACCAGAATCTAAAATGGCAATTTCTAGCGGCGCATCAGGCGTTTGAGCCCACTCAATGCCCGGATCCGGCTTCCTCAAGGCATTGGGGTAGATGGAGTACCCATGCGCAACATCGGCTATTAACCGCTGATCACTTGATTCAGGTAGCGACCATCACGTCAGGACAAATCAAAAAATTGCATGATGCCGGCATCACCACCATGACGGCCTTAGCCGAAGCCAGGGTCAATAGTGTCAAAGGCATAAAACCGGAGCTGTTTACACGATTACAAGCTCAAGCCAGAATCCAAAAGGAGAGCATTGGCAAAGAAAGACCAGCCTACCGAGTGATTGCTCACGAGGCGGGGAAAAAGCAAGGGTTGGCGCTTCTGCCGCCGCACTCCAAAAATGACATCTTTTTTGATATCGAAGGGTTCCCGCTGGAAGACGGCGGCCTGGAGTACCTGTGGGGTGCTGCTTATTTTGATGACAATAACCAGCGTCAATACAAGGATTTCTGGGCGCACGACAGCGGGGAGGAAAAGGACTGTTTTAAATCTTTTATTGAATGGTCGTATCAGCGATGGCTTAAGGATCAGTCCATGCATATTTACCATTATGCCAGCTATGAAATCACGGCCTGCCGTAAACTGATGGCCAGGTATGGCGTATGCGAATATGAAGTGGATCAACTGCTTCGCAATGAGGTATTTGTTGATTTATATAAAATCGTCAAAACCGCTTTATTGGTGGGCGAGCCCCGTTATTCCATTAAAAACATCGAGCATTTATACCGCAGCAAACGAAATACCCAGGTCGGTTCTGGAACCGATTCTGTCGTGGTGTATCAACGGTGGCGCGAAAAGCCGGATGGTGATACCTGGCAAACCTCCAAGGCATTAAATGATATACGTTTGTACAATATTGATGACTGTTATTCCACTCAGGAACTGGTGAGCTGGTTAAGAGACAGGCAAACGTCCAGCGGCATTGGCTTTTGCGGCAAAAAAGGGCCGGTTGAGCCGGACATGAAAGAAGTGAACGAGGGCATTGAACTTCGTGATCAGCTACTGGCACACGCGCTGCAATTAAAAGCGCAGGGGAATCAACAATCCGCCAGACTTTATTCGGTCATGGCCTGGGCTATTGAGTTTCATCGACGCGAAGCCAAGCCGGTGTTTTGGCGCCTGTTCGACAGATTGGGCTTAAGTGAGGAGGAATTGTTTGACGATATGGATTGCTTAGCCTATTGCAAGCGAACCGAAAAGCCACCTTACAAACCGAGCCCTAAAGCGCGTCATTTCGTGTACGAGTATTCATTTGATCCAGACCAGGAATTCAAGGGCAGTCTGGATAGTTACTTTTTGTTAGGTCATGAAACCCCCGAGGGTCGCAACATTAAAGCAGTCTGTTATCCGGAAGGAAGTGATTTAGAGCAAGGGATTATCGCGCTAAAATTAAAGGAGGAGCTGCAAGGCCCAATCACCTTAATCCCCGATGAGCATGTTAATCCCAAGCCCATACCGCAAGCTGTTGCAAAGCAGGCGCGAAAGTTTTTGAAAGGGGAGTTAGCGCAAACGGCCATCATTGATTTTCTGAGCCAATCCCTACCGCGAATCAAGGGGCATGTCGCCGGCCATCCCATCGCTCCCAGTCCTGATCCAAACCAGCGGTTGAATGAAATGATTAGCGCCGTGCGTAATCTCAATAACAGTTACCTGACTATCCAGGGACCACCGGGAGCTGGTAAAACCTATACGGCCAAGCATTTGATTGCGGAGTTAATTAAAATCGGCAAGAAAATAGGCATTTCTTCCAATAGCCATAAGGCGGTCAATCATTTATTAATCAGCACGGCCGACTATTGCCGCAAAGAAGGCATTAACGGCCATTTTGCCTGTACCCGCAACACGGATTCAGCCATTGATGATTTAAAGATCAGCGTGTTCGACAATAAAGAGATTGCCGGTTTTTTACAAGCAGGCTGTGTGATAGGGACTACCGCCTGGGGTTTTTCCAGAGACGATTTGGAAAATGCCTTTGATTATCTGTTTATTGATGAGGCAGGGCAGGTGAGCGTTGCTAATTTGATAGCCATGAGCCAATCGACATCCAACATTATCCTGATGGGGGATCAGATGCAATTAGGGCAACCTTCCCAGGGAAGCCACCCCGAGGACAGCGGCTTATCAATTTTGGATTATCTGCTGCATTCCACACCCACCATCCCGGATTCCATGGGGGTATTTTTGGGAACCACTTACCGTATGCACTCAGCCGTCAATCAGTTTATCAGTGAGGCTGTCTATGAAGGCAAGCTTAAAACAGCGCCTGAAAATGATGAGCAATGGATAGCCATCCCTGCCGGTTATCAGGGGGTTTTAAACAAAACGGCTGGAATAATCCCTGTGCCAGTAACGCATGAAGGCAATACACAAGGCAGTGATGAAGAAGTGGAGCACATCGTCGCCTTGACGAAAGAATTACTGGGGCGGACATTTCATGCTAAAAACGGTGAAAAAAGAATAATGAATTGGAATGATATCCTTTATGTTGCTCCGTATAATTATCAGGTCAATAAGCTTAAAACCGCTCTGGGGGCTAAGGCCAGAGTCGGGAGTGTGGATAAATTCCAGGGACAGGAAGCCCCGGTTGTCTTCCTAAGCATGTGCGCAAGCAGTGCCCATGAGTCGCCTCGTGGGCTTAATTTTCTTTTCGACAAAAATCGCCTGAATGTGGCGATATCAAGAGCACAATGCCTGGCAATCGTTGTTTATTCGCCGGCCTTGCTGGATTCCGTGCCTGGGACTATCGAACAAATCGCCCGGATGAATTTGTTTTGTCAATTGGTTAACAAAGGCAAATGATCAAGCGTGTAGGATACGCATTATGCCGCCTTCCAGGACCTGTTTGAGCGTTGGGCTGTCGAATGAAAACATTGAACGCATGGAACGATGATTCCTGCTAAAAATAAAAACGATTACCCCCTCTTGATACGATACAAAACATGCCCCGATAGCCGATGCGCCACTGCCAGGCCAGGATGAGCAAAAGAGCCGTCCATGTCCTGCACCATGCCTATTTTTGCCATGACTTTTCGCGAGCGCGCATTATCGGGTACTGTGAAGGCGACGATTTCATCGAGGCCCAGTTGCTTGAATGCGTAATCAAGACAGGCAAGAGCACCCTCCGGCGCATAACCATGCCCCCAGTATTGCGAGCCCAGGCGCCAGCCGATTTCTACAGCGGGGGAAAAGGGCGTGGGTTTATCAAAATAATTAAGACCGATAAAACCGATAAGTTCCCCGGTTTGTTGTAATTCCGCGGCCCACAGCATGTAGTTGCGATTTTCTAGCTGGTCGTTTTGATAGTGCATAAAATGGTTTATTTGTTCTTGAGACATAGGCCCCGGCAAAAACTCAAGCACCTTCTTATCCTGATTGATGGCAAAAAATGGCTTGCTGTCATTCGGATGCCATGGTCTTAAAAACAAACGGCTGGTGGTGATGGTGTGCATGGGTTTTCCTATTGATTGGCTAACCAATCCTCAAAGGTGAGCGCAAAACGAAAATGATCCTGCCAGAGGCCATTAATTTTTAAATAGCGAGGTGAAAACCCTTCTTTTAAAAAACCGTTTTTCGTCGCCAGTTGGATGGATGCGGTATTTGACGGTTGAATATTGGCTTCAATGCGATGAAGATTAAGGGTCGTGAATACCTGTTGAAGCACGAGTTTCAATGCCTGGCTCATGAAGCCCTTTCCTGCGTAATCCACCGAGGCATAATACCCTAAATAAGCGCTTTTAAATAAGCCGTGCACGATGTTGCTGATGTTAAAAACACCGATCATTTGTCGGTGGTGTTCGTCCCAGGCAAGGTAGTATTGTTCACTGTCTTGTTGGCTTTTGTACAGATAAGTGTGAAATGCTTCCGGGGTACAGGGCGCGGTGATAAAGGGAAAATGGAAGTCACGGCTCTTGTTCATGCTAGTAATAAATACGGTTTCATCCTGAGCGGAAGGTTCGCGGAGGGTAATCATGTCAATTGGGTAGGTCATTTACGTTGTCGCCTAGTTTAGCATGTTGTTTTGCCTCTTATTAAGATAAGCTGGATCCCGCAAGTCCCAATGGGTTTAAAGGGATGGTATTGGATGATGAATTGCCAGGAATGACAAGGAAAACACATGACTGAATTTCCAAATGAAGTTTTATTGAACATCTTAAGATTTACGTCTTATCGAGAAAAACTGAGGTTTTCATATGCCAGCTGGCAATCCAGCGAGTTGGTTAAAGAGCACGGCGAAGAATTGTCGGTATTAAAGCAACTGTTTAATCCTGCCGGGTATTCCTTTGGCGGGTTTATTGTTTTAGAAAGAATCCTGCCCTTTGATGTGATCAAATTTCATTTGATTAAGGGCGAAAATGGCACATCAACGACGGTAAGCAAAAGCGATTTGCCCCTTATTGTCAAACTCATTGCTAATCAGGATGAACAAGGATTGATTAAGCAATTTGATAATTTTCTCAATGCACACATTAAAAAATCGTTTGAGCAGAAAACCATTGTACGAGAAGGTTGGGATGACAGGATGATCCCTGAAATTGATTATAGCGAATACCCCCTGGAGACGTTAAAGCCGTGCTAGTCACTCGAAAGCATCATAAATCCAGTAATGGCAACTGTATTGCTTCAGGCTCAGGCTCCTGCTTCAATCGAATCCCGACACCCAGCAGGCGAACGGGCAGGTTGTGTCTGGCAAAACCCTCGCGTATTAATTGGCTTAAAATACTTTCATCAATTTGATGGCTGACCCGTTCGACGGTGGTCTGGTGAAAATCATTGAATTTTAATTTGACAAATAAATGATGAATAGCAATGAAGCCGCCCGCACGATGAATGCGACCTTCAAGGCGAGCAATTAAGTCGGGCAATGCGGCGACGCAGGCTTCGCTGTCCGGCAAATCGCTGGGGTAGGTTTCTTCAACGCTCAATGATTTGCGTACGCGTTCAGGATTAACCGGACGCTCATCAATACCCCGTGCCAATTCATACAGCCGCTGCCCCAGGGTACCGAATTTTGATGACAGAAACTCGATGGGGTATTGTTGCAAATCAGCACAGGTTTTAATCTGGAGGGCATTCAGTCTAGCCTCCATCTTGGGGCCTACACCAAATAAACTGCGAACTGGCAGGTCAAGAATAAAAGTACTCACGTCCTCGGGGCGAATCACCATCTGGCCATTGGGTTTATTCCATTCACTGGCAATTTTGGCAAGGCTTTTATTGGGCGCAATCCCGGCGCTGGCTGTTAATTGCCGAGTTTCATAAATACGTCGCCGTATTTCTTCAGCAATCCAGGTGGCACTGCCCTGGCAGCGGGTGGACAGCGTGACATCGAGGTAGGCTTCATCCAGAGACAAGGGCTCGATGAGATCGGTGTATTCCGCAAACAGCGTCCTTAAGTATTGGCTTTCCCGTTGATAAACCTCCATACGAACAGGACGCAGTATTAATTGAGGGCAGCGTTTCAACGCCTGAGCAGTCGGCATCGCCGAGCGCACGCCGAATTGGCGTGCGGCGTAATTGCAGGTCGCTATAACGCCGCGACGTTTTACACCGCCTCCCACGGCGATGGGTTTGTCAGCGAGCTCCGGGAAGTCGCGCATTTCAATGGCGGCATAAAAACAGTCCATGTCAATGTGGATAATTTTTCGTGTTGGATTCATGATGAATGACTCAATCAGCGATGCCCATTTTAGCATTAAACCGTTTGCAAATACGTCATGTTCAGAGTCAGAAACGCTACAAAAATCAACGGTATCTTTATTGAATACGGATTGCGAGTGTCGCTATGCCTGACTCCGAGGTAACCGGATAAGAGTGCAGAGTAAGGTTTGGATTGATTGGCAACAGGCTATCGACGATGAAATCGACTAAGAAAGTCTGTCAATCTCCGACTAACATCATCCGCATCAATTAGGTCGCGGGGATTGCGATTACCGCCGGCCACATTTTCCAGATTTTGTTTGGAAATTTTTCGAATGGATTTTTTCTGTTGATGACGATTTTTCATGATATACCTCATAATGCAGATACAATTCAATTATAGTCCAAGAGATTGAAATACGCGGCAGAGAAGAAGTTACTGCTCAGGCGAAGGTTTTTGTCGTAGTTGCTTAATCTGGCTTTGCTTTGCTTTTTCCTGAAGCATCCGCTGTTTTGCGCGCCGGGAACGTCGCTGTTTCTGGCGCCTAAATTTTTCAATCGCCTGCTGCGTTTTGGATTTTTCTTCACTGCACACAGTGTGTATTTTTTCGCAGAGACGCACCCGTGCAAAATAGCGATTGTCCTCGCGGTAGCGCGAGTCCTGGCATTTTATTTCAAATCCTGTGGGCAGATGCTTAAGGTACACAGTCGACGCGGTTTTATGCAGTTTCTGTCCACCTTTACCGCTGCCAATGATGAATTTTTCCAAAAGATGCGTTTCGTCAATCCCAAGTTGAGCCATGCGTGCGTTCAGGCTCTCCCATTTGTCTTTGCTTATCATGGTTAACCCACGGTGAATGATTGTTGACAGTATAGCAAAGACAGAATTGCAGGTGTTATCAGGAGCTTAAGTAATATTGGGTTGAATAGTGGGGTTGGTTTCCTATAATTTGATTAAATAATGGACTAAGGACATACCATGCCCAATCGCATACAGCCGGAATATGAAATTGGACCCAACAATGCCGGGAAAATGATTTTACGCGGGTGTTTTATGAATGTATCCCGGGACTGGATGGATAATACGTCCGGCCAGGTCGGATCATTACTGGGCAGATACCTGGATAATCGTCAGGGCGAAGCAACGGCCATTACTCTTAATTACTCAGACACCGTACCGCCAGGACGCGAGGAAGGGCCTTTGAAAGTGGATATTGATTTCATGGCTTCGGTGGTTTTCAGGTTACGTGCGCTTGAAAAAAGAGGTGCCGATTTGACGCAGGCGCGTTCAGAGGACATTGCCGATCAAGTCGATGAACAGGTCATGGTGCTGCAACAGGCAATTGCTGATTACACCGAGCAATGCGCAGAGCAAGAGGTTGAGCCCATGTTTACCGGCGTACCGGCGGTCATTATTAAAAACGTATTGGGCCGCACAGCCGTGACTCATAATCACAGCATGAACTGGGAAGTCAGAGGCCAGCCCGCTGTGGATATGTTTGCGGGAATGACCATTCATCAGCCGAATTCGGGATACGAACCTCCTACAATTAAGTGAGTTTAGCTGGTCTGCAAAAGAGTCAGGCCAGCTGGTGTTTCGCAGGGGAGAGGAACAGGAGTCGACGTAATCCATACGCTTGCTGTCGGTGGTGAAGACGTTTACACTCCGTGCTTTCAATTAATCGAAAAAACAATGAAAAAAAGCCTCCTTTCCCTGGTTTTATTAATCCTTTGCATGAATCAAGTCGGTTTTGCTTACCCGGTTGGCCATCCCTTTCCGCCGTTTCAAATAGCCGGAAACCTGTATTATGTTGGAACCGATGATTTGGCGAGTTATTTAATTGTGACTCCCGAGGGGAACATTCTCGTCAACAGCGACCTGGAAGCCAATGTGCCCATGATTAAAAAGAGCATTGAAACCCTGGGATTTAAATTCAGTGATACCAAAATTCTGCTTGTCAGCCATGCGCATCTCGACCACGCCGGGGGCAGCAAGCAGATTAAACAACAAACCCATGCCCGGTACATGGTGATGGCAGATGACGTGCCAATCGTGGAGTCCGGGGGGCGGTCCGACTTTCATTACGCCAATGACAGCAGCCTGTATTTTGCTGCCACCCCGGTCGATAAAGTCCTGCATGATGGGGAGCAGGTTAAACTCGGCGGAACAGTCTTAACCGCCCATCGCACGGCTGGGCACACGAAAGGATGCACAACCTGGACCATGAAAGTGAATGACCAGGGCAAAACCTACGACGTGGTGATGGTAGGAAGCCTTAACGTCAATCCAGGCTATAAGCTGATCAATAACACCGCCTACCCAGAGATTGCGACTGATTTCAAGCAGGCGATTGACGTCATGAAATCCTTGCCCTGCGATATTTTTTTGGGTGCACATGCCGGTTACTTTGATCTTGAACGGAAATACGCTTTATTGAAGACGAAAAACGAGAACCCCTTTGTGGATCCTCAAGGCTATAAAATGCACATTGCTAAAAAAGAGCAGGAATTTTATGCTGAGCTTGAAAAGCAAAAAATGAATTCCAAAACTAAACAATGACGGCGCACGCGCCCCTTGGACGCCTGACTTTTCCCGGAATTGAGTCTTGACAAAGCGAGGTCAGCTACCCTCATCTGTGAGCTCATCCGCTGTCTTGCCCGCAGGCGGGCAACTATTCGATACTCGCATGGTGAGGCCTGGGAATGGGGGAATGAGTTGTCGCTCTGTTTTCATTTCGAAAGCCATTAATCGATGTCAAGACTGTATTTTTATTTCTTTTCTGATATTCTGTTGGGGCAGTTTCATTACCCCAACATCACAACAGCCTGTGGATATCTTTTTTAGTCAGCTCGTCTTTTTTCTCAGCCCATCCATGACAATCATCTAAAATACTAGACTGTGCCTGATTTTTTCAGCTCGTGTGGTTCCAGGATTAACAAAAGCATTATCCACAATAACTGTGGATAAGTCTGTGTATACCCTGTAAAACCCGTTGATCAGAGAAGAAATTCCTGGGTGTACAGGAGTTATCCAGAATGAGGTTATCCCTTGTTTCGAGGAAACTTAAAGAGGCCCATCCTGTGGAGGGCCCAGTGGGATTATCCAGAGATCATTGGCTACGAGGGACACTTGACGCAGGCAGGTCAATGAGTTGCGCCGGTTTTGAACGGATGTTGGCGTAACAGCGTAAAATTGCGATCAATAAGGGAACCACGCCAAACACTATAAAAATAACATCCCCAGGGGTGCGCAACCATTCAATAACGCGTGCGCTGTGCAGGGCGGTGTACTCAAGGCTTCGGGCATGCCAATACCCGTTATGCAGCACATCCGCAAGCTGCATAACACCGCCCGGGAATAAACTCATGATCAGCATTAACACAAGCCCTGCATTTAACCCAATGAAAGAAAATTTGACGTAACGTTCCAACGATTGCCATTGAGCATCGGTTGACACGTGACGCATGGCAAAAACCAGCAACGCCAGAGCCAGCATGCCGAAAACGCCCATCATGGCCGCATGCCCATGATTGGGGGTAAGCATGGTGCCAATTTCAAAATAACTAACGACCGGCAGGTTAATCAGGAAGCCAAGGATCCCGGCACCGACAAAATTCCAGAAACCGACGGCCATGATAAAGTAAAAGGTCCATTTGTGGGGAATATGCACAGGCTCGCCGGAGGGAAGGCGTTCCATTTCGGTGACGCGAATAAAATCTCAGGCATCGAGGGTCAGTAAGGTCAAGGGAATGACTTCCATGGCGGAAAACACCGCGCTAAAGGCCATGTTGGCTTCGCCGTGGCCATTGAAATACCAATGATGACCGGTACCAATGAGGCCGCCACCAAAATAAAGAATGGCATCCAGATAAATTACCCGAATTGCGGTGGTGCGCGCAACCACGCCAAGGCCTAACAGAATGAGCGCTACCAGTACTGTGACAAAAAACTCGAAAAACCCTTCCACCCACAGATGAATGATCCAAAACCGCCAGGTGTCGACAATCGAATAGTGAGTGGTGCTGTCGAAAAACATTGCCGGCAGGTAAAAAACGGGTATGGCAAGAGCTGCGAAAAGAAACAGGCGCGCGATTTCACGTAATTCAGGATCGTGAATGACCGGCATGACGTTGCGTATCAGCAGGAATAACCAGAAAATCAAACCCACGGCTAAGAGAATTTGCCAGAATCGCCCGAGTTCAAGGTATTCCCAGCCCTGTTGGCCAAACCAGAACCAGTACTCCTTCAACCACTGAAAAGTTCCAGCCCATTCACCCAGTAAGCTACCGGCGACGACGATAAAAAGGGCCGCAAACAACACGTGGGTAAAGAGAGTCTGGTGTTTGATTTCACGCCCACCCAATTCACGGGACAACAGCATGGCGCCGGCAACATAGGACGTGGCTATCCAGAAGATGGCCAGTTGCAGATGCCAGGTGCGAACGACGTTGCTTGGGGAGATGGACGACAGGTCGAGGCCGTAGAAATCACCGGGTTCCGCGCGGTAATGGGCAGTCAGACCGCCAACCAGCGTTTGTGCTAAAAACAGCACCATCACCACTACAAAAAATTTAATGGTGGCTTTCTGGCTTGGGGTCGGGTTGCCGATGGCAAATCGCGGAAGGATTTTCTCCCGGCTCCGTTTCCATCCCAGGTAATCAAATTTGCCAAAGGCTAAAAGCACCAGAGCAGTTCCGCCCAAGAGTGCAATCAGGCTTAAGGCGCTCCAGAGAACAGCGGAACCACCGAGAAAATTCCCGGCATCTGGATCATAGGGGAAATTATTGGTGTAGGTGGTCGTTTGACCGGGGCGGTTGGTGACGGATGCCCAGGCCGTCCAGGCAAAAAAGGCAACCAGATGATTTAATTCGTCACCGCGGGTAATAAAATTGGCCGGCAAACCGCCATTGTCAGCGGTTTTGGTAAAATAGGTCGCCCACCAGTCAATTTGCCTGGCATAAGAAGCCGCCTCGCTGTCACTTAAGGTTAAAATACCGGTTTGCCGATTGTAGCGGTTGGTTTTTAAAACCAGTTGGGTAAGGGAGCGGGCCATCGCCTGTTCGCCTTCATTCAATTGTTTAAATGACTTCTGGTAACGCGATTGGGCGAAGTCATCATGAAGGTTTTGGGTTAAATTATGCAGGTATTGAGCGGAAAAATCGGGACCAAGGTAGGCGCCGTGTCCCCAGATGCTGCCATTGTCCATTAATCCGTATTTTAGAAAAACGGCTTGTCCGGCCAGGATGTTGTCTTTGGTAAAAATCACCTGACCCTGTGAATTGACTACACGGTCGGGAATAGGTGGCGCGTCGCGGTAGACTTTGGCTGTCAATGCAATGAGGACACTAAAGCCTAACGCCATCACAATAAAAACAGCCCTGTGCCACCAGGGCGATATATTGTCAACGTCCTTTGCCGATTTCCTTTCGAATTCCATACTCATTCCCTGACTGATGGCCTGGAGGGTTTCCAGACGATGATTTTATGAACATTAATACATAAAACACCTGGTTCAATTTATCGGAAGTAACCGAAATCTTCAATATATCAGGGACTTATTTTGCCAGTTGCCCCTGACCAACGGACGTCTCTTGCGGGCTTAATAACTCGGGTATCTCATAACCCGTGGGGTGAGGGACCTCGTCGATAATATGCCGATCTTCAATGTCTTTTAAATAAACCTGACCGTGAGTAAGTTTTTTTAAATAATAGGGATCAAGAAAAGTGTAGATGAGGGTTTCCACGGGATATTCCAGTTCGGCCAGTTCATACTCGTTCAGTTTTTTTTCTGCGATTAATTCTTTGAGCAGCGGTTTAATGTAACCATGGAATAAAAAGAGTTCTTTTAGAGACAGGTTTAGGCATTTAATCCATTCACCCACATACGAGTTTGGGGTTAGTTTAAATTGAACCGTCTCCTCCACCAGCGAGACATCGGTATCCAATGCCAGAGTATGGTATCCCGGGATAAAAGGAGCGATAAAGACGTAGTGCCTGGTTGCCTTACCCAGGGTGATGTCCATTGAAGAGAAAGTGCTCAACTGCTCCGGAATTGAGGTGGCCGGGTAGATTTTCCCCGCCCAGACGTCGACAACAAGGGCCCGATCGCCCCAGGTTTTAAACTGGGCAGGATTACTGTCCGGATCACGGCTTAATACCACAAAACCATGATCGCTATTGCTGATTTCAAACAGTTCGATGCGCTCATTTTTCAGATTCAATTTATTGAAGAGATGCACAAAAATGTCACTAAATTCCGCGCAATTGGCCTTTTTGGCAGCTAATGGGATTTCGGCGTAGGTTTGGAGCAGGGTGTTACGGACAGAGGGTGTGAAATGGGCAGTTATGGAGCAATATTCGTCGTCTTCCTCGTTTTGGTAAGTTACCTCTTTGTCGGTAAACAGGTGTTCGTATTTTTTTCTGTCCGCTTCATTGCGACAGTCCTTTATTTCCCTGTGCAATAGCTCAATGTCCTCGGCGTCTTTCCCACTGATGTCTGGGTGCGTTGACGATAAAAAATCCGTTTGGCGGATCTGATTGACTAGAAGGCAAGCAATTTTCACAGTGCCGTACAAAGGACTGTCTGGCTGTATTTTGTATTGATTGCAAATCGTTTTTAAATCGACGGGTGTGGTCAGGGAGGGGACGGACGGCTTCACGTACGGCAACAAACACTGATAAAGGGCTTCCTTTTCCTCGGGGGCGATTGATAAGCCCCTAATCAGATGAATGGGCAGTAACCCTTTTTTATTGGGGGTGTAAAGCATTCGGGCCAGGTGCTGCTGATTGGTTTGAGTCACATAATGGATTATTTCCGAAGCCGAGGTGCAGGAGGATATTGCAGCATGGAGTGGGGTATGGTCAGCCTCAGTCGCAACTGTAAATGCTGTCTTGGCGGTAAAAAAAGAGTACTTGTCTTGCATGAAGAATAAACACCAATTAATTGACCAAATATTGTACCAATAATTCCATCTTTGAGCAATTGGACTTTTTCCTGGTCCTAACCCCATGATAAACAAAAAAATCCATCCTGATCTATACTGTAGCTATTCAACCATGTTGCATGCAGGGAAGGAAGCGAACCATGTTGCACCCGCTTGATAATCGTTCGATTTACAACTGGTATGATTGGGGCATGAGTGCCCTGCAACCTTATTCTGACTATTGCCTGACCATGTCCCGTCGTTTCAGACGGGTTGCCGACAGCATGGATTTGCCTGTTAGAATTCCCTATCTCTCGGAAGATCAGACCCAGCTTATGGCGGGTTTTCTTGATTCAGGCGTGCGGTTTAACCGCGAATTGTCGGGGTATTTTTATGTATTTCATATGATGACCAATATCTATGACAAGCCGCATTTTAATATCACCGAAGTGAAGATAGGCGATGAGTATTACGACATAGAAGAAGAAATTGTTGACAGGAAAAGCTTTTGCAATCTGCTGCGCTTTCGCAAGAAAGGCCTCGACAAGACACTTCCCAAATTGCTGCTGGTGGCGCCCATGTCCGGGCATTATGCGACCTTGCTTCGCGGCACGGTCAAATCCATGCTGCCTTGTTACGATGTTTACATTACTGACTGGAAAAACGCCCGTGACGTGCCGCTCAAGGAAGGAGCCTTTGATCTGGATGATTTCATTGAATACCTGATTTCCTATTTTCAACTTTTAGGGCCTGACGTCAATGTCATGGCGGTGTGCCAACCGACGGTGCCGACATTGGCCGCACTGGCCATGATGTCGACTGAGAATGATCCCAAAACGCCGCATTGCGCCATTTTACTCGGCGGCCCTATCGATACCAGCCAATCACCAACCTCCGTCAATGAACTGGCGGTTTCACGCGGCGATGACTGGTTTCAGCAGAATGTGATTACCATGGTTCCTGCCCGATTCCCTGGCGCCATGCGGCTGGTTTATCCCGGATTCATGCAATTATCGGGCTTTTTAAGCATGAACATGCAAAGGCATCTGGAATCGCTTAAAAATGCCATTGACAAGTTTGCCTTAAAGAAAAGGGATGAAGCCTTTAAAATCATTGAGTTTTACCTTGAATATTTTGCCACCATGGATTTAACCGCGGAATTTTACATGCAAACCATTCATACGGTCTTTCAGGAAAGTCTGCTGGTTAAAGGCCGCTACAAGTCCAAAGGTCGCAGCATTCGTTTGCAGGACATTAAAAAGACGGCCATTCTGGTGATAGAAGGCGAACACGATGACATCACCGGCCTTGGGCAAACGAAGGCGGTGATTGATTTATGCAAAAATTTACCTGTTGACATGAAGGAGTATTTTTTGGCCATGGGGGTTGGCCATTATGGCTTGTTTAACGGCAGAAAATTTTCCCATATTATTCTGCCGGAAATTAAAAAATTTACCCGCGCCCATCACGGCGACTAACTTCAGGCTGACGGGATCGCGCGAACCCAGTCCCGTTCAGTGGTTTCACTGAAATCCATGGTCAGTTGCGATGCCAGATTGGTAATGGCGTTCTTAAGCAATAGGAACAACTGCTGCCGTTGTTTGCGGTTACCAATGTTCAATGTGTCGTTTAAGGCGAGCGATAAACCCTGAGCCGCCGCATCAAAGGCCGTTTCGGCCTCACGGATGCTAATGGCCTCGTAATGATCCTCAGTCACCCGACCGAGGGTGTGCATGGATTGTGCAAAAACAAAGCGTACCTCGTTGAGCGGCAGGCTTAATGCCGTATGGGTTGGCAGCGGGGTGGGGTTATTGTAAAGCTCATCGAGGTAAAAGCGGATTTGTCGGGGGTAGAGAATAAAGGTACTCCCGGCCGCTTCCCGCGTATCAATCGCCTGTTGATAGGCAGTATCACTCAAGGTGTAATCATTGATGTGGTTGATTTGGCGACTAAATTCAGGCTTTTCAGCATTGGCACAAAGATGAATATAGGTTTTGGTGATGGTGGCCCAGGGACCGGCGTTGTAGCCGGCATTCAGAATCATGTCCAGGATATTCTTGTCGGGATTTTTAAGGTTACGCAGGCAAGCTGCAAAATCATCGGCTGATGGCCCCCAGGGATCCTGGTTAATGGCATACAGTCTGAGTAAGGTATTGTATTGGAAATAGGCCGCGGCCAAGGGGCCAAAGTATTTATTGTCGAGACTGTCAGGGCCCTTTTTAACGGTCTGTTGACCACTGTCCTGATCCGCGATGCGATAGCCTAAACTCTTCTGCAGCACGGTAAAATTGATGAGGCCTACGCCGCTTTCCAGCCGTTTACCATAATCATTGATTTGGTAAGGGCCGCCCTGTCCGGGTGCCAGCAGCATGGAACGGATGGTTGGATCGGGATTTATCCAGGGTGATGTGTTTTTGTAAGCTGCGGTTTGCAGGTTTTCCTGCAGTAGCTGTCCAAACAGGGAACCCGCCATGTAGTCAGTATCGAATGCCAGCTGTGGATCATGCTGATGAATCAAGTAAGCATACATTGCTCCTGCCACGAGGTTGGCAATTAGCAAATCGCGCGTGTTGTCGTCAAGGCTAAGATTTTCCGTCTGCTCGTCAAGAGCCACTGGAAAACTCAGGTGATAATAAAGGTGATTGGGTTTAACGGATTGGGCCGTAAGGGAATTGACCAGCAAAAGACTTAAAAAAGCCAGAACAAGAGTTCGCATCATTCACATCAGAATAGAATAACCGGACCTCCATGATAAAGGGCAATTATTAGCACAATATTAAATCAGTTAAAGGTAAAGGGAGTATTTAAAGCCAGAAAATGAGAACAAAAAGGTATAAGAGGGTCATGCCAATGACCGGAATAATGACAAACCCCAGGAACAGATGGATCTGGAGACGGTTTTCGGCTGAAGCCCTGTAGTATTCTTTTACTTTGGCTAATAATGACATGATCGGTTTCACCCTTTGCTGATGCTAAATCTCTGCCGAGCAACAATCCATTTTGCCTTGATAAACAGGCCGCGTCAAAATGAATGTGAGCTAGCTGCTGCGGCCCCAGGGGCCACGCGGTCTTGCTCCCAGTTCATCGGGATCATGGAGTTGGGTTCTGTAAGCATTGTCTAAAAATTTTTTAACCCCATCGACCATGCCAATGGCCTTTTCTTGCGCCTTGGGAGGGATTTGCGCTTTAATCAGTTTTTCAAGGGCATCGTACACGTTGGGTTCGCCTTGACTTTTATGATTGGCATAGCGATGCGCCATTCTCGCCATGCGATCGACGATGGCTTCATCCGGCAGGCCAGGTGAATGAAGGTGCTTGCTTAAGACTAGAAAAATGTCAGCGACGGTGGGAGGCGGCATTTTGACAGGGGCGTAGGCTAAGGCTGTTATGGGGGGGACCGCGATTGCTTTCGGTTCAGTTAAGGGACGGCTGCCCCCGTCGGGAGGCACATAACCGCCGACACTGCTTAAGCTCGGCGGCGTGTAGCTGCCGCCCAAATCGGCTTCCTCAGGGGCTGTGAGCTGTTGCCATAGTTTGATGTCTACAGGGCCTTTATCGGCCAATATTTTTGCGGCCGTTCCATAAAATCGCTCCAGGAGGGCCTGGGTGCTTTTCTGGTTTAAATGCAGGTTGATGGCCAGCGATTTAATCAGGGTTTCGTACGTCAGTTTCCAGGTGGCGATGCTGTCTGCATCAGCCGACGTTAATGGTTTTTTCCAATCAATAATCCGTTGCGGCTCAAAATCAAAAAACACCACCCGGCCATTGGCAATCACTGCATTTCTGGATTCAATGTCACCGCTTCCTTTCATGAATTTTCGATCTTTATCGATAACCCCTACAGACAGCATGGCCAATGACAAGTCCAACGCATCCTCAATGATTCGTGCGGTCTGTCCTTCAACAGCTGCCCATTTACTGGACGGTTTGTCATAAGCGGCGCGAATAAAATAGTTATCGCCGGAATGAATAACCGGTAAAAACCCGGGTAACCCTGTGGCCTGCAGTAAGAGGGAAGCATCCCTGTCCGCCCTGGCGCCTAAGCCTTCTTTAAACAAAATGCAGGGCGGATGCGATTCATCACGGTTTGTTGATTTTTTTTTGCCCACCATCACCACAAGGCCATCGCTGTCTTTCGTGGGGGTGAGATCATAGTACAGATGCATGGTCTCTTTCGTCAGGGGTATGGTTTTTCCTTGGCTGAGCCTTTATTAAAGGATAGGACAAAAGCGGTGGATTAAGAAAATTATTTACCCATTCGTTTTTTGATATGGTATACAGAGAGCTATTTAAGGGAGAGATTTATTGCAATCGCGACATGAACGATCAGACGCACCCGCTGCACTGCTTCCCCATACCGAAGAAAACCCCTTCTATGTGAATGTCAAATACCTCCTTGATCCGCATTATCGCGAAGGCGATGCGAAGACGACCCCTTTTCTCTATACCACAGAGTTGACTTCCTGTGTGGGGATTGGGTTGATTCATCGCGAGGGCGGGGCAGTTAAAAAACTGGCTCTGTATCATTCGGCAACCGAACACATTGGTTGTGAGGATGACTATATCCGTGCTGCCATTCATTCACGCTTTGAGCGCAACATGGGGGTTAATCAAAAAAACTTAATTCGGGCGCTATACCGTTTTTTTTATGCGATAGAGAATGTTCACGACGTGACCATCGTCATTCACAGCAACAATGGCCCGGAGCAGGGCAGTCACTCGCAGAACGATGATTCCTATCGAGATGTTGTTCATTTTGTGCAACAGGTTTTGCAGGTGATGGGTCACGTCAAATTGCCGAAGGAGAATTTCCTCTACAGCTGCCATAGTCCGGCGTTTGGGATTATGAATGACGGTAGTTTTTTTGCTGTGAGTCGACCAGAACATGAAAAACTGGCGCAGAAAATTGCCCATTATGTGGCGGAAGAAATTCTTTCCCTGCCGCGTAAATTGAAGCCGTTGCAGGGTAAAAGTATTTTTGTGGATGGCCATAAAAAAAAGGTGAGCGCCCTGGATTCTCACATGCTGCAAACCATTCGCGAGGCTGAATGCGGAAAGAGGACATGGGTAGATGCCTGCTATGGGCTGAATGAGCAGATAAAGATTCTACAGGAGAAAAAACCGAAAGAAGCGGCAAAATATGACCGGGTTCGATTCATGCTGCAGTTACTCGACGACGCCAACATGTTCCTTTGGCATACCATCGAGGAGGGGAAACGGCTAAGGCCTTGAGCGTTTCTTTATGCTCGAGGTGTTTTAAAACAACCGTTGGCAGGGGAGAGGCAGGAAAAAGTGGGATTTTTGTCAATTTTAGTTTAAATTGATAAAAAATCTCCCTATTGCCAAGGAGAAGAAAATGATTTTCATCGCCATCCTGCTGATGATCCTGGTAGTCATTTTCTATGTGAGTGCAAAGCCTCAAAAACGTGACCGCCGATCGCCTCTTTACCGGTCGTCCTCTCTTCTTTCGCAGGAAGCCACCTTGATTATCCCGTCACCGGAGTTGCCCGTCTCCCCGGTCATTGCGCCCCCGCCTGTGTTAACGCCCCCCGCTGAACTGGCGGCTTTCCATTTAATTACCAGAACAGAATGTCATCCAGAGGTCGTTGATAACATCATTAAAATGACGCAGTCCATGCCGCGACCGCATCCTTTGCTGAAAGCGCTGACGAGCAATCTGGATAACCCCGAAAAACTATACCAGGTGGTCAAAAGTGATGCAGAAATTGCGGCTAAAATTTTACGTACTGTCAATTCCAGTGGATTTTATCTGACGAAGAAAATAACGCATTTAAACTATGCCATTCTTTATTTGGGCAGTAACATGGTCAAAAACATCGCCTTGCAATGCGTGATGAAGGCCAATGTTCAATCACCCGATAAACGGCTTAATCAAGCCCTGAAAACCATCTGGGCACAAGGCTTTTTAGCCAGTTCTCTCGCATTTCCCCTGGCGAAACAATTGGGCTTAAGTCATGCGGCTGAATTAGGAACTCGGGCTCTGCTGGCTTACATTGGCAACCTGGCCATCATCACGTATAAGCCACAGTTGGCTTATTATTTAATCGAAAATTATTCGCTGTTTGAGCGAACCAAAATAGAACAGCAGGAGTTGGGTCTTAATGCGGCCATTGTGGGCAGCGAGTTAGCCCAGGCGTGGCAATTGCCTGAGGAGATTGTTGACGGAATACGCCATCAGTTGCTTCCCCTGGGTGTGCCTCCTCCCCACCATCCGCTGGAAGGCAATGCGCTCAGGGATTGCCTCATCACCTACGTTTGTTGCCGTGCTGCTGAAATGATCATCAATCAGGGACTAAACGATGTGGGTGAGTTAAATTTAAAGGATGAGCGGTTATTGGAGTTGTTTTATCTTCCTGCCTACCTTAACCAGGCTGGCTTACAGGATTGTCTGGATTTGCCCAAAAAACAGGTGTTTCGCATCGAGGTCAATAAATTGATTCAAAAAATGGAGAGGCCAGTTAAAGCCGCGCCAAAGTAAAGCATTTAATTATTCAACAGAATTGGTTTTAAACGTTCTGATGACTTCCTGGGTGTCGTTATTCACAATTGAACCATGGTATCGTCCCGAGCCATTTTGAGCCTGGGCAATCATCCAGGCAAAAAGCTTATCGATGTCATTGCCTTCTTTTTCCGCAATCAAACGATCGCCAACATACACCTTTGCTGTATACAACATAAAATCCCTAACATCCACCGCAGTTAATAGGCTATCCCTTTAAGTATGGCATACACGCAGGGAAAGGCGTTTATGTGCTGTCCTTTTTTGTGGAAAATTTTTCATAATCACCCCAAAAATTGGGTGGGGCAGGGTATTGGCTGCCCGTTGCGGAATGATCGCTTGGGCGGTAGCTGCATCCTGCCTTGTCATAGAACCAGCGGCTGGTATTGCCGGTCAGGTAGACTTCATCCTGATTGGGTTTGTAAAGCCAGTGCGTGATTTCAAAATCGCCTTTAAACATGTCAGTGCATACCTTGCTGGCCTCATTCACGATTTTGGCGATGGCCTCGTTATCATAATGACCTGCATCGCCCTGAAACGAACCGCCGATGTAAGGGTCGGCAAGCGTTGCGCTGCAAAAAAACAGCAGGCAGGCGGGGAGTATGGATTTCATCGTCTGTCCATTCCGTTGTGTCTTGCTTTTAGTATAGACGCCATCAGTTCGGCTTGGGGTAATAAAATTGATAGGGTCGAGTGGTTTTATTTACCACTGCAAACGGTGTTAATTCATGGGGGCGCAGACTGTCTTTACCAAGAATATCAATGACGTTAACGCCGCGAATGACTTCAGCATCTGCCACGAGCGAGCGGTGACAGCGCCAGGGTACGGCTTCGGCACACAGAATGACAACCGCCCGCTGGTTTTTAATCAACGCATGCAATTCGTTAAGTCCCTGAAAGAAGGGTTTGGTTTGCATGTAATCAGCGAAACCGCGAAAACTGGCGTTTCGCCACCCGGTATTAATGGAATCAGGCGAGGTTTTACGCAATCCGCCCAATCGTGGCAAATGGATGTAGGCGATGCCTTCCATGGCCAGGGATTGACGCAGTTCCGCTTGATTAAACCACGGCACGTGACGGGAACGCGGCACCGTACGAATGTCAGCCACCTGAGTAATGCCATGGTGGTGCAGAATGTCAATAAATTCTGCGAGGGGATGGGTTGAATGGCCCAGAGTAAAAAGCCGCGGCATCTTTCGTCCTGTTAATTTGATTGTTTTATATACATAATGGTTCAAAAATCAAAAGGCCGTCAATGGGTATCCTGAGCTATCTTTAAAAAGAGGTGAAATCAGGGAGAAAAACATGAACTACGTGGATGGATTTGTTTTACCTATTCCTGCGGATAAAATCGAAGCCTATCGCAACATGGCCAAATCCGCGGGGGAACTATGGATGGAACACGGTGCCTTGGCCTTTCGTGAGTGCGTGGCAGACGATACCTCGGCTGAGGGTATGGTTCCCTTCCCCAAGCTGGCTGGGGCCTCAGCCAATGAAGTCGTCATTTTTTCCTACATTGTCTTTAAATCCAGAGAACATCGGGATGAAGTCAACAAGCGGGTCATGGACGATCCACGCATCAAACAAAACATCGAGGAGTTTGGCGAGCTGTTTGATTGCCAACGCATGGCGTATGGCGGATTTAACGTTCTGGTTGATTTATAGCCACTCAGCCATTATGGCCAGGTTATTTTCGCATGGCTGCGGCGGCCTGGTCCACTGTCTGCTGAATGGCAGGATTTTTAAAAATCAGGTGTTCATGAACCCCAAGGGCAACCAGGCCAGGAGCTAACTCGGTAATGATTGCCAAAGCCGCTTGCTTTTCGGCTTCACTGCTTAAAGGGCTGGCCATGATTTCCGCATTACGCAGCACCGCGGCCACGGTGCCTTTTCTGACGTTCATGTTGTTGTAGCAGGCATAATTTTCCGCATCAGGTAGAATGTCTTCTGGTCTTTGGGCACGCATGGTTTCTCATTGGAATGTTATTCTTGTCTTAATGGAAGATGGGGCATTTTGTGTCGATTTCAAGGTACCTCCTGTTGTTAAAAAAGCAGGAAGCTTCTGTTTTTTCATTGCATTTCATGGCCTTATAAGGTAATAATCATCGCGTTTAATCCAAGCGCAAACCCTTTGCGTTGGTATGACTGATATTGCAATTCAAGGCAGGATTATGAAACGAAACAGAATAATAGGATTTATGGCAATGATGTCGCTGGCTAATTGGTCCTATGCCGATTTTACTTTTTACTCCAGTTCGCCGAACCAGTGTGAGCACATTGCCGGAAACTGGGCTGGAAAGGGCATGGCGTCGAGCTGGTTGACTGGCGAGTGCCATTATCATGGCGCCGGTCGGGTCAGTGCGGTAAACAACAATGGCCAGTTCAGTATTGAATTGACAGTGGATAAAGATTCCGGCAGTTTTATATGCCCCAGTCACACGACCCGCCAATTGACTGGCACCTGCCGAGATGGCGTGGTAACTATTCAAACAGAATACGGCAGTCTCAATGGTCATTTCAGCGAAAGCACCGGCAATGCCAGCGGTACGTTGACGGTAAGTCCCGGTATGAGCGCGGAAGTCAGTGTTCAATTTTATCGCAATAGTCATTAACTTGTTGTAAAGCCTGCCTTGTGGCAGGCTTCATCGGTGAAGGATTGGTTTATGGGCAGGGGCATGTTATAAGTGAGAGGGTAACGGATTTACCAGGGATAATCATCGGTTATGTCAAGGATTGGTCTTATCAGACAGGGTTTCTTCAACCAATCATTTAAAGCCAGTCAGCCACCCCCTTTTTCATTTATCGATGACTTTAATCTAAATCAGTTGCGATTTGAATTTTCAAGTCTTTATTCGCTGTTTATCGCTAACCAATCGTTAATGAAAAACCATCAGGAAATGGTTTTCTACCTCGACTATCTAAGCCAAATTTTAATGGGTTATTATACGGCCGATTACGTCGCCAACGAGTTGGAAACAATTCGCCTGAAAAGGCAGACCATTACCCGGTTCATTCAAGACGATTTTGTTTCAGAAAAAACACCGGAGGACCATGAAAAACGGGTGGATCAATCCCCTTCATCGCCGTGGCTGACGCTTAAAAAAACGGCCGTTTCCGTGGGGAAAACAGTGAAAAGTTCCGCGCGGTTTCGCAGTTACTTAGCCCGCCTGATTGCGGCACGATCGTATTGGAATACCAGCCGTTCACTTGCCAATCAGATGATCCGCCTTGCGGTGGCCTCGGGGGTTTCATCCGAGTTAATGCGATTTAATCACACGCTGGGGGTTTACTGCGGGGTTTCTGAGGTCATGCAGGTCCTGGAGAAAACGCAGGGGGTGCTGCGGGTTTCCAGTGTGGCTTTAAGCGGTTTGCGCTTACTGATTAATACGTCCACTTTCATTAAGCACCTGATTCATGCCGCCGGTGATGACACCCTGTCGCTCAAAAAAGTGTTCCTGCAGGAATGTGAAAAGCGCATTTATACCCTGATGGATGATTCCATGTGGACCAGTATGAATTTTATTAATAATTACCGGGAGTTGGTTAACTTGTCAGCCCCGGCCGCTGCCCGCCTTAGTTTGATATGCCTCGGGATGGATGCGGTGATGCTGTTGGTCAGTTGGCTCATTGAGATGAAAAATTATTGCCAGCGTCTACAGGAATTAACGATTAAAAAGAAAGAGGACATCACCGCTTGGGAGGCCGCGCTTATTCATCGCCAGATCAACCTGCTTGCCGATGAGTGGCAAGTCCAATGCGACCACCATGTGTTTAATCTGGTTGCCGCAGTCCTGCTTTGCACGGTGTTTGCGATGACCCTGCTGACCGTCAATCCGGTTCTGCTGGGCGCTCTGGCGGTGTTGGGTATGGTGGGTAATGCCATGTACAATTCAGCCAATGAGTTTAAACAATACCGGCAGGCCGCCACACGGGTCTTGCGTGAAAAATCAAACCACCGCAGTGGCCTTGACGCAATTCAGCCATTAGCTGAATTAAAGGCCAGGCAGGATGACGCATTTGCTCTTTTTGTCGACGCCTTCCTTTTTAATGTTGTCTTTACCGCCTCATTGATTGCTGTGGCGGCTGTTTCACTGCCTTTAGCCGGAATGATGGTGTTGTGCTATGGTGCGTATAAACTCGCACAGGCTTGTGGAGAAAAAGCAACCCCGACTGAAACGGTAGTAAGCCCTGAGTGTGTCTATCGCCTGTCGATGGATTTCCATTAACCTCATGAAACCCAGCGCCTGAATCGGCGCTGGATTTAAGCTTAACGCCAGCAGCGTAGAAAACCTCGGGCATTGATCCAGCAATCGGGACGTCCCGGAACAGGTCTTGCCCAGGGGCCTGGGCTATTGGGAACGCAGCGTCCAAAAGCCGTCATGTGATAACCAAACCCACAGCCCTGTGCGGCCTGCGTTGAGGAGGAATAGGCAAAGCCTAGCATCAATGCACTGCCAAGCAATAAGGCAGACAGCAACGGGGTACGGCGGATTGACTGTGTCTTCATGACATCTCCTTTTTTTCTATTCCCACTAAGTATAGAAATGATTGTAAAAAATGCCCAAAACAGAGGCAATTGCATGAATTTTAAACGATAAATAATCCTTTGGGTGACAGGGTGTTTGCGTATTTTTTAGAATAAAGGCATAGTGGTCATGGGATTAACTTTGTAAGGATAATGAATGAGTCATCAACACCCCCATCAAGGTACTTTTTTCACGCATGGGCATGGACAGAACCAGCCTCATGGCCTACCGACGCACCAGCACCAGCATCAGCACCAGCATCAGCACCAGCATCAGCATGGCCATACCCCGGTCTTTTTTCCGCCGGCACCGACAGTTGTCGTTCAACCGTCTGTGCATCAGCACCACCATCATGGGCACTCTCATTCGCATTCGCATTCTCACGGTCGCTGAGGCAGTGGAGGCAGTTACCCGTTTTCGGGGTAACTGCCTTAGGAATGCGCTTCACAAAACGCGATAAACTCCTCCGCAGACAGCGCCTTTGAAAACAACCAGCCTTGCCCGAACTCCACGTGACGATGAACAAGGTAATCGACTTGTTCCGGCTTTTCGATTCCTTCAGCGACCACTGCAAGATTCAAGGTTTTTGCCATTTCGATGATGTGGGGCGTGACGCTGCTGGAGGCGGCGTCAATGCCAATGGTATCAATGAATGATTTATCAATTTTTAAGATATCCAGTGGAAAATTCTGCAGGTAAGACAGGCTTGAATAACCAGTACCAAAATCATCAATCGCCACAATGTACCCGGCTTCTCTGGCGCGTGTTAAGGTTTCTTTGGCTGATTGCGCTTCAAGAAAGCCGCGCTCGGTGGCTTCAAGCCATACCTGACTCGCCTGGATACCGGTGCCTTTCAGTTTGTCATGAAGCACATCCAGAATACGTCCACTTTGAATATCGCGCGGGCTTAAATTAATGGATATGTGCAGGGACGGATGAGCGGATAAAAAGGGCCCAAGTTCTTCAATGATGGCTTCAATGATTTTATCCGTAATGCCTAAAATCAAGCCGCTGTCTTCGGCCTGAGGAATGAAAAGATACGGTTTAACCATCCAGCCGTCAGGACGTCGCCAGCGGGCCAGAGCTTCAGCCCCGATGCATTGGCCTGTTTTTAAGTCAACAATGGGTTGGTAATGGGCTATTAATTCATGATTTTCAATGGCGACCGCGAGTTCACCGAGCAGGGAAAGGCGCTGGCGGGAATAGTAAACAACCATACCAATCACAAACAGCGCGATAAGCAGCCCGAAGGGAAGAAAAAACAATTGCGTCTGCTTGAAATTGTCATAGACACGGGATTTGGGTTCAAGCGAAAACACCAAAAACTGGCTTTTTTGAGCAATTCCAACCAGATAGCCCGCCATCGAACCATGGATCTGGTTTTCTTTATACTGAGTCAGCAGGTGTTTAATAAGGGTCGGATCAGGATTATGGAGTTGCCCAAGCAGTTGGCCTTTACGCGTCACAATGGCAATCTGAATGTCCGGATCGACGATAATATCCACGAAACGCTTCGGCTCGATGAGGAATTGATAATTTTTATACTTAAGCGCGATGAAATGTTCGCGATCATTAAGTAAGGATTGGGCATCAAACGACGCCTCGACACCATAAGCGGTTATGTAATCGGCAGAGAATGGACGTAACTTACCGCGTATCGGTCCCCAGGTTGTGCATATCAGTCTGTCTTTGTTAAAATAGCCCACTTCTTCAACGACGCGATTATCCAGCGTTATTTGACGCATTAAATGAATATGAGCTGGTGAGCAGGGCTCTTTAACCGGGGTGTTGGCCAGTGATTGCAGCGCGCTGTTGGCTTGAACAAACGTAATGAAGGCACGGGTTAAGGCACGTTGGCTGATGTCAGCCAGGTAGTCTTTTTCCAGTTGTACTGCACGGATGAAAGATAAATAAAACGCAGTGCCAAGAGGCAGGATTGCCCCGACCAAGGCAAGTAAAATAGTCAGAGTTATCACACCGGTGCGACGCAATCGATCATCCTTATCCAAGACGCCACTTTATAATTATACAAAATTTTACCAAAAGCGGCGTCATTTACGGTGATTTGTTTGCGGATTATTGGCTGTCAAGCCTGTTTTTTTATTAAAAATTTGGTACGATAGGTATCTTCCTGCTGGATCCACTCCCTGCCACAACCTGTGGATATTTTTTTGAGCACTCCGGTGTTTTTAGTCGACGTCTTGCTTACCACAATTTAAAAACTCAGCCCCTGTATGGATTTTTATACCCCCATTTTTTGTTACCTTAAAAGTATTATCCACAAAATCTGTGGATAAGTCTGTGCATACACTGCGAAAAATCCCAAAATACAACCCCGTTTGCAATTGCTCAAATCTTTCCCAAGCGGTTACGTGTTCTGAACGCCAATGTAGACGGCGCATTCAAGTGGCCCGGAATAATGCTCAAAATCAACCTGGTAGGTGCGTCGGTGGCCTGGATTGGCTGCGAAGTATGCCCAAACCGATTGCCAGGCATGAATAATCGCCTGGGGCATCGCTCCTTGACTGCTAAACACCAGGTAAGAGCCCTGGGGTATCGTTATTCTGGCGAGTGTGGGCTCGGGGGCTGGATGATCTGAAAGGGCAACCCCCGCCGTCACGGTGTAGGCGCCATTGACGTCGGACTCGTAATCAGAATACACCCCGTAAAGGCCGGTATGGCCTGATTTAACCCAGGCTTGCTGATGCAACTGTTGCCACAAGGCAGGCAGTTTCGCAGTGGATGGATTGAATTCACTGGCATTGTCGGTGCGAACCGACAGGCCAAGGATAGTAAATTCACGTACAGTTTGAAGCGTCGGTTTGGCAGGAATCATTCGCCGGTTCCTCGGTTGAAAAGGGTTGCATGTATCATACTTCCCTCCCGGCGATGATTCCAGAGTGCCTTTAACTCGGCTTGGTTTTTAACTCCATTGACAGACGCTCCTGAACCTCGTTGCCCTGAGCCTTGTCGTCCCTGACTCCCTCTTCAGCGTTGGGCGCGGTAGAAAAGAATTCATTTGAGTGATGCTTGCGGCTGGTATAAATTTTATTTAACTTATAAAAAGCCCTATCGTGAAGTTTGGCAATTTTCGCTGGATTGTCCACCGTGGCTACGAATGAGAAAATATGGCGGATGATTTCATCAGAGAAAACACTTAATGGGCTATTGGCCTGGGCTTGTCCCTGCAGGATAACTAAAAAATTGACCACCGTCTGCAGAGGAAGCTGGCACAGCCTGTTAATTTCCTTTTGTTCGTCAGGGTAGTCCTTAGCCCCAATATCCACATGCAATGAGAAAGGAAGCAATCGGTTCTGGATTTTTTCAATAAACCCGGTGAGATCCTTCTTGCTGAATGCATTGCCAATCAGGCTGACCCTCAAGCCATTGGGTAACCGATAGGCTATCTGCGCCAGGGTGCTGAGCGTCTTCTGGCCTAGGCTGTTCTGATTGAGGATGAGGGTTAAATTCGCTGGGCATTTTCCCGATTGCAAGGCGTCCCACAGCGTTTTAAGCGCATCATCATCCAAGCGATTTTTACTGAGATCGATGCAGGTTCCCCGATGCACATTCCCTGAAGACAAGGCCTTAGCCAATGCCTCGATACCCACGGCATTGATGTCGTTGTCTTTGACACTCAAGGTTAACAGCGGGGCGTTGTGTTTCGCCAACAGGATTGAAAGAGTTTGAAGACCCTGGGAGGCCAGTCGATTGCCCTCAAAATCAAGACTCAACTGATGCTGGGAGTCAAGTTTTTCCAGAGATTTGGTCATTGCCCAGCTGCTGCGTGGCGTCAAGCCATTAAAACGCAGAATGATGGTTTGTTTTTTAGGGTACTTCGGGCTGTCAAACGCCTCGAAAAGCTTGATGGCGCCTTCGTCTTTCAGGCTGGTGCTACTTAAATTCAGCGTTAAATTGTCAGATGCTTTGGATAACAGGGTATTTAATTGAGTGACCGCTGTTAGGGAAACAGGGGAGCCGGACAAATCAAGGGTGAAATCCTTGGGGCATTTTCCCGAAGCAACGACTAAGGCCAGAGGGGCTAAGCTGCGAAAAGCATTTTGTCCAAGTTTTAATGTGATGGAGGGTGGGAAGTGTTTCAGGTGGTTAGCTAAAGAAGCAATGGCGCCATCACCGAGTTTATTGAAGGTTAAATCAATAGCAACCGGGGATGAGAAAGAGGCTTTGGAGAGGGCGAGCCATAATGCCTGAATTCCTTGCACGGAAAATTGGTTAGCGCTTAAATTATACGTGATGGTCTGGCCATTGGCTGACGATCGCAAGGCGTTCGCAAGGATTTGCAGATCCTCGTCGTTGAGTTTTTGATTGCGGCAATCAATGATTCCGTTGGCAGGAAATTTGCCTGCCTGGATGGATTTAATGAGTGTACTAAGGAATGGCTTCATCATTTCGCCTGTCAAACGATGGGATTAGAATAACATGAATGAATAAAATATGACCAGTACGTATCAATGGTTTATCCCTGCATATGGTTTTAAGTCAACTTCTACTCTGACTGATACGTCATCCATTGGTTCTGTTTTTTCCGATACAGGAAAAAAACCAGCCTTGCTCTGCTCCCGTTTGCGGTAAATACTCAGCAATTGATGAGCGGCCAACCGGTGGAGTTTGGTCACACTGGCCGGGCTTTCATGCACAACGCAGTCTGAAAAAATGGTGGTGATGATTTCAACCGGTAAACGGGACAGCGCATGATCCTGCGCATGCCCCTGGAGGACAGTCAAAAACGCCAGGGCACTGTGGAACGATGCCTGCGTCAACTGATTGAGCTCGACCTGCTCCGGCGACTCTGGATTGTTACTTAGCAGAATACGACACCCGACAGGAATCCATTTTTTCCTTAATCCGTCAACTAACTCCCTTTTGTCTTCCTCGCTGAATCGGTTGTTGCTTAAATCGAGGGTCAATCCTGTCGGAAATCGCTCAACACGCCCAAGGAGGCTTTTCAGAGTATCCCCGGTTAAACCATTCTCACTTAAATTCAGGGTCAAACGGGCAGGGCAGGTTTCGGAGGTCAACGCCGGCCATAGCGCAGCCAAATCACTGTCTTTTAACTTATTTTTAGCGAGGTTAATCACCGTGCCGTTTGCGATTTTTGCGGTTGAAAGGGTGATGGCCAGTGTTTTGACGCCAAGAAGGCTAAGTTGATTATTTTTAAAATTAAGCGCCAATGGTGGGCAGGATTCACGCTTTAATAGTTGCCAAAAAGCCGTTGTGCTATGGGATGTGAGGTTGTTGCCGGCCAGGCTTAACGCGAGGCAGTGTTTAGGGCTTGCCTGAGTGAGTGTTGCCGCCAGGCTGTGTGCCCCTGCGTCAGTTAAGCCGTTAAAATCAAGGATAAGTGTTTGCTTCAGGGGATAGCCGTTGGCTTGGAGCGAGGCCGCGAGAGCATTCACCCCCTCATCGCGAATGCTGTTGCTGCTCAGATTAAGTGTTAAATCATGGGGTGCAAACGGTAAGGTTTTAGCGAGCGTGCCCATGCTTTTGGAGGTAAGCCCATTGAAACTGACGTTCAGGGTCAATTGTTCGGGGCCGCAAGCCAGTTTTTCAGCGACTTGGGTCATGCCGGCATCTTTCATGTCGGTGCCTTTTAAGCCAAGCGTCAATCGCTTCGGCCAACGTTTCGACGCCAGTGATTGGGCGAAATGGGCAGCAGCGGCCTCTGAAAAGGCGCGGTTACCCTCAAAATCAAGGGTTAAATCTGTCGGGCAATGACCGGAGGCGAGCGCGGCGGCAATGAATTGGGCACCGTCAGCAGAAAATCGGTTATAGCCGAGCTTGAAGGTTATGAACGGTGGAAACTGACCACTTGCCAGCGCTTTGGCTAAACAGCGAAGCGCTTCATCATTCAATTGATTATGGGACAGATCAAAAACCAAAGGGGAGGAGAATGTCAGGGTCGTCAAGGCATGGCAAAGCGCTTCAATACCCGCCGCTGTGAAGGCGTTATGACTTAAATTGTACGTGATGGTTTCACCGTTTTGCGGTGCGCTTAAAACCTGAGCCAGTGCTTCAATTTCGCTGTCGCCAAGTGCGCGATAACTCAAATCTATCCGGTAATTTTTCGGAAAATGTCCTTTTTTTAATTCGTCCAGTTGAGCTGCGACAAAGGGATGCATAGCGGACTCCTGCCAGTAAAATTGGCCGAAAATTGTACCATAAATCACCCCATTTGACCACACAAAATACTAAAAAAACAAAGAATAAACAAATTGGCTATACTTTTTGTACACGGATGAAGGAAAGGTAGGAAGCCATGTACATGCCCGAGCACGACAGCACGTTCGCACGTGCTTTATTAATGGAGTCATCCCGCTCTCCGCAGGTCAAAGGCACCTTGGCTTTTGTCGCTGTGCAGTTGTCCGATAAAGTATTAGCACCCATCATTGGCAAATTAAAAGAAGGTTCGGTATTAACGGAAGAAGAAAACCAGACCATCGAATTTCTCGCCACCGAACATTCCAAAGAAGGGATGCAATGGGGTGGAGCCATGCCTGAATTGACCAAAGGCGAGATCATGGGGTCAAGGGCTAAAAAGCTGGAATTGTTAGAGATTCTGGCGACGCGTCTGAGTGGTGAGTACATTACGGAGGTGGATGACGAGGAAAAACTCGCCGGGGTAATGAAGGCCATGACAGACTGCAGTTTCTGCTATGTCGAAAAATTAAATAGCCTGCACTCAGAAAAGTTCAACCAGATTAAAAGCAATATCTTCCCAACACCGGAAGAATTAGCCATCCGTGTGACGCGCAAGGAAGTGGGACAGAAAGATCAAATTGCCACAACCTTTGGTATAGGAAGAGAATTGGGGGTTGACCTGGTGCCGAAAGAAAATCCCATACTCCCTGGTCATGAAAGGGTGCATGTTGCGGGAAAATCAGCGTTTGCCGGTGCCGATACGATGTTGCGGGTTCAGGTGCTGCTTAAGTCCTATCAGGATGTCAAACAGCGGCATGACACGCTTGAAGTGGAAATAGAAGCACAATCCCTTCTCCACGACACCTCCGGCATGGAAGCAAGACTTGCCGAGCTTAAAAAGGAGATGAAAACCCTAAGCGATAAACTGACATTTTATCGTGTGCCACTGGACAGGCCAGTCACCCTTGAGGAATTGATGCCCCCTAAACCCTTTATCGAAACCCTGGCTGAAATGGGCGGAAGCCCCGGTAAACTGCCTCTGGTGGCAACTGCCTCAGGCACCACCGCCCGCACCTTGATTGCTTTGCAGGATATCGGCGCGTTTAACCAGAGTGGGTTTGATCCTTCCATTGCGCAAACGGTGTCCTCCACCTTGTGCAGCACCATTGTTCATGGCGGCCATCATTCCGTACTGGAAGTGGGGGAAATGTATAATCGATTATTGGATTATCATGCCATTAACGCCGTGGAATCAGGCTATTCTATGGATGAGCGGGCCATGCCTTATTATGAAATCGGCGACTCGTTTACCTTGGTGCCTCCGAGTATGCGGGAAGACGTCGGACTCAGGCAGCAATCCCTTCAGTCGATTGGCATGACGAAAGGATTGAAGTCGCAACTCACTGATTTTAAACAAACCGAAAACCCCACTCCTCCCAAACCTTCGGGCGGCTATCATTTTTCCTGATTAATCTCCTCTACGCCTCCCTTCACGGGGAGGCTTTCTTTCGCTGTAAAAAACGGGTGTGTGAGAGGGGGCCTTGCAGTATAATCACGGTTTTATCCCGGAATGTTCATTATGTCCGATCCGACCATTGTCTGCCCTGCCTGCAAAACTGAAATTAAATTAACCGAATCCCTGGCGGCACCATTAATTGAGTCCACCAAGAGGCAATTTCAGGAACAGATTGCCCAAAAAGACAATGAAATGGCTAATCGCGAGCATGTCCTGCAGGAAAAAGAAATGGCTCTCCATAAGGCACAGCAGCATTTGCATGCACAAGTGGATGAACAGGTTCAAGCCCGCCTGAAAAAAGATCGGGCGGCCATTGTTGAAGAAGAAGCAAGGAAAGCCCGGTTGATGCTTAAGACGGAACTTGAGCAAAAATTAAAAGAAGTGGCGGATTTACAGGATATCATCAAGGCTCGTGAGGCGAAGTTGGCTGAGGCGCAGCGGGTGGAGGCTGAGTTTTTGAAAAAGCAGCGGGAACTCGATGAAGCCCGGCGTGAAGTCGAACTGACCATTGAAAAAGGAATTCACGCGGGGCTTGAATCCGCCCGGGCAAATGCCATGAAAGAAGCCCAGGATCACTTAAACCTTAAATTGAAGGAAAGAGAACAAACCATTACCTCCATGCAGCGGCAGATTGAGGAGTTAAAGCGAAAAGCCGAGCAGGGATCGCAGCAGTTGCAGGGAGAAGCCCAGGAATTGCTGCTTGAATCGATGTTGCAGGGTAAATTTCCCTTTGATCGCATTGAACCGGTACCCAAAGGTGAGTTTGGCGGTGACCTGTTACAGCGGGTCGTCAATGGCAGCGGCCAGCTGTGCGGCACCATTCTCTGGGAATCAAAGCGCACTAAAAACTGGAGCGAGGCCTGGCTTGCGAAATTGCGGGAAGATCAGCGCACAGCCAAGGTTGAGATGGCTGTGCTGGTTAGCCAGACGCTGCCTGTGGCCATTGATACCTTCGATCTGGTAAATGGCATCTGGGTGACTCATCCACGGGCGGCGATTCCAGTGGCCATGGTGTTAAGGCAAACCCTGCTTGAATTGAATCTGGCGAGAAAATCCTCGGAAGGTCAACTCACCAAAACCGAAATGGTCTATCAGTATTTAACCGGTCCCAGGTTTCGACAGCGGGTTGAAGCCATAGTCGAAGCCTTTTCTTCCATGCAGCTTGATCTCGAAAAAGAGCGCAAAGCCATTATGAAACAATGGGCCAAACGCGCGGAACAGATTGAACGGGTTATGACGGCGACCGTTGGGATGTATGGCGATTTACAGGGGATAGCTGGCAGAAGCTTGCAGGAAATTGACGGACTTGAATTAAGGGTCCTGGGGCTCGATGAAGAGGAGCTTTAAAAGGCGGCGGTCTTTTGCGGCAATAAGGGTTTAAGCGCTTGGGTCTTATCGAGATGAATAAGGCAATCGAACTGGTAAGGAAGGCGGGTGAAATAATAATGGCTTAATCGCTCCATGTCAGGCCGATAAATAACGCCGATGGCCCGTTGCAGCCGCGGCAGTTGCAGATAATGCACCAGTTCTTTCGACTTCGACGGGTAGAGAATAAAATCCTTAGAGTCCAATTCATGGAATAATTGTTCGTAGCTGCTGTCTATCCCCGGATCAATGGTCCTGGATTGAGGCATACCACCCCATTCCGAGGCCGCGGTGACTGTTCCCTCGTAAGTGGAGAAGCCTATGGTGTAACTGTGGGTGTTGTCGTGTTCACGAACCAGTTGGCCGAGATTAATCTCGCCGCGGTCACTCATTTCGGTGGCCCGCGCATCCCCCAGGTGAGAATTGTGCGCCCAGACAATAATTCTCGCGGGTTTATCAAATCGCGCTTCAAGGTGATCAGCCAGTCGATTGAGTGTGGCCATCATGTGCCGGTCCCGCACATTCCAGGAGGAGACGGAGTTTTCGAACATGGAGCGGTAATACACTTCAGCGTCCTGGATAACAGCGGCATTTTCATTGGCAAAATAGTAGTCTTCCGCGGCTTTAAAACCATTCTTCCTCAGGTATTTCACGGCATTGTGTTGCATTTCCAGTAACACATTGACTGCCTCGTTAATGCAGGGTTTCTTAATGCCAAGATGGGTTAAATAACCATACGTCTGCGGAGCAACGGCGGTATGATCAAAACAATCGTAACGCGTTTTGGCCCGTTCGGCAGCATCCGGATCGACACGGGACAAATAGTCAATGACAGCCTGCATGGAATTGTTGAGACTGTAGATATCAAGGCCATAAAAACCAATTTTATGAGGGGAAGTCAAGGGATCATTGTGGTGGCGCAACCAGTGAAGAAAGGGAGGCATGGTCTTATTACGCCACATCCAGACTGGGAACCGCTTAAACCCGTTTAAGGCAGAGGCCGCGTCCTCTCCCGGGCCATCGCCCTGCAGGTAATTATAGATACCATGAACGTCAGGCCAGTCGGCTTCAATGGCAACGGCCATAAAGCCTTTTTCAGTGATGAGTTGCCTGGTAATGTCCATGCGAATCTGATAAAACTCCTCAGTCCCATGGGTGGCTTCACCGATTAAGACAAACCGTTTGTCGCCTATGTTCTCAAGCACAGAGGCATAGGCGTTGTCTTTAGCCAATGCCAGAGGCTCGATGTGATGATTCAGGCAATCAATCAGCTTGTTATAGCTTTCCATGTCAGTTATCTCTTTTCCAGAGCGAGGTAGGTCAAAAACCACTCTTTTGCCAGCTGAGCCACGTCACTTAAGGTCCCTGGTTCTTCAAAGAGATGGGTGGCGCCCGGGATGATTTTAAGCTTGACTGTACAATTCATTTGCGCCATCGCCAGTTGATTTAATTCAATCACGGGCTCATCGTGCTCGCCGACAATAAATAACGTAGGGCACGAAACAAAGGGCAGGGATTCTTTAGCCAAATCTGGCCGCCCTCCGCGTGATACGACAGCACTGATGGCGTTTCGCTCTTTTGCTGCGGCAATCAAGGCAGCACCGCCACCGGTACTGGCGCCAAAATAACCAATAGGGAAATGGGGGAATTCGTCTTTAATCCAGTTTGTGACTTTAAGCAGCCTTGTGGCAAGAAACGGCAGATTAAAACGGAATTCTTCGGTGGAAGAGTCGATGTTATCCTCCGCGGGAGTCAGCAAATCAAACAGCAGGGTAGCCAGGTTCTCTTTATTTAACACATGGGCGACGTACTGATTTCTTATGCTGTAGCGGCTGCTGCCGCTGCCATGGACAAATAAAATAATGCCCGTCGTGTTTTTGGGTAAGTACAATAAGCCTGCCAGATCCGCATGCCCAGAGGGAATCGTTACCGGATGTTCCATGTCCGTTGCAAACACTGTCATAAATACTCCTTAAGATGAGGCAGTACTTTCCAGGCGTTCGGCTTGGGCCATGGTCAGCAATTCAGAGACTTCCTCATCGGTCGTTTGATCAAAATTGTCATACCACAAGCCAACAGCATAAAAATTCTCAGGGCGAAATGGGCAAACCAGTCGGTCAACCAGGGTACTAACCTCCTCACAGGTGGCATAAGCCGCAACCGGTACAGCGACAATGACGGATGCCGGTTTATGCTGATAAACGCAATGGATCGCCGCCCGCATGGTAGCTCCCGTTGCCATGCCGTCATCAACTAAAATGACGGATTTGTTTTTTAAAGCCGGGAAAGGGCGTCCGCCGCGATAAACCGTTTGCCTGCGGGCTAGTTCTTTTTCCTCATCGGCCATGACTTTTTTAATCATCTGTTCGTCCAGCGCAAGGCTACGCACAATGTTTTCATTAACAAACACGGTATTTCCCGATGCCAGGGCACCAAACGCAAATTCTTTATGCCCAGGGACACCCAGCTTTCTGACCAGGAGGACGTCTAACGGTATCGAGAGCGCCGTAGCGATTGCAAACCCCACAGGCACGCCGC
Source organism: Legionella sp. MW5194 (assembly GCF_016864235.1). Taxonomy (NCBI): domain Bacteria; kingdom Pseudomonadati; phylum Pseudomonadota; class Gammaproteobacteria; order Legionellales; family Legionellaceae; genus Legionella; species Legionella sp. MW5194. The sequence continues at coordinate 1,448,109 of NZ_CP045732.1, forward strand.
CTCGCGGTAAAGCCAGAACCAGGGTGTTGGGTTTTTTTTTGTAGTCAATCAGGTGCTCGGCTAATATTTTTCCGGCTTCACCTCGATCAGTATATCTTTCCATTATTCCTCCTTATTCTAATTCTAAGCGTGAATATACTGATGTAATCATCATTCATGAATTATTTTCGACATTATATTAAGTATAGAACAATGGGTATTTCGTGATTATTTTTTATTTAATTATCATTAATTATTAAGGGTTAATTAACAAAATAAATCAAATAATGAACTAAAATCAAAAGATGGGGATGTTGGATTTTTCCAGTGATTCGCCATGAAGGTATTGGACTATCCAATCAATAATTAATCTATTTAAAAATCCCCTATAACAAACGAAGTAGGGAGAATAAAATGCATAAAAATCAAAAATGTTCAGGATGGGACAAAAAAAAGTAAAATAAAAAATCCTAAACGCTACAGCAGTCTTAAAGCAAGGGAAGAGAAACACCTGGATGAAGAGTTGGCTGAAACCTTTCCTGCGAGCGATCCTGTTGCCAAGTATTAATCGTGCTCTGGCAGGAGTCTTAAAGGAGCCTGACATGGATAATGGAAGTGGAAAAATAAGTGCGATAATCAGCGATGAAATCCAATTGGAATTGGTGGCTAACGAATTATTGGCGAATGCGGTCACACGCCAAAATTTAAGCGTTCAGGGATCACCGACCAAGGTGGCTGAAAAATACGGCGTGCCTTACGTGGCTCCTGAAGTCATTCAAGCCGGACATAACCCGCCTGAAACCGATCCTTATCTTCGCGACGATTTTGGCTGGGTTATTGGCTTTTCCTATGGCATCCCAATTTTCGTTTTAGTCGCTATCGGCGTCTTTCTTATTGGCGATATCCATTCCCCCGCTGAAACTATTTTTTTTGGGGTGATAGGAATTGTTTTGGGCGGTATTATCGGTCGTTTAATCGCCAAAAGTATTAAGGAAAATCGTAATAAAGGCATTGAAAAACAGGAGAGAAAAGGGGGCTTTGTTTTATGGGTTTCCTACAACGACATGGAGCAAAAAGAGGATATTATTCGTGTGTTGAATCAATGCCATGTAAAGGCTGTACAAAGTTGAAGAATAACCTGGCTGAAGGCCAGGTTATTTTTTAGGTTGAATGGCTTTTTTATTGCGGTTGACCACCTGACATACCCCTTTGGCTTCTTTTGCTTGTGGTGATACGTCGCAGATATTCTTTATTTCCCTGATTTCAGCAGGATCTGTGTTTTTCGTTTTCTTCATGAAAATCTCCTCTTGTCGCCTTCTTTAAGTATAAAACAAATTTTGAGTGATCAATTATTATGCATTTTTGTGCATTTTTTACTATACTTTTTGCGAAATAAAAAACAAGGACGTGCAATGAAATCAAGAACGATGGAACCTATCCCTTATGACATCAATCAAATCCGTTCAGAGGCACAAAAATCCATTAGCGACGGCGCAGTGACCGCGGACTATCCGTTGGATCTGACCATCGCCTGTAAATTGCTCAATGATGCGTTGGCCACTGAAATTCTTTGTGTACTCCGGTATCGACACCACCAGATTATTGCGACCGGCATTGATTGTATTCAAGTTGCTGCCGAGTTTGAGGAGCATGCTCTGGAAGAGGAACAGCACATGCTGATGATTGGTGAGCGGATTAATCAACTGGGGGGTAATCCGGACTTTAATCCGGCGACCGTCATGGCGCGCACCGCCACGGAGTTTGGAACCGGAACTGATCTTGAAGCCCTGATTAAAGAGGACCTCATTGCCGAACGCATTGCCATCATGGTTTACCGCAAGCTGATTGACTGGTTTGGGGACCAGGATCCCACCACCCGCCGCATGCTGGAGCATATCCTTGAGGAGGAGGAAGAACACGCCAACGATCTCGCGGATTTATTGCCTTTAAAAAGCAACTACCGAAATTGATGCAATCGGGCGGCAAGCCTATTTTTTACCGGGCAGAAACTGCCCGGTTTCCTGAATTTCAACGACTGCGAAGGCTTTTTTTGCAAACCAGTTCGCGTACTCTTCACAGTTAGGCGTTAAGAAGGCTTTGAAATCCCAGCCCATGTTTTCATTGTGATTAAAGGGCCCCAGTTCAATGCCCCTGTTTTTAGCAAGACCTCGTATCAGCCACTCAACAATCGCTGAATTGCCACGGCCTACCAGCTGTCTATGCGCCAGCGAATAGGCAATGCGGCCTGCATTGCTTAAAAAGTCCTGAACAGGCTGCTCGTCTGTCCAGGCAAGGCAGGCCCGCAAATACGGTTCAATCAGTACAAACTGCACGTAAAAGTAGCTTGATTCATTGCGGTAATCGATTGAAAAGGGGGTCATGTGATGATCAATTTGAAGGGTCGTTTTTGCATCGTCTATGCCGTAGTCAGAAAAAATAATGGTCAAATCCGTCGTGTCTTCGATAAAGGGAAGGGTGCTTTTTGCATTCTCGTTATGTTGACGTTCTGCGTCTTCAGGGGTTAACTGGAACTCGATGATGTAAATGGTCCCGCGCTCTTGTGCGCGTTTTTGAATCGTGACACCATCCTGAGGCCTGCTAATTAAATCCATTAACTGTTTATAAATGGTTTCTTTCTGAGTCCGTAAATCCGTCAGCTTAAAATCATCGCTGGCAATAAAACCGGCTTTGTTAAACAAGCCAAACTGATGCCGCAACGGACTGTGTTTTAACAGCTTGGCAATTTCCCGCCGTTTGCTGGCTAAAAACGCATACGCACAGCCCGTTTTAGTCAGCAGAACGTCTTCTGGGCAACGAATATCACTGCGTAAGGCCGGTTTTTTCTGTGGGTAATCAGGAAGGCTCTGGCTGAGTTCCTCAATGATGGCCTGGCTGTGCTGTAGCCAGAGATCCTGTTTATTCGGGTTAAAATGCTGTAATCGATCGGGCGAGGAAGCCAGGGTTGAGTCTTCTTTTGTTTCCTGATGCAAGGTTTTCTGAAGCTGATCTTTGTCTTCCATACGCTTTATACTGTCACCATTTTCCTAAGTATAGGTAAAAATAAACCTGCAGAGAAACGACGTCAGTATCCGGGAAAGGTTGCCTCCACCTTCGTAACTGCTTAAACTGAATTCTTCACTCGCCAGATTAGGATCGTTATGCGCTTTGTTATTGCCATGGGATTAGCTGCTGTTCTCCTGTCCAAGCCGGTGTGGGCTCAATCCTCAAGTCCTGTGGAAATCGACAGGCAGCGCGAAAGCCTGCATTTAGACTGGCGTGATTTAACGGTATCGCCAGCGGATGATTTTTTTGCCTACGCCAACGGCAATTGGCAAAAAACGAATCCTGTCCCGCCAGAGTATGCCATGTGGGGCAGTTTCAATATCCTGCAATTAAAAGTAGAAAAAATCATTCACCAATTGTTGATTAAGGCAGCCAATCAACCCCACCCGATTCCTGGAAGTACTGAGCAGAAAGTCGGTGATTTTTATTTCAGCGGCATGGATGAACAATCAATCAATGCCCTGGGCGTCAAGCCTTTAAATCAGGAGCTGAAACGCATTACTGCAATTACCAATCGAAAGGAACTTAAGGCAGTCATTGCCCATCTTCAAACCCTTGGCGTTGATGCCCTGTTTGATTTTTCCAGCATGCAGGACTTTAAAGACAGTGAAGAAATGATTGGCGCTGCGGCCCAGGGCGGCTTGGGTTTGCCTAATCGTGATTACTACTTAAAAACCGGTAAAAAATTTGACTCCATCCGTAAGGCTTATGTGGAGCACGTCACCAGGATGTTTTTGTTGCTGGGTGATTCACCGCAGCTGGCGTTGCAGGAGGCTGAGACAGTGATGCGTATGGAAACGGTCCTTGCCCGGGCTTCGTTGACGCCGGCACAGCAGCGGGACCCTCATGCCATTTACCACCGGATGAACCGCAAACAGCTCGAGAAGGCGACGCCGCATTTTTCCTGGCCGGCTTATTTTGCCGCCATTGGCAAACCGGATCTTCAGGAAATTAATCTGGCCATGCCAGGCTTTTTCAAGGTGGCTGATGAGCAATTGCAGTCTGTCCCTTTAAACGACTGGAAAACTTATTTGCGTTGGCATCTCGTTGATGCGTTTGCCTCTTATTTATCCGCTCCGTTTGTTGATCAGAATTTTCGCATGATGTCGATTTTGACAGGGGCTCAAACGCTTCAACCGCGCTGGAAAAGGGTGGTTGCCACTGAAAATGCCACTTTGGGGTTTGCCATCGGCAAACTGTATGTTGAACAGAATTTCCCGCCGGAGGCCAAAAAGCAAGCCTTGGCCATTCTCCACACCATCCATCAGGCCCTGCGTAGAGACATTGAATCACTAAGCTGGATGGCGCCTGAGACAAAAAAGGCAGCCTTGGAAAAACTGGCCTTAATGGAAGAGCGGGTAGGTTACCCCGACCAATGGTGGGATTATTCCAGTTTGCAGATTGATCGGGGCCCCTATGTGTTAAACGTGATTCGGGCCAATCAATTTTTAATCAAACGGGAGCTGGATAAAATAGGTAAACCCATTGATCGCAGCGAATGGGCCATGCCGCCACAAACGATTAATGCCTATTATGACCCCTCCATGAACAACATCACCATTCCAGCCGGCATCCTGCAGCCGCCGTTTTTTGATCAACATGCCGCTGCGGCTGTGAATTACGGGGGCATTGGATTTGTCATGGGGCATGAAATAACACATGGCTTTGATGATCAGGGGGCGCAATTTGACGGTTACGGCAACCTGAAGACCTGGTGGACAGCCGCCGATTTAAACCAGTTTAAGGCGGCCACCCAATGCATCATCGATCAATTTTCCCAATACCGAATTGACGATTTGCCTGTTCAGGGTCAATTGGTTGCCGGTGAGGCCACAGCGGATTTGGGGGGCTTGACCCTGGCTTATCATGCCTTTTTGAACTCCACTTCGTATCAACAGGCGTCGGTCATTGACCACTTAACGCCGAAGCAGCAATTTTTCCTGGGAGCGGCACATGTCTGGGCCTCCAATATTCGCCCGGAACAGGCCCGTAATCTCATCACGGTGGATCCGCACCCACCCATGATTTATCGAGTGAATGGCAGCCTGGCGAATATGCCGTCATTCATTACCGCGTTTGCCGTACCGGCGAATAGTCCGATGGTGAATAAAAAGCGCTGCCAGGTGTGGTAGGCACATTCCTTCCCTAACTTCCTGCAGAGGGTGAGGCATTCGCTGTGAGTCTATTGGAACAGGGAAGGCCCGCCACTTGCAAATAATCACCCAAAGGCTATGGTTGGTATAAAGGAATCAAATTCCAAACGATGGGGTGCTTGCCCATAAAATGGCCAGGGACGATGCCGTGAGCAAAAAAATTCTGATTTATGCCTTACTGATCGGGCTTTCTGCCACCCTGGTTTTTATGCAGGTTAATCCCTATTGGCTGCCCGGGGTTCTCCTGCTTTGCCTGCTGCTGTCTGATGCTGTTAACCGTACTCCTGCCCTTGGAGCCAGTGAAGCGGATGGTTTAATGCGGATGCTTTTCTACCAGTCACCCTCCATGATTGCCAAAATCGACATGGTGAGCGGCCAGGTTATACAGATTAACAGCATGCTTTCCCTCACTCTTCAGGTGGCTCATCCTTATCAGGTTATTGGTCACCCGGTGGACACTCTTTTTCCCAAAGACGATGAAAAAAAACTGCGCAAGGCCCTGCACACCCTGCAGCGTAAAGGGGTGTTGCATCAATATGCAACGGAGGTTGTTACCCTGGACGGTAATAAAATCCCGGTAACCGTCGACGGGGTGGTTACCTATGGAGAAAATGAGCCGAATACCGCCTATTTATACATTACTAACATCAGCAGCATCAAAAAGGTTGAGTCCAAATTGCAGGCCAACCGCAATCTGTTACAAAGCATCATCGACAATACCCTGGAAGCCGTCATTATCACCAATAAAAGCGGCAAAATCATTGAATGGAATCCACAAGCGGCCGCATTGGTAGGGCAGGTGAAAAACAATGTCATTAATAAATCAATTTCTCAGGTCATTATGGGCACGGCGGATGCCAGGCTGACGCTTGAAAAGGACATTAACCATTACCTGTCCAATCAAAAAACCAAATACATCGGCAAGCGTGAAACCTTCCACATCCTCAATAATCACAATAAAAAAATTCTGGTCGCTTCCTGCTGTTTCCCGGTGACATCCGATGACGGCAGCCCGATTTTTTGCTTTTTTATTCACGACATCAGTGCGGAATTAAAGGCAAGAGAGCAGGAAATGAGACTTTCCACCATTGTGCGACAAACCGAGGATGCCGTGGTTTCTCTCGATTCGCAGTTTCACATCGATTCCTGGAACAATGGCGCAGCCCGTATTTTTGGTTTAAACGAAAGCGAGGCGCTTTTAAAGCCAATTGGTTCCATTTTACACAAAACCCATGCTGAACGATTAACCGATCAGCTTAAACGCCTGATTCAAAGCAACGAAAGCCTGCAGTATGAGTTTTCTACAAACACGCAAGCCAGTGAAGCCAATCATTTCATGGCCAGTCTTAATTTAATCCGTTATGACAAGGACCATTTTGGCATTTCGCTGATCATTCGTGACATCACCGAACTCAAGCGCAATGAAATCAGAATCCGCGAATTAATGACCGAACTCGAGGTGTCCAATAAGGAATTGCAATCCTTTGCCTACATCGCTTCCCATGATCTTAAAGAACCGCTGAGGGGCATTAAAAATTATGCCATGATCCTGAAAGACGATTACGTGGGGTTGCTTGATGAAGCCGGTGTCGGTTTTTTAAACTCCCTGATAAAAAGCTGTGGCCGCCTGGAATTGCTGCTGGAATCTCTGCTTCATTATTCCAAAGTGGGGAATCTTAAGCTCAGCCTGCAACCCCTGGATGCCCAGCGTGTCATCAATGATGTTAAGGACGGCATCCATCACCTGCTGAAGCAAAAAAATGCCATCATTAAGGTGGATGGCGATTTACCGAAGGTTATGGCCGACGAGTCGCGGTTAAACGAAGTGTTCACCAATTTAATTACCAATGGCTTAAAATACAACGACAAGCCAGAACCCTTGATTCAAATTGGCGTTGCCCCTGAAAAATCCAGTAATGAAAGTGTCTGCTTTTATGTTAAAGACAATGGCATCGGCATTGAAAAGAGTAAACGTGACACGGTGTTTGAAATTTTCCAACGCCTGCACAAAAAAGAGGAATACGGTGGCGGCGCCGGCGCCGGGTTAACGATCACCAAACGCATCATTGAGCGTCATAAAGGATCCATCTGGCTTGAATCAACGCCGGGAGAGGGGACCACTTTCTATTTTACGCTGTTAAAAAGCGATAACCGTGAGCCCATCTCTGTGAATACGGGCATTGAATTATTAATTAAATCAGACCAGGACAATGGAAACACTACGAATCGCATTAATTGATGATGAACAATCCATGCATGACATAGTCAGTCATTTTTGCAAAAAGAACACGGACTATGCGATTGATTTGGTTTGCTACGACGAGGTGCCGGCTGATCTGACCCCCATAAACAAAGACAACTATGCCCTGTTGTTGCTGGATTACCACATTAATGATCGCACAGGACTTGAGGTTCTTAAGCGTTTAAACGAGAGCCATTTGTCGGGCGAGGATGCATTGGGCTTGCCGGTGATCATGTTATCGAGTTCGAACGACATTCAGATGGCTTCAGAGGCTATTCATTACGGTATCTCGGAATTTATTCCTAAAAAAAACCTGTCGGCTGATCTCTTAAACAGCACCATTAACAACGTCCTCTACAAAAATAATCTTAAATTGCTGCTTCTTGAAACCAACAAAAAGCTTGAAGAAAGCAATCAGATGCTTAAGCTTAAAAGTGAAGAAATCAGCAATTTTTATCAGGTCATTTCCCATGAGCTCAAAACCCCGCTGACCTCCACACTTGAATTTATTCAAATCATGCGTGATGGTTTGGCCGGTGAGTTGACTGAGGATCAGAAAGAGTACCTGGACATCTGCCACCGTAATTGCAAACAGCTCACGCAATACATTAATGATTTACTGGAAATAGGCCGTCTATCCACTGGCAAATACGAGTTAAATTGTGCGCCAGTGACGATTAAATATGTTATTGAAGAAGCCATCAATACCAGCCGCGTCATTGCCAGCCGTAAAAATATCACACTGACCTTCGAAACGCAGACTAAGGATTTGCGAATCCATGTTGATGAGGCGAGAGTCTTTCAAGCCTTGTTAATTCTCATTAATAACGCCATTAAATTTTCGCCTGAAAACGAGGTGATAAACATCCTGCTCTTGGAGGATAGCCAGGCGGGTTTGGTGGAGGTGGCTGTGATTGATCATGGCTGCGGCATTGAAAAAGAACATCAGCAAAAAATATTCGACCGCCTGTTTCAGGCCAATACCCATTCCGTGGGTTCCAATGCCGGTCTGGGATTGGGGTTGTATATCTGTAAACAGATTATGCAGTTGCATGGCGGGGATGTCAGCGTCGACAGCCTTCCTGGTAAAGGCAGTCGATTTATACTAAAATTTCCATATCAGTGCACACAGACTGGGCAGGATGCCACATGAAAAAAATACTCATCGTTGAAGACGACAAGGATATCGCCAAAGCCCTCACCATTCGTTTAAAATCCTTTAACTATCAAGTGGATACTGCTGCCGATGTGGTTCAAGGTGTCAATCACGTCGTTAACAATGTGCCTGATCTTATTTTGCTTGACATTTCCATCCCGGCGGGCGACGGCTTTCTGCTGGCAGAACGCGTCAAATGCCTTCCCCAGGTGGGTAATATTCCCATTATATTCATGACTGCCAATAAAAAACCGGAATTGAAGAAAAAAGCTGAGGAGTACGGGGCCGCGGCTTTTTTTGAAAAGCCCTTTGATTCCAATAAATTGCTGGCTCGCATTGCCCAGTTATTGCAGTAAGTCATTTTTCACGTAGCGGGCTTTGACAAACTCAAGAAAATTCGCCTCGGACAAAGGCTCGGAAATCAAAAAACCCTGAATGTAATCGCAGGGTAACTGTTTGACAAATTGCAATTGTGTCGGCGTTTCTACCCCTTCAATCACCGTTTTTAAGCCGATTTTACTGCAGAGTTCAACCATGGCGGTAAAAATAACCTGTTTTCGGTTCTCCTGTTCAATGTTTTTGAGAAAGCTCTTATCAATTTTAACAACATCAAAGGGTAGAACGGTGAGGTACTTTAGCGAAGAATACCCCTTGCCGAAATCATCCAGCGACAACCGAATGCCAAGGCTCTGAATTTTATCGAGGTAATTTTTAATGTCGTAAAGATTATGGAGCAGATTGGATTCGGTGATTTCAAGTTCGATAAGATTGGGAGGCAAATCCGTTTTTTTAATGATGTCTTTAAGCAGCACGTAGATATTGGCGCATTTAAACTCCTGAGCCGAAATGTTTAAGCTGATGGTTAAATCATTATTGCCGAGTTTATTCAGTTTATTCAGAAAATCGCAGCCTTTGTAGAGCATTTTGCGTTCGATATCGACAATGAGGTACGTTTCCTCACAGATGCTTAAAAAATCCTTTGGCAACAGGACGCCATGCTTGGGATGGTTCCAGCGCAGCAAGGCTTCCGCACCGACGATTCTGCCGGTCTTAAGCTCGATTTTAGGCTGGTAATAAAAGACAAACTCATCGTTTTTTATGCCAAGACGAATATCGCTTATCAGGATCATGTCTTCCTGCGAGAGCTTATTAAGGTCGGGTTTAAAGTTAATGTAATTTTTTTTGCCGATGCGTTTGGCCAGATTAGAGGCGGTGATGGCATTCTGCAACAAAATAATGGCTTCCTGCCCATCGTCAGGGTACATGCTGGAACCGGTGTTCACATCCATGTAAATGTGTTTATTATTGTAGGTGAAGGGCAGTTTTAAATTATCAACAATTTTATCAATTAAATCGTAAATATCGCTGCTGCTTTTAAAGGTTTTTACGCCGATGGCGAATTGATCATCGCCGATGCGCGCCACCAAACCATTATATTCTGTCAGAATTTTCTTAAGGCGCTGGGCCGTGGACGTAAGAATTTCATCACCGGCCTTGGTTCCAAGGACATTGTTAATGTTACGGAAACGCTCAAGATCAATGGCAATCACGACGATTGACTGATCCTCCTGACACGATTTTATCCACAGCGCCAATTCATCGGTAAAGCTTTTGCGATTGATAAGACCTGTCAGCTTGTCGTGAATGATTTCATAATTCAGTTGTTCTTCCATCAACTGTTTTTCGCTGATGTCAATAAAATAATAAGCGACTTGGGTCACTAACCCCAGATTGTTTTTAATGGTGGTAATGGAGAGAAAAATAGGGAAGCTTGTTTTATCCCGTTTAATGGCTTTTAAACGACCCTGCCAACAGCCGTTCTCATTTAAACCCTGCTGAATCTCCTTAAGTTGTTCAAGCGTGCCGTCAAAAATATCAAGGCGTTTACCCAGAATGTCGTCGCTTTTAAACGCCATGAGCAGTTCAAAGGATTCATTGACAGAGGTAATCAAGCCGTCCTTGCTGGTAATCACCACGGCTTCAATGGTTTTACTAAGGCTACTGTTGAGGGCCTGCTGCCGGTTTAATTCTTCATAGCAAACAAAGGCGGAGTCGACATTGTTTAAAAGTTCGGTGTCATTCCATTTTTTGGCAAGGAATTTATAAATGGCCCCTCTGTTAAAGGCCTCCGCCATGGCAGTAAAATCTTCGTATTCACTCAAGACCATGCGAACGGTATGGGGGTACTCTTTTTTGACTATCTCAAGAAAATCCGCGCCGCTCAACTCCGGCATGCGATGATCAGAAATAATCACGGGAATGGCGTGGGATTTAAGGATGGCAAATCCGGCACTGGCGCTTTCGGCGGTAAACACATCATAACCGTTATTAGTCAGCAGGCTGCTTAGCCTGATACGGATGCTTTCATCGTCATCGACGATAAGTATCTGTTTTTTCACAAAATCCTTGATAGGTTACTCGTTGTCATTGCTTTTAGTATAGCTCTTGCCGAGCCAAGCCGTTGGTTTGCAGAAATTTTTCGATAAATACAATCATTCGCATTGGGATTGTGCTAAATTTATACAATACGCAGTCGATTTTAATGAGTTTCAATTAATGCCCAGCTGTACAGTGCGGGAGTCTTTCCTATGAAAGCCAGTATGAGCGACATTAACTACTCTGAAACGGGTGGTCAATACAGCGCATTGAACTCCAAACTCTACTTGATGGATCAATTTGAGTTAAATGCCAACGATGCAACCGCGTCTCAGTCAACAACCTATGAGTCGAGCCGTTTAAGTTCTGCCCAGAACCCGTCATTTAATCTGGCTCAAGACCAGTATGCACTTGAGCAGACGGACATGTCGCCGGGCATCGTCAACAGCAGGGTTGATGTAACAGATGAAGGCGGCGAGGGCAGCCATGTTGAACAACCTCTGGATAGCTCAAACCCGGCGCAAAATGTGGTCAGCGCGGCAACCAGTACAGCCGCCTTGCTGGGGGTGAATGAAGAAGCCATAAAACCGATGGCAGGAGGCAACGATACCTTCGATTCGCCTCTACCTGGCCATGCCAGTGGCGGTGCAGGGGGTGCAAATGGCCAGACCGCTGAGCGGGCGGCAGCCAATGCAGGCGGTGAGCGAAGCGGCGGTAATTCAAGCCATACCACGGTAGACAATCAGACAACGCACATCGACAATCATTCCACCTCTGTTGACAATCATCACAACACCACGGTGGAAGGCGATTCTCATACTGACCTCCATGTGGTCGATACGACCGTAGTAAATAATGTCATCGATTCCACGAACACGCTGATTAACAATACCCTGAATAATACGATGAATCAGGTTAACACCCTGCTTGATTCCACCACCAACCTTGTCGATAACACCTTGGTCAATGTGACTCAACTGGGAGATACGGCATTAAATCATGTCGACAATGTGGTTAATCACCTAGGCGATACCTTGGGCGACGTGACAGGCGAGGTATTTAATGTGGTGAACAACACCACCCACTCGTTAGTTGAAACCCTGACCAACACCACTCAGGTAATAGGGACCATCACCACAGAAATTCTGGGCGATTTGCTGGGTAAAATTGAGTTTAATCTGGATATTGATCTTGGCTTAAACAGCGATTTGCTCAATCAATTCGATTTATCCAATCTGGCCAACACCTATGCCCTGTTAAACGACAGTCTTATCCGCAATGCAGCTTTTGAATTGACCAGCGATTTTCTAAACATCACCATCGATACAGGTCTCATTGACAACAGTCCGATGGTCACCAGTGTTCACGAGGCCGTAAGTGATGTGCTTGGACAGGTGGATGGCATGACCGCCCACATTCCTGTTGTTGGCGCGGTTGACTCAGTCCTGGATGCCGTCGTGCCCGAGTTACCTTTTGATCAAATGGATATCGGATTAAATGATCACGGCGTGATTGATCTGAATGATCTAGCGATTACCAATGACACCAATGTCGTTCAGGATTTAGGAGCTGCCCTGCTCAGTGATGACCATGTTCTTGATAATTCCCTGGATCTTCTTGGTAATGAAGGGTCCTTAATCGACGATGTGTTGAATCTGGATGGGCAGGAAATCCTGAATACGGATGAAGGCCTGGCCGATGCCGTCGACAATGTGGGCGATGTCCTGCAGGGCGGGGGGGATGAATTGCTGGGTGATGTGGGCACGATTCTTGGCCAGGAGGAGGGCGGTGGGCCTGTGGATGATGTGGCAGAGGCGCTTGCCGAAGGCCTTGGCGGTGCGCTGTCGAGTGAGGAAGGTGGACTGCTCGAACCTCTGGATGCTGTTGCTGGGGGTGACGATTCAGACGCTCTCGTCAACCCCGTTATTGAAGATCTCGGTGAGACAGCCGATAACCTGTTAAGCGACGATGATCTGGGGGGAAGCAGTGGACTTACTGAGGGGGTGGTTGACGGGCTTGCAGGCGGGAATGAGGACGGCCTGATGAACGAAGTCCCCTTGATCACAGAGGTAGAAGACGGCGCAGAGGATCTTGTGGATGACGTGGGACAGGAAGTCAGTCAGATTATTAACCTGTTTGAAACCACACTGGCGGCGAATGATGAACCGGCGGAGAGCAGTACGGCAACGCAGTCAATCACAGCGGAAGCAGATAGCGGAAGTGATGCGATTTATGACGCCATTGCCTCGACGCTTGAGGCGGCAAATGACGGGCCTGATGCCGTTATTAATGAGGCGGATATGAATGTGGATGCCACGGTAGGCCAGGTGAGCGATGTTGTAGACCATCTGGGTTTGTTCGATAACCATGGCGGACTTTTTGGTTAACAGGAGTAATAGCCCAACTTGGTAGAAATACCGCCTAAGTTGAAATTGAAATCGTTGCAAGGAAAAAGAATGGAGTCTGTCCGGAATTCTGTGTAACTAGCCGTGCTGTTATCCGGTAACTCTATCGCCGAATTCGATCATGAAGCGATTCATAGCTGGTTTCCAGTTATGAATCGGCATGGTCCACTTTTGAGAAATTCGTTCAATTGCCAAATAGAGCAATTTAAAAACGGCTTCATCAGAAGGAAACATGCGTTTGTTTTTTATTACTTTCCGTAAGGTCATATTCAATGACTCGCATTGGTGGTATAAATTGCCCGTCGAATATCCGCCGGATAATCAAACAAAGGAATGACCCGTTCCCAATCCCTGCGCCAGGAGATGCTGATAGACGGATACTGGTCATCCCATTTGGCAGAGAAAGCATCCAGTGCCATTTCAGCCTCAATGAGCGTATTTGCACTGTAGATGCTTTTTAAATCAGCGGCAAGTATTTTGCGGTCTTTCCAGCTCACATAAGACAGGGATTGGCGGATTTTATGGACAATACAAAGCTGAACTTTGGCGTAAGGGTAGACCGTTTCGATGGCTTCCGGGAAACCAGTCAAGCCGTCAACACAGGCAATAAATATCTCATCCAGACCTCTGTTTTTTAAATCAGTCAGCACATTAAGCCAGAATTTTGCGCCCTCATTTTGACTAATCCACATGCCAAGTAGTTCTTTATGTCCTTGGGTATTTACACCCAGTGCCAAATACACGGCTTTATTGGTAATGCCTTTATCCGTCTTTACCTTGACCACCAGACAATCCAGATAAACAATGGGAAAGCAGCTATCCAGAGGCCTTGATTGCCAGGCTCGCACATCAGCCAAAACAGCATCTGTAACATTGGAAATTAACGTTGGGGAAATGGTAGTCCCATAAATTTCTTCCAGCTCTGACTGGATATCACGGGTGCTTAATCCACGAGAATAAAAGGAAATAATTTTCTCATCAAGACCGTCAAAGCGAGTGGCATGCTTGGGGATGAGTTGCGGCTCGAACGAGCCCGCGCGGTCCCGAGGTACGGCAATTTCCATTTCACCTTCACTGACATGAATTTTCTTTTTGCTGTAACCGTTTCGAGAATTATCTTTGCGTGATTCACCTTTATCATGCTTTTCATAGCCCAGATGTGCAGTAAGCTCGCCGGCTAGAGCAGCTTCCAATCCTCGTCTTTTTAATTGTTTGAAAAACTCGGTGAAATCTTCAGGTGTTTTGCAATTTCTGGCTATCTCTTTTGCCAATTCATCTATATCTTCAGTCATAGTTGTTCTCATCATATTTGTCAGCACTATCCAGTGCCGACAGATTATATGCTATGACTAATTACACAAAATTATTTACAGATCCAAAGAATGGGTTTCATTCATTTTTCAACCAGCGTGTTATTTCATAAAATCAGGGAAAACGGCCTATTGATTGCTTTATCGACAAGCATTAACGTTTGCGCCTTAGCACTCCCTGTTTACACCCTGCAGGCCTATGATCGCATCATAACCAACCAGAATTTTTCCACTTTTTTTATCCTCACTCTCGGGGCTTTCCTGTTTATTGGGCTTGAGTTTTTATTTCGCCTGTTACGCAGCAACCTGATTTCCTATTATGCCAACAAAAACAAGCATGTGGAGTTTATCAACGCCATACAGCAATTTGCTCGCATTAAACCTGAAAAATTAGTCCATTTAACCCTGGCTGAAAAGAGCGAGATTATTAACGAGTTATCGAAAACCAATGATTTTATTTACCGTCAGCTATATGTCGCCTTGGTGGATATTTTATTTTTAGTGCTGTTTTTAGCCGTGATTGCCCTGTTATCCCTGAGATTGAGCCTGGTGATTGTTGGTGTATTGCTGGTGTTTACCCTGATTGCTATCCACATGAATCTATCCCTCATCAGGCAGCATAAAAACCGATCAGGTTCCGACGAAAAACGCCTGGCCGGGATTATTAATTTTTTACGTTCCATTTTTATTGCCAAAATGCATGCCAATGAATCGCTGCTCCTGCAAAAACAGGACATCATTGAGCGGAAGGCCGTGGTTAACACCTACAAGCTGTCCATCAGCCTGGCCTATTTGTATAATTTTTCAACATTCACCACCCAGATACTGATTGTTGCGACGTTGGTTATTGGTGCATCACAGGTCATAACCGGTTACCTGACCTTTGGAACCTTAATTGCCACGGTAATTATTGCCGGGCGGCTGACTAATCCCATCCGCGAAATGCTGACGCTCTGGTTTCGAGTCGCCACTTACTTAAATTCCAATGAGAAATTGCTTGATTTTTATAATCAGAATACGCGCACTTACCTCAAGGGCCATTTGCGTACGCGCCATTTTTATGCACTGGATATTGAAAAAATCACGGTCAGGGAAAACTATAAAACCAATAAGCTCGCCATTAATGGTTTAACCATTCAATTAAAAACAGGCCAATGTGCAGCGATTACGACGATTAACAGCCATCAGCGATCCCTTTTAAAGAAACTGCTGATTGGCGCCATCAAGCCAGATAGCGGTGATATCCGTGTACTGGGCAATCCCCTGTATCAGTTAAGCAGTGAACAATTTTACAGATCGGTGGGTTATATCACCATGGAAGAGCATTTCATTAATGGCACGATTTTGGAAAACATCACGGGCGGACGAGACATTGCCGATGAGGAAATCGAATCACTTTGCCAGCTGTTTCATATTAAACAGGATATTCTGCAACTGGAGTATGGTTTTCAGACAGTGTTAAACGCCACGACGCTACAGGAATTACCCTTAAGCCTTCGCGTCAAGATTCTGTTGGTGCGCAGCTACATTTTCAGGCCAAAGGTGGTTATTGTGGATACAGATGACGATTACGTCGATGAACAACTGTATCAGTTGCTGTTTAAATTTTTAAAAACCATCCGTGAATACTCCGCTATCCTCATTATTTCCAATGATTATAATCTTGTGAGTCTTGCGGATTATTGTTATCGGCTTGACGAGTGCCGCTATTACTCGCTTGACATCGCTAAATGAAAGGAGAGCGCTTATGAATAAAGATGCGCTGCTTCAATTAAAAGAAAAGATAATGAGAGGGCTTTCGAACCTCTCAAGCTTAAACTATTCCTTTAAAAACATTGATTTTGATATTTATATCAATGCCTATATTTTACTGACCATTAAATTAAATCCCACCCTCATCCATGATTTCAATACCATTTTAAAATCGATTCCGCATCAAATCGACAAGCCCAATATCATTAACATCACCAATGGCCTGTCGCAATTGGGTTATGTGAGCCGGCAATCGCGGGGGTGCAGTACGCTTGAAAAATTAACATTCCCCTGCCTGTTAATCAAAGGATCGGATATCGATAATCATGTGCGGGTTTTGTTTCGTGAAAACCAGACAACCATCTGCTATGACCCGTTTAACGATTCCTACTCGGCATTTGATGCGTTAGCGATTGATAAAACCTATCTGGTTTATACCTTTGAGCCCTTTGCGGAAGAACGGTTTGATTTAAGTCGGGGTGTGCTCAAATTCCTGGGACGATCCTGGTTCGTGGCTTTGCTGGCCCGCTTTCGCTATGTGATTGGCAAACTGGTTCTCATTTCCATTGTGCTTCATCTGTTTTCACTGGTGATGCCGCTTTATCTTATTTACACCTACAATCGGGTGATTGTATCGCATGATACTTCAAACCTGATGGTGGTTACCGTTAGTGTGATTTGCTTATTGTTATGCGAGCAGCTGCTGCGCTATTTTCGTGCGGGTGTGCTGTCCTGGCTGGGTAGTCGTGTTGACTACATCGTCACCCATGAAGTGCTGAATAAATTAAATCAGTTACCGCTGCCGATCATTGAAAAACTCTCCCTGCCGTCACAGATAGCGCGTATCCGTTCTTTTTCCTCCGTGCGCGATTTTTTCACGGGTCCTATTTTTTCAACGCTGCTGGAGTTGCCGGCCATAGTGCTGATGATTATTCTAATCAGTTATTTCCATTATCTGTTTACCGTAATCTTTGCCGCCGGGTTCCTTTTGTTAGCGATTTGCCTCGTGTTTTTTCATCGTATCCTGGCTGCAAGGATTAAAAAAAACACCTTGATCAACACCGAGAAGTACTACCTCACCGCCATTTATCTGGATAAATTGAATACCCTGCATTATCAGGGGCTTGAGCGTTATTACACACGAAAACTCAATGGCTTATCTGAACAGGCCACGTATTATAATCTCAAGGCCGAGCTCGCCAGTAATTTTGTTGACAATTATGGAAAATGGATCACCAACATGGGGATCCTAATCACCTTGTGTACAGGGATTTACCTGGTGTGGTCCAACCAAATCACCGTGGATATTTTATTAGCGACTGTGTTTCTTTCCTGGCGCATTTTTTCGCCCATTCAAGTGGCGTCATCGACGATGGTTCGCTCCGAAAAACTGTATCGGACTATCCAGCAAATTGATAATTTTCTTGATCTGCCCGATGAATACGATGCCCACAGCGGTCTTAAAAAAACCATCGAAATCAAAAAGGGGATCCGGCTTGCCAATATTGGTGTGTTTTATAATGCCAATAAACAGTTTGTGTTAAAAAATTTTTCGATGGATATCAGGCTTCGTCAATTGATTGCGATTACTGGCGAAAGCGGTTCTGGAAAATCCACGCTGCTGAAGTTGATTACCGGATTTATTAAACCGAACATTGGCAAGGTTCTGATTGATGATTACGAGATCAGTCAATTAAACATCCATTCACTGAGAAATCAGATTTGTTATATTCACCAATCGGAGAATATTATCCAGGGCACCATTTATGACAACATTCAAATGGTTAATCCGTATTTGACCCGGGAGGATGTGGATGACTTGTTTGATTCACTGTTTATGGGGGATGAAGTCAGCAAACTGGCCGAGGGTTTAAATACTTACATCAGTGCCGATAACCCGGGTCATTTATCGAAAAAGTGGCTTAAATACATGGCGATAGTGAAATTGTATGCCAGCAATGCCGCCATCAAGCTGATTGATGGCTTAAACAAGGATGCATTCTCGGCTAAGACCTGGCATAAATTTTTAACCGATTTACAGCAGTGGCGCCATGAACAAACCATCGTCATGGTGACCGACGATGACCAGATTCGCCGCATGGCGGATAAGACCATTACGCTTAAAAGTAAATTGCCATGAACAAACGCAACGAGGGACGAATGAGGAAGTGGATGAAGGCGATTAAAACGCCCTTTGCTCGCCTCTACCGGCAGGTGAGGGGAGGATCGAGCGCTCAGAAGCTCATGGTTACCCATAAAATCAGACAGGATAAAAACAAAGCGCCGCTGGTTTTAAACAAAGAAAACGACATTTTTTTGTATCAAACGTCCAAAAACCATGAATTATTCAACCCCAGTCTCATTAAAACCATGTCGCTTATTTTTATGGTGATTCTCCTGGGCTTTATTGCCATAGCCTCCGTGACGTCCATTAAGGAGGCGGCCATTGCCAAGGGTGAAATCCAGCCGCAGAAAAACATCATCACCCTTCAGCATTTCGACGGCGGTGTGGTGACAAAAATTCTGGTCAAGGAAGGGGAGGCCGTGAGCGAGGGACAGATCCTGCTGACCCTAGATGGCATCGGGGTTAAGGAGGATGTTGCGAGGGTGGAAAGTAAAAACCTGATGCTTAAATTTCAAAAAGAACGCCTGAAAAGTGCGCTAAACGGTGAGACGCCTCAGTTTGACCAATACACCAAAGACAGCCAGCTGATTAAGGAGCAGATGGCCATTTACCAGGATATGCTGAAAGCAGCTAATTCCGAGAAAACCATTCTGACCAAGCAATTAAACCAGCAGGAAATCCATCTAAAAACCCTGCGTTCCAATCGTCAATACCGCGCTAAAGAAATTGAAATTGCGACGAAAATCAGGGCTATGTATAAAACGCTGGCTAATGAAGGTCATGCCTCAAAATTGAAAATGCTTGAAGAAGAGCAGCGCATTCTGGCTTTAAATCGGGAATTTACCGCCATGGGGCTTGAAATAGAAAAGCTTGAAAAATCTGTCCAGGAGTTTCGTTTTAAACTGAATTCCTATGATGCCAACCGAAAAAATACCTTGAACCATCAATACGAACAAATTGAGGAAGAAATTAATGAAAATAATGAGCTTATTAAAAAACTGAAGCAAAAATCCAATCGCCGGCATCTGCGTGCGCCGGTGGCTGGAATTATCAATGCCCGGTACGTTAATGAAGTGGGGGAATCCATTTACCCCAATAAAAAATTATTTGAAATTGTGCCCCTCAATACCCCGTTGATTGCCACCCTGCACATCAGTCCAAACGACATTGGCCATGTCAAACTGGGTGATCCGGTATGGATTAAAGTCAGTGCCTACGACTACATCAAATACGGCCTGATTAAAGGGGATCTTTACCACATTTCCGCAGGAACATTAAACGATGACAAGGAGAGTGCGGAACCTTATTACGAAGGTAAAGTCCGCCTGAAGCAGAATTACGTGGTGGTTAAAAATGAGAAAAAGTACCTGATGCCAGGGATGCTGATTAAGGCGGAAATTATTACGGGCGAGCGCACGATACTCGAGTACCTGCTAAAGCCCATTTACCGTTCAATGGACAGCGGGCTTGTGGAGCGATAATCATGCTAATTGTAACCAACAACACGAATGACAAGGAGCACCTTGAATTTATCGACAAGTCCTTTCTGGTCAATTCGCATTACGCCGTCTTTGATGATTTAAGATGGCACCGGCTGCGCCTGATAAATCATGATCTGATTGTGTTAATCCCTGACTCACTCGACATTTCCTATCACCTGAAGTACTTAATGATGGCCTCTGATGCTTCTGTTATTGTCATTACCGACAACAAGGACACCATCACTAAAAAGTACAGCCGCAACCTGACGGTGCTTAAGCCGCCTCTGTCACGGGACTTTTTCAGCGGTTGTTTAACGACGCTCCAACAGCAACAGCAACGTCATAAGGCCCAGAGTTTGGATTTTATTAATACCCTGAACACGGGGAAATTTGTTTTAAACCACATTCGCCAGGTGGTGCCCTTGTCCAAAGCGATCGCCATGGCTTCGGAGAATACGCCGCAGCTTCGCCGCGGCGTCTATGAATTGCTGCTGAACGCGTTTGAGCATGGCATCTATCAGTTGGGATTTGACTTAAAACAACAGCTCATTGCTGACAGGCACTATTTTGCCGAGTTAAACCGAAGGCTGCGTGATCCTGCCTTTAAAGGCAAGCACATTGAATTGTCCATTTATAAAAAGGAAGAGGGTACTTTTATCAACATCACCGATCCGGGCCTGGGTTTTGATTACAAGCCCTACCTCTTCATGAATAAGAATTTATCCGATGCCAGAAGCGGCCGCGGTATAGCCTACGCGGCCACTTATTGTTTTGATCAACTCATTTACAAAAATGAGGGTCGAAGTGTTTTTGCCGTCCTGACCAATCAAAGCAAAGCCTTAAAACCACTCTGAGTCGGCTTGCTTCTCCTGCTTGGGTAGTGCAAAGTAAATTGATTCAGTTTCCCCCAAGGATCGGCCCATGAAATTCGAGAAATTACTTTACCAATACAAAACCAATGCCGTGCTGGCTGAAAAGCAGCGCCTGAGTCAGTGGGCTTATCAGTTCAGCCACCACAACCCTGCTTTTTTCCAAGGCTTAAAAGCCTGCAGCCAACACCTTGAGGAAATCAAATCGTCCTCTCTTTTTACCGGTCTCGATAATGAGGATCAATACGTCATTCTTCGGCAAATTAAAACCATGGAGCAGTTGACTCAGCAGGTTATTGAACTGCAACTGCTAAAAAAAGACGCCCCGCCTGCAATGACCTGCCAGGTTCCTGCCTACGATGAAATCCTTGCGATGCGAGGCCTGTATGCGGGGGGAAAGCAGGATCAACTGGCGCGTTTGCTTAAATTGGTTAAAACCCTAAAGACTGAACTGGCTCCCCAGCAAATAACAGAAACGATGTCTCTCTTGAGTCACCACTGGGTGGATCGCTTGCCCTGGCACGTGTTATGCCAGGCGATTCGCAGCCGGGATGCCAAGCTGGCCAAGGCGGCTTTTGACGCCATTCCGGATGATAATCCGGTACTTAAAGCGCTGCTTAAAGTGCATGATCAGGCTTACCTGCTGTCGTTAATCAAAACCTGTGCCACATTGGCTCCCCGTGAAGTAAAAGAAATCGATACCGACATTCTCTGCGGTCATTTAACCTTTGAAGTGCTGATTCATGAACTCCTGACCACACTGGAACAGCGCCAGCAATTTAATTTTTGTCTGGGATTGCCGACCCATCATGCTTACCGCGATCGGGGGGCGGGTTTTTGCCTTCTAAACAAATTGGCTGTGGTCATGGCGTATGAGGAGTTAACGGCAGACGTTCCTTTTCATGCGGTCATCATTGGTACGGATATTAACCGCGATGATGGGTTAAACAGTGTGCTAATGGCAGAGACGACAACGCAGCCCTTTACCCACATCGACATTTATGATTCCCGGGTTTACCCCTGGCAGGGTGAGTCGGTGTTGCGGGAACGCATGGGGACGCCGATTGAAGAGGAGGGCAGGGTATGGCAAAAAGGGAATAAGTGCTACCACAGTGTGGACTTAGCCTCCTGCTCACGGCAACGCAGGGGATGCCATGCCGCCTTGCACTACGCTTTGGAAGAACTGGAACGCCTGCTGGCCTATGCCGCGAAAAAGAAAGAAAAAATCATGCTTTTTCTGCCGACCGGTTGGGATTCGCACGAAAAAGAAGAGGCTCCCTGCGGTAAGGAAATCGATCAGGAGTATACCCTTGGCTCAAAGGAGAGTCATAGCCGGCGTTTTAGTGATGAAGATTTAATTCATTTTACTCAAAAAATTGTCGATATGGTCAAGAAATATCCTGATACACTGTGCCGTGTTTACTGGCAGCTGGAGGGTGGGTATACGGAGTATGTGAATGTGCAGCAATTGAAAAACACGGTGAGGATACTCAATGACGCTTACCCGCGGGTGGACGAAGTAGTGGAAAATTCAAAAGCATTGGTGAGCTAGCCGCAGGCCTCAAGCCTGTTCACAGGCCGCTGATACCCGTTTGCCCTGACTAATGCTAAGCTTGAGCTCTTTAAAATGCACGCGTGATGGAATGATTACGTTATCCCTACCTCCCCTCCAGGGGAACACCCTGGGCCTCGAGCCGCTTTTGCCCGCCCATGGCGAGGCATTGCGGCAGGCGGCAGATGATGAGCGCATCTGGACTTACATGCCGATGAAGGCCCAGGGCGACTTTTTTGAGCAATGGTTTTTAGACAACCTCAACAAACAGGCTGAACAGACGCAACTCACCTACGTCATTCGCCGCTTGAAAGACGAACGGGTACTTGGCAGCTACAGTTATTACGACATTGTCCCTGAGCATCGGCGCCTTGAAATCGGCTACGGCTGGTTGACGCCAGCGCTTTGGGGTGGGCGCGCCAATCATGAAGTGCTGGCGCTGATGTTTGCGCAGGCCTTTGAGCAATGGCAGTTTAACCGCATACAGGTGGCTACGGACCCACGCAACAAACGCTCATACAATAATTTAAAAAAACTGGGAGCTACCGAAGAGGGTGTTTTACGTCAACACATGATTCATCACCAGGGACTCATCACCGACACGGTGGTTTTCAGCCTGTTGGCTGATGACTGGCCCTTGATCAAGGCCCGTTTATGGCGTCGTTTGCAGACGGTAGCCAAAATTGACAGCCAGCATGGCAGGGATTAGTATGCTAGGCCGCCTTTTTATTACCGATACTGCAAGGAGCGCTTATGTCAAAATTCATTATTCCCGGTATTCTTTTTCTCTTTTCCTTGCACAATGCGGTGTGGGCGGACCGGATAGCCATTGTCGGCGGTGGTGCAGCCGGGGTTGTCAGTGCCTGGTTGCTTGAGCAGGATCACGAGATTACCCTCTATGAGTCACAGGATCGCCTGGGTGGACATGCCAACTCCATTGATGTTGAGGTTGACGGCAAAAAAATCGTGGTGGAAGCGGGGGCTGAATTTTTTAATCGCTATGCCTATCCGCATTTCATGCGCCTATTGAATTTTTATAAAATTCCGGTCAAGCCGTTTACACTGGTGACGACCTATTACGAAACCGACGGCAGTGAGTTAATCATCCTGCCTCCCTATCATGACGGTCAGGTGGAATGGCAGTCGCTGACGCCTGCCAACCTTAGAAAGATCATGAACCTGAAGGTCGTGCTGGATGTTGGTCATCATGTAATCGAAGAAAAAGACAGCGACTTAACGCTTGAGGCATTGGCTGATCATATTCACATCACCGACGTATTCAAAGACACCTTTTTATACCCTTTCCTGGCCGCTGGTTGGGGCGTGACCAGCGATGAGATACGGCAGTTCTCCGCTTTCAGCGTGCTGCAGTACATGGTGACCAGCTATGACAACAGCAGCAATGAATGGTTCGAAGTGGAAACCGGCTTGTCCAGTTATGTGAAGCGCCTGAGTCAGGATCTTAAGAAAAGCCGCGTTCAATTAAACAGCCGTATTGCCCAGATTACTTTTGAGCAGGGTGTGTATGTCATTGAGGAAGAAAACGGCACGCGCCGCGAATTCGATCACCTGGTTTTCGCCACCAATGCCAACACAGCGGCCCAATTGATGCGAGCCCTGCCCGAGCGTGAGGCACTGATGAAAACCTTGGCCAGAGTCAGGTATTACGATACCCAGATTGCTATTCATGGCGACAAGCGGTTTATGCCTCCGCAAGAAAAGGATTGGCGGGTAGCCAATGTCCGTTACAACGGGGTGAACGCGGCCATGACCATTTACAAAAAATGGAAGAGCAAGACCCCGGTTTTCAAAAGCTGGGTCACGCACGATATTCGTGCGCCGGGTGATAAAGGCAGTACCTTGCCTAAAAACCTCTATGCCTTGATTAAATACCAGCATCCCTACACTGACAAGGATTTTTTTGCAGCGCAAAAAGCAGCGCAGGCTGAGCAGGGACAGTACAATCTCTGGTTTGCCGGCATGTGGATGAATGACATTGGTTCTCATGAGGATGCGATTGTGTCCGCCATTCACATCGCACAACGGCTGGCGCCAAACAGTGCCCGTTTGCAAATTTTACAGGATTAAAGGTTGCAGCGGAATTAAGAATAGAGTAAATCTTTTTAGAGAAAGGTATCGCAACGTTTGATGCAGGACGAGTAACCAGTCAGGAGGTTGGATGAGTGAGGTAAGGGATTACCGGGAAGCCAGGGCGCAGTTTCATCACTGGGAAACCCAATTGAAGGATAATTTGCTGCGGCCCGATTCGTCGCTCATGCACACCTACCAATGTTATTTTGCAAAGGATCCCGAATTCATTCAGCGACTTAAGGCATATGCCGATCGTATTCCCGGGCTTGAGACGGTAGTTATGGAGAATAACAAGGACAATAACCTGCCTGCGGTTGAACATTACAATGCCTTTGGTGAGCGCGCCGATCGGGTCATTCATCATCCTTCCTATGTGGACGCGGGTAATATCATTTACGGTTCTGGCCTGATGGCTTACCTGTTGCAACCGGGTGAAATGCTTAAAACCCTAAGCCTCTTTTTGTTATCCTCTCATGCGGGCGAAGCGGGGCATCATTGCCCCATTGCCTGTTCCGCCGGGGTTATCCGCGTGCTGAATCAGCAGGCCAATGTGCCTGAAACCGCTGATTTTCTTGACAAATTAAGCCATCCTTCTTTTTCCGACAATTTTACCGGTGCGCAGTTTCTTACCGAGATTCAGGGTGGTTCCGATGTCGGCGCTAATGCCTGCCGGGCGTATCAGGACGAAGGGAAACAATGGCGAATTGAAGGCGAGAAATGGTTTTGTTCCAATGCCAATGCCGATTTAATTTTATTAACCGCGCGTTACGATGACGGCATTGCGGGTACGAAGGGGCTGGGTTTGTTTCTGGTGCCGCAACGCCTGCCGGATGGCCGCCTCAATCACTACCGTATTCGACGCCTCAAACAGAAAATCGGCACCCGCTCCATGGCGACAGGAGAAATTGATTTTGAGCAGGCGGTGGCTTACCCCATGGGAGAGGTGCAGCAGGGCATTCATCTGGTGATGGAGAACGTTCTGCATTTATCCCGTATCTTTAACGCCTTCTCGGTGCTGGGTATGGCGAGGCGGGCCTGCCAGACCGCTTATTATTATGCCTGTAATCGGCAATCTTTTGGTAAGCCCCTGATTCATTATCCTTTAGTCAAGGAAACGCTTGCTCATATCCAGGCTGAAAACACGGCCATGATGGCCAGTATTTTTCATATGGTGCGTTGTCAGGATGAGCTGGATGCATCAGATCATGTGGATACCAGGGACAAATTGTTGCTTCGAACACTCGCCAATATCAATAAGTACTTTACCGCCAAGCGATCGGTGGAAAACATTCATCACTGCCTGGATATTCTGGCTGGCAATGGCACCATCGAAACGTTTTCTTCACTGCCAAGACTGTTGCGCGACTGTATTGTGTGTGAGAACTGGGAAGGAACACACTTTACACTGTGGATGCAGATTTTAAAAGACATTCATAAACTGAATGTGGATGACATTCTGTTTGCCCACCTGTCGCAGTTACTCACCCCGCTTGGTGAGGTGGGCAATGCCTTGTTTGGCTTAAGCCTCAAAGGGTTAATCGAGGATACTCGCCGTCTCAAAACCCTGCCCATGGATGAGCAAACCCTGTTGATTGGTCCCGTGGTGGAAGAAATGGCGGTACTGACAGCGGCTGTGACGTTGGCCAGGGAATTACAGGCTAACGAAGCGCCGTCGTCGAAATCCTCAGCCCTGACCTTGTTTATTCATAAATACCTGCACAAGGAGTATCAGGTCGACAAAAAATACCTGGATCTGCTGGATGATGTGTTGGGGGGTATGTAATGAAGTCATGGGTGCAATGGCTGCTTGGTCTGTGGATGCTGGTGTGGATTTTACCCGTTCAAGCCAATTTAAAAGTGGGGACTGTCTATTTCTATCCGCCGTTTGTGACCGCCGCCAATAGTGGCTTTGATTTGGACATTATCCGCATTATCTGTGAAAAATTAAGACAGGATTGTGAAATTGTTCCCATGGATTACCATGAATTATTTACGGCATTAAAGCAGGGAACAATCGATATCGCCATTGGCGGCATTACCATTTATTCCAAAAACAGCGACAACCTCATCTACAGTCTCCCCTACATGATAAGCGCAGGGCAGTTTTTAATAAAAAGCGACAGCACCCTGGATGCCATCGCCCAATTGGCAGACAACAAGGTTGGGGTGATTCGCGGGGCAGAAGACGGAGGCGTTTTTTACCGATACCTTAAGGATACGTTTCCCGGCCAATTCAGCATCGAATTATACAATGACATGGAAGATTTGATTGAAGCACTGAAACACGGCGAAGTGGCAGCGGCTTTTTTTCATCAGTCGACGGCGGCGTACTGGGTGCAGAATGGCGGCGGGCAATTTAAGACCCTGGGTAAACCGATGCCGGTCGGCGATGGAATAGCCATCATGGCGTCGGCAAAAAATGCCACGTTAATCCAGCAAATTAACAGCCAAATTAAACAAATTGATCGCGATAGCCGCTATCTGGGTTTATACCAGACTTATTTTGGTGGCTTATAAGTGGAATAGCATTGATAATCAACAATATGTTCACAAAATTTACTATAATTTTAGTATAGAATGAGTTGGAGAACGACCATGACATCCACGTATTTTTTAGCCGCCGTCATCGGTTGGTATTTGGTGATTGTCAGCCTGATTGTCCTTTTGCGCCAACGTCTGATGGCAGGCCTTGTTTCGGACATACTAAGTCAGCGCGCCTTGTTGTTTTTTATGGGCCTGGTGAGTCTGGTGATCGGTTTGCTGTTAGTCATAAGCCATAACGTCTGGGTCATGGGCTGGCCTGTTATTATCACCCTTATTGGTTGGCTGGCCATTATCGCTGGAATTATCCGCATGGCTTTCCCGGATGTTTCGCTTCGCATGGGGCAATGGTGGCAGCGTCGTCCAGTGGCTTTCATGGTGATTGCCGTGGTTTATCTTCTGATTGGCCTGTTCCTGTTGTATCAGGTGTACGGCGCACGTTTAGGAGTGTAACGCCTCCCGGACGATGAGGTGGACAGGCCGCTCTCGCCACCATTGACAAAAATTACCGATCTCTTATCATGAACCTGTTTTCACCAGGGGTGCTTTGTCCTGACAAAGCTGAGACTTAACCCTTATAACCTGCTCTGGATAATGCCTGCGGAGGGAGTGTGAAAGATAAAGCCCTCTGTCATGGGCCTTGTCTGTCATTCCTCTTTGTTTGCTTATGGAGCATTTTAAACCAGGAGGATTGAATGTCAGTGCCATTTTACCAGTTGATGCTGGTAACCCATCGGCAGGCTTGTGCTCTCGATGACTACCTCCGTTTTGTAGAAACATGCGCCAGAGCCGGCGTAACCTCGGTGCAACTGCGTGAGAAAAAGGCCTCAGCGGCCTTTCTTTTTCGTTTTGCCGTCAAACTCAAAGCTTTGCTTTCACCCCTGCACATTCCCCTAATTATTAATGATCACATCGATCTGGCCTTAGCCGTCAATGCGGACGGGGTGCATCTGGGTGCGGACGACGGTTGTCCAGGAAAAGCCCGAAAGCAACTGGGTCATCATCGGATCATCGGCCTTTCACTGGAATCCATGGGGGACCTGGTGAAAGCCAATCAAGTCGACGCCGACTACGTGGCTGCGAGTGCGGTTTTTCCCACAAACAATAAAACCAATGTTCGACGGCATTGGGGGATTGAAGGCCTGCATCGGCTGGCTAAGCAATCGCGGCATCCTCTCATTGGTATCGGCGGCATTGATGCCGGCAATTTGAAAGCGGTTATGGCTGCCGGCGCGAGAGGTGTTGCTGTTATCGGGGCTATTCATGATGCGCCTGATCCCGTTCTGGCAATTCAGACACTTCGTGCATTACAACGTTAAGGAATTATTATGCATTATCAACTGGATACCCGGCTTAAGCGCTTGCGCGCTGAGAAGCCTTTGGTGCTCTGTTTAATGAATGCCGTCACCATGAATTTTGTAGCCAACAGCCTGCTGTCACTGGGGGCAGCGCCGATCATGTCACAGGCCGATGACGAGCTTGAGGCACTGGTTGCCATGTCACGGGCACTCTACGTCAATATTGGCACCCTGGACAGACAGTTCATTGAACGTATTGACAAAGCCTGCCGCCTTGCCACCATTCACCGGAAACCCATCATCCTGGATCCGGTGGGGGCAGGAGCCAGTCAAATCCGGACATTGACAGCTCGGCAACTTGCACCCCAGGCCGCCATCATTCGCGGTAATGCCAGTGAAATCATGGCGTTGATGGCAGATAAAAGCGTCAGCAAGGGAGTAGAAACGCTTCATTCAGTGGAGGCCGCATCTACCGCAGCAAGGAGTCTGTCGCAACAGACTTCAGCGATTGTCGTGGTCAGCGGTCCCGTTGATTTTATTACCGATGGCAGGCTTTGTTGCCATGTCGCCTATGGTTCACCGCTGATGCCGTTGGTCACGGGAATGGGGTGTGCCCTGACCGCCATCATTGCGGCTTTTGCCGCGATGGAAAGCACGTTTTACGAAGCCGCTGCTGCGGCTACAGCCTATGTCGGACTCTGCGGCCAGGCAGCTCATGGTTTGGCGAATGGGCCAGCCAGCTTTCAGAGCGCGTTCATTGATGCCCTGTATCAAACACCACTTGAGGAGAGGGATTATGCGCTGTAACACCCTGTCAATAGCCGGTTTTGATGGCTCCGGCGGCGCCGGGATTCAGGCGGATTTAAAAACCTTCGCCGCCTTTGGCTGTTATGGCATGACGGTACTCACGGCCCTGCCTGTACAAAATACCTGCGGGGTCAAATCCTGCTATGCCATTCCCCTTTCCTGCATTGAAGAGCAGTTGCAGGCCATTTTTGAGGACATTCGACCGCACAGCGTTAAAATCGGTATGCTTTTCTCCAGCGAAATCATTGAGTTGGTCGCCGCTTTCCTGAAAAAGCAGGCAGCGGACATCCCCATTGTACTTGATCCGGTGATGATTGCTAAAAGCGGGGATCCGTTATTGCAGGAGGAAGCGGTCAGGGCCTTAAAGGAGCAGCTGATTCCTGTCGTAGACGTCATCACCCCCAACCTGCCTGAAGCGGCCAAATTGACTGGCATGGAAGTGAACAGCACGTCGGACATGCCTTCCGTGGCCGCCCGGATTCAACAATTGGGAGTGAAAACGGTGCTAATTAAAGGCGGTCATTTGCAACAGGGCGATTGCCTGGATTTCTTTCTTGACGAGCAAGGCACGTCGCAATGGCTGCACAGTCCTCGCATCCAATCGAAAAACACACATGGCACAGGCTGTACCTTGTCAGCCGCCATTGCGGCGGGCCTTGCCAAAGGGCATCTGCCTCATGAGGCCTGCCTGCATGCCAAGGCCTATTTGTCGGGCGCCATTGCGGCCTCGGCAGGTCTGTCAATCGGCCAGGGGTTTGGGCCGGTTGATCATTTGTATGCTCTAAATGGAGAATTTTTTAATGAAACTGTCTGAAAAAGCCTGGCAAATGGCAACCCCGGTTATTCACAACATTCTTACGCATCCATTTAATCAGGCTCTGGCTAATGGAAGCCTGGCGTCATCCACCTTTGCCTATTACCTTGAGCAGGACAGTTTGTATCTTAAGGATTTTGCCCGTTGCCATGCACTGATTGCCGCGAAGAGTCCGCTGGCTTATGTCCGCCAGTTTTTAGGTTTTGCAGAATCTGTTTTTGTTGCCGAACAGGAAGTGGTGCACTGTTATTTTAAAAAGGAATTTGCTTTTAACGACACAGGCTTAGTCACGCCGGCCACCTTAAGCTATACCAGTTACCTGCTGCAGACCTGCAGCCTTTTGCCTGTTGAAGTCGCGGTAGCGGCAGTATTGCCCTGTTTTTGGGTTTATCGTGAAACCGGGTGCTCCATCGCCCGGGATGCCTGTGGCGATAATCCCTTTTCCCGCTGGATTGAAACTTACTCCAGCGAGGAATTTAGCCAGGCTGTCGATCAGGCAATCGCGATTTTTGATGCGTTGGCCGCTCAAGCCCCGGAGACGCTCAAAACGGCCATGCTCAGGGCATTCTATACCAGCACCTGCCTGGAATGGCATTTTTGGAATGATGCTTACCATCATCGGGTTTTTGATGCTTTTTAAGGCGGTGTGATGCGGCGTTTCCATAAGAGATAGCGGTAATTAAAATGAACATAATTTAGTAATTATCAAAGGAATAACTAATAAACATAATGTATAATAAATGTAATACTTTGCGTTTAGCCCAGCCTTATGGAAAGCAAACAAGAGATAACCACGCCATCACAAAAAGAGTTAGTCCACGCGATAGTGATGACCAAAAACAATTTACACAAACACCATCATGATATTACAGGCATTGTGTGGCCTGCAGATGTTATGAGGGTGATTTTGGGGTTAAAAGCAGAGAAACGGAATAAAAAACAATGGCCCTTCTACTATCAGGTGATTGAATACGAGCAAGATGAACGCGGAGAGATAGTGACTGAAAAAAACGAGGATCTTCTCCGATTAGTTCAATTTCTTACGACCAACGCGCACAAACTGCCTCCCGGGCTTCGTTTTCAATTGGCTGTGTTGCTTGATGGCCACTGGACTGTTGTTGATCATGTGGTCACTCCTAAAGGCATTTCCTGCTTTAACCTTGACGCAGTGATGGATAAACGGGCCCTGCAATTTTTTCGTAATTACATTATTCTTCTGGACAAGGCGAAAGTCTTGCATGCCTCCTACATGTATTATGTGAGTGTGCCTCAGTCACCCTTTGAGCGCACCCCAAAAGAAAAAGTGGAAAACATGATCCAGAAGGATTTGGTCAGTTGCGGTATTTTTATGGCGGATCACTTGTCGTTTTTATCCAGAACCAACGTATTTCATCATTTAAAAGCCATAGCAGGTGAACCGGCGTTTAAAACCCTGGGTCGAAACGACATCAGTCCACCGTTAGCGCCTATTTTCCGCTTGACCCAAAACAGGCATTTGCTCAAAAAATTGTCAGGGCAACAAATCGGAGCGCCAATCAGTAAAAAAGACCACCCTAAAACCTTAAAAGACGTTAAACAGCAGTTGCTAACCGAAGGCATCAAGCACAACGTCATTGCCAAGGGAGACAAGCTGCTCGATCAGGCTATTGTTGACTTAAAGAGCAGGGACCCGTCGGATATCACCGTGCTATTTGCCCGTGATTTAGTCGCCCAGCTGGCTGCTTATGTAAGCCATTATTCCCCAACCGTTAATCAGCTTGCAGGCCTCATCTACACCAGGATAGCGGATTGTAAAGGGATAGACGACAAGAGCGTGATGCAAATCATGGCAGCTATTCATCAGATTATTCTGGATGAGGACAGTGACATGAGCAGGCTTAAAGCGATCACCGGCTTGCTGCTTGCCCATTTGCCAAAAAACGATGTCAATTCGTCTCGTCTGATTGCCGCATCCATCTGCTTAACCGCCTTTCATATTCAGGATAATAATACCTTATGGGAATTTTATACCGCGATGATTGAACACCCAGGCAATACAGGACTCAACCAACATACCAATTCGTTTTTTAATAAGCCTACGAAGTTAACCCCTGCGTTGTCGACCTACATTGAAAAAGCAGTGAAAGTGCAATTGCTGATTAACGCGGTTAACGCCCTGCACCAGGGCTATGATTCGCCGCTCGATGCACTGACGGATAAGATGCAGCAGTTCATCAAAAAATCCCGGACGTTTGAGGTAAAGACCACCAAAAGTGAAAGCCTGTTGCAACAAATTATTCTGGCTGGCAGCGACAAATCAAAGCTACAGGCTATTGCGCTTGAGTTAGAAACAAATAAATCAGCGATTCTTTTGGAATTTGGTTTGGAAAGTGAGTCATTGTCATCTGAACAGTCCCTGACTCATCAGTAGTTGTCAATGCCCGATAAATGTGTCAAAACAGAAGTATCTCAAGCAGGGTATATCATGGAATGTTCACGCTTTTAAGAAAACTCAGGTTTTTATTTCTCTTTTTTGTTTTACTGCTCTTTTGCCTGACCAAAGCCGTGGAGGCACAGGTGAATTTGTGGCGTCTGACCGATTTTGTTCTGGTCATTCTCATTGTTACCAGCCTTGTGGTAATAGGCGAACAGGAGCATCGTTTATTGTTCTGGCTTACGGTGCTCGGCATATTGCAGGTGGCAAGCCAGATGATCATTAATGTCTGGGGGTCGCAATTGCCCATTGAGGCATTCAAATCTTTTCTCGCCATGGTTTTTTTCGTGTTGATGACCGTCGCCTGCTTACGTCTGACCCTTAAGGACGAGTCCATTAACATCACAACCCTGTTTGGATCGCTGTCGTCCTATGTCTTTATCGGTTTAGCCTTCGCCTATCTCTATCTTATGATTTATGTGCTCGATAATCAGTCCCTTTCCGGTTTACGGCCCCATGAGGAGGTGCGGGCAATTTACTATTCGTTTAGTACCCTGACTACCGTTGGGTTTGGGGATATTTTAGCCACCAAGCCTGTGATGCAGACCTTGACCTGGATGGAAGCTTTTTGTGGTCAGGCTTACATGGCTATTTTCATTTCACAACTGGTTGGGCGTTTTGTTGCAGAAAAAATGACCGAAAAGTCTTGAGTCAGCGGGATTGGGCTGCACGGTGTGCAGCCCATGAAGTCAATCCGACATTAGTTCATTTTAGCCTGGACTGTGGCGTCCTGCGCGTGATTTTCTTCATTGTCGTTTGGCAAGGGGGCCGTAACAATGTTTAAAAGATGGACTCCGAGATCGGCTAAGCTCACAGGAATCGGCAGTACCTTGTTGCCAGTAACCAGTGAGCCAATTAGATTGGACTCCTGGCCGGCATTGAATAATAAAGCGGCCCCTTTTTCCAGGTCAGTGGCATTCTCGCGCATACTTAACAGGGTAAACCCATGGGTACAAAGATCAAAGAAAAACAGCGCAGTGTGTTCATGTGGATTAGTGTAGAGCTGGTACAATGAGGCAAGTAAAGCGGCTGAATTTAAGCCCGTTTTAACCTTACCAACGTTCACATAGTCTTTAAACATTCCCAATTTAGATAACATGGTAATTCTTCAAAACAATTAAGGAAGGGGCAATTAAACCTTTTTTACGGAAAAAAGCAAGCTCCATTTTGACGGAATGAGGCATAAAAGCCTTTATCCGGCCTCAGCAGTCTTAAATTTAGGCTATAATTCTTTAAATACTTATGGAAACAGCAACATAGCCTAAGGAGTCTGCATGGAAGTCAAGGCGTTTCAGTATGTTGAAGACAAAGGATGGAGTGTCGATCACTTCCCGGAACTGGATTCTGAGCAGTCCCTTATCATTGTATTCGCCGCCCCGGATTTTTACAACAACCCAGCCCCCATTAAGGAATTGGCGTCGTTTTATAAGAAAGCCAAAATGATTGGGTGTTCCACCGCGGGTGAAATTTTCGGACCCAGTATTTTTGACAAAAGCCTCTCGGTGGTCATTATTCAATTTGATAAAACCCCAATTCAGATTGCCAAGGCAGAAGTCAAAAATAACCAGGACTCCTTTGCTGCAGGCAAACACATTGCCGAACAACTGATGCGCGATGATTTGCAAAGTATTTTTGTCCTGTCCGACGGCTTAAAGGTTAATGGTTCGGATTTGGTCAAAGGGTTGAATTCGCAAGGGAAGGGGATGCTCATCTCGGGAGGCCTGGCAGGCGACAGCAGCGCTTTTAAAAACACCTGGACTATTTTTAACGGCGAAATCATCACCGATCATATTGTGGCAGTCGGTTTTTATGGCGAACACATTACCATAGCCCATGCGTCCAAAGGCGGTTGGGATATTTTTGGGCCCGCGCGTCATATCACGCGATCTGAGCAAAATATCCTTTATGAACTGGATAACCAGCCAGCCTTGTCCCTGTATAAGGAATACCTGGGTGAACGTGCGGCCGAACTGCCGGCCTCGGGTTTATTGTTCCCTTTGGCCATCTGGGACCACGCTGAAAAAGATGCGACCCCGGTGGTGCGCACCATCCTTGGGATCGATGAGAAGGAAAATGCCCTGATTTTTGCGGGCGACATGCCGGTTGGGTATTACGCGCAATTGATGCGTGCCAATTTTGACCGGCTGATTAACAGCGCCAGTGAAGCGGGTGAAATAGTCAAGAACAGTGTTTTTGTCCAGCAACCCTCAGACAAAGATCATGTGGTCACCATCAGTATCAGTTGTGTTGGCCGACGGCTATTGCTTGGAGAGCGTACCGAAGAAGAAACGGAATCGACCTTTGAAGCCTTTCCTAATGGCACAACCCAGGTCGGGTTTTATTCGTATGGAGAATTATCGCCACTGGCTTCCGGCGAGTGTCGATTGCATAACCAGACCATGACGCTGACCACGTTTATGGAGAAATAAAGCCTTGGATGGGGAAGAAATGGAACTGCACAAGTTACTCACTCGCCAATTGAACCGCACCGAGTGCAAGGTTGATACGCCGCCCAGGGACATCCACCATTGGGAGGAATTTCTTTCCCGCATAAATAAAACATACCAGGAAACCGACATGGAGCGTTACATGCTGGAACGCTCCATGGACCTCTCTTCGCGCGAGATGATGATGTTGAATCAACGCCTGGAGAACGCGCAGAAAATAGCCAAATTGTGCTACTGGCATTATGACTATGAAACGCAGCATGTGACCTGGTCTAAAGAAATTTACAATCTGTCGGCCTTGCCGGTTGGCCATAACAGCCGTGATGATTTTATGGCGATCGTCCATCCCGATGATCGCGACAAACTGCTTGAACTTGTTGAGCGCGCCATCCATCAGCGCATCAACTACGAGTATGACATGCGGGTTCTCAACAGTGAAGGGCAATACGGCTGGTTTCGCACGGTAGCCCATTGCCTTGATGATCCCATGAAACTGGCAGGGGTGCTGATTGATGTTACCGGCAGTAAAAAAGCCGAGGCGAAGATTAAGGAATTAAACCAGAAATTATTAGTCAGCGCGCGCCGTGCCGGTATGTCAGAGATTGCAACGTTTATTCTGCATAACATTGGCAATGTGTTAAACAGCCTCAACATTTCCCTGGGCAGCTTAAAAGAGAGCATGGAACAGCCCTATTGTGAAAAACTGAAAAAAATAACCGCATTGATCGAGGAAAATCGCCATCACCTCGGGGAATTTTTAACCGAAGACGAAAAGGGCCGATTAATTCCCGATTACTTGGTTGCACTCAGTGACATGATTAGGAAACAAAATGAGAGTAATCAGGAGGAACTCGTAAGCATTGAAAATAACCTGCAGCACATCAAGGACATTGTTGCCATGCAACAGACCTTTGGCGGGGTGTCTGGCGTGGATGAACGGGTACTCCTGTCTGAACAATTGGAAACCACCCTGCAGATGTTGGTGCATCCTCACAAAGACAAGGCGCTGACTATCCATAAACAGTTCATTCCCGGTGCCTATGTGGTGACAGATCGCTCAAAATTACTGCAGATTTTAATTAATCTGGTTCAGAATGCCAAGGAGTCGGTTTACAGCAATACAGACGAGCAGGAAAAAAGAGTCGAATTAATCATTGAAAAGGATGAGACTAATTACGTCATCCGGGTCATTGATAACGGTGATGGTATTTTACCGGAAAACCTCAATCGTATTTTTTCCTTTGGGTTCACCACCAAGAAGGATGGGCATGGGTTTGGTCTGCACAGCAGCGCCATTGCTGCCCAAAACATTGGAGGCTCTCTGGCTGCCCGCAGTGACGGTCCTGGCAAGGGGGCGGAGTTTATTTTGACACTGCCGATTAAGCGGGCACAGGATGGAGCGATATTCAATGAATAACATCGCCTTACGCCTAATGATCATTGACGATAATCCCGCCATCCATCAGGATTTTATCAAGGTATTAACGGGTAACACCCGTACACGATCGTTTACTGAACTCGATCAGGAACTTTTTGGCGGCAATGAGGATAATCAACAGAACAAAGAAGCCTTGCTGCCTCAATTTATTATCGACACCTCCGAACAGGGGCAGGAGGGTGTTGAAAAAATTAAAAAGGCCCTGGCTGAAGGCAAACAATATGCACTGGCTTTCGTGGACATCCGTATGCCCCCCGGTTGGGATGGTCTCGAAACAATAAAACAAATCTGGAAAGTGGATAAAGACATCCAGGTGGTGATTTGCACAGCGTATTCCGATTATACCTGGGATGAGACAGTTCAGAAGCTTGGTATCAGCGATAATCTTCTGGTGCTTAAAAAACCATTTGATAAAGTGGCTGTTCGTCAATTAGCCTGTGCCTTGACGCGTAAATGGCTTCTGGCGAAAGAATCCAGAGTGCATACGGAGCAATTGCACCAATTGGTTTGCGAACGTACCCAATCCCTGCAGCACTCGCTTTCCCTGTTAAGAGCCACCATTGAATCCTCCACTGATGGCATTATGGTGGTCGACCTGAACGGTAAAATCATTGATTACAACAGTCAGTTCCTCAAGATATGGAATATACCGAAAAACCTAATTGAATTAAAAGAAGAAAACCAGATCATCGATCACATTGCCAGGATACTTTACACCCCCAATGAATACCTGAGTCTGCATAAGCAGCTGGTTGAGCACAGGGAAGGGACGGGTCTTAAAATTATCAAAGTGAAGGAAAACCGGATTATTGAGTGCTATTCGCAGCCCCACTGTGTTAATACTGAAACCGTGGGACGGGTCTGGAGTTTCCGCGACATCACCGACAGGGCTTTGCTGGAGCAGAAGCTGGAATACCAGGCAATGCATGATTCATTGACGGGTCTGCCTAATCGTATTCTGCTGGATGACCGTATTCGACAGGCCATCGCCAATGGCGGGCGTTACAATAAATTTTTTGCCGTCCTTTTTCTTGATCTCGATCGTTTCAAACTGGTTAATGACAGCCTGGGCCATGAGTTTGGTGATAAACTGTTAAAGTCCATTGCCAAACGCCTGTCGTCGCTTATTCGCTCTGAAGACACGTTAGCGCGGCTAGGGGGCGATGAGTTTGTTTTGGTGATACCGGGTTTAAAAAACCCGGAAGACAGTGCTTCCATTGCCCAGAAAATCCTGACGTCCTTTAATCGGTCATTTCATATCGCCAGTCGTGAAATCAATATCGTTGCCAGTATGGGAATCAGCGTATACCCCACAAATGGCAAAACAGCAACCACGCTGTTAAAAAATGCAGACATTGCCATGTATGAAGCCAAGGAAAAAGGCGGTTCACAATTTAAGTTTTACACCAGCAAATTAAATCAGCAATTATGCAGGCAGGTGCAATTGGAAACGGATCTTCGCAATGCGTTGCTGAGGAAAGAATTTTTCCTGCTTTACCAGCCGCAGTTTAACCTGAAAGACCGAAAGTTGCAGGCGGTTGAAGCCCTGCTGCGTTGGCAGCACCCAAAGCGTGGATTGGTGTTGCCTATAGATTTTATCCCTTTTGCGGAGGAATCCGGGTTAATTGTACCCATAGGCGAATGGGTTATCGAGGAAGTCTGTCGTCAGATTAATGCCTGGAAGGAGAGTGGGTTACCGAGTATCCGGGTGGCTGTTAATGTAGGAACCCAACAATTAAGGCAAAGCAATTTTGCATCAACAGTAAACAGACTGCTTAAGCAATACCGAATTGACCCGCAGTACATCGAAATCGAAATCACTGAAAACGTGATCATTGCCCACACGGAAATTCACCGCATGATTCAGCAGCTTAAAAAGCTGGGTGTTAAAATCGTTCTGGATGATTTTGGTACGGGCAATTCCAGCCTGAATTACTTGAAACGAATTCCATTCGATCGCTTGAAAATCGACCAATCGTTTGTCCAGAACATCAATAAATCGCGCAGCGATGAGGTCATTATTGAGGCCATCATTGCCATGGCGCGCAGTTTAAACTTTAAAGTGCTGGCAGAGGGAGTGGAAACACAACATCAAATGGAATTTTTAGCCGGCCAACATTGCGATGAGGTACAGGGGTATCTGTTGAGCCGCCCTGTGTCTGCTGAGACTGTCAACCAGATTTTAAGCGATGAAATAACACAGAATAAAAAGATCAAAAAGAAAAAAAGGGTCAAACGGTTGGATGAGAAATAATGGCTTGCAATTGGAGTCTAAACTTTGTAGGGTGTTTCTTTTTGTTTTAAGAGCACGTCATGAAATTAACTGCCAAACTGTTACTCCCCTTGCTTAGCCTGCATTTTGCCTCAGCCCAGGCTGTGTGTGTGACCAATGAAACCGATTTTAAACTGTATTATGAGATCCAAAACCAGAATACCGGCTGCCCCGTCCCTAAAGAACGCTTCCACAGTGGGTATTTAAATGCGCACGAAAAACGTTGCCATGCCCATTCCCAATCCGAAGGCGATGATTGGAAAATCTACCGTAAGGATGTCATTACTGTCTATAAAATGGACCAGAATGGGCGTCAACTGGCCTGTAATAAACAGGTAGAAGGCATTCTTAATTTCCTGGAGGTGAGCTATCTGGCTAATCGCTGGTGGTGTCTTGATCGAAGCGACTACGAAGATTAAGGAGAGCCTGTGAGGACTGAGGATGCTCTGCCAAGGGTTGATGCTTCAGGGGAGAAGACATGAAAACCCTGGTTATCACAGGCGTCAGCCGCGGCATCGGACTGGCAACTGCCCGTTATTTTCTTGGAAAAGGCTGGAAAGTCATTGGCAGTTCAACACGTGGTATTTCTCCGCTGACGCATCCTTTATTAACCCTCTTGTCTCTTGATTTGGCAAACTCAACAGGCATTCAGACGTTTGCCCGAGCCTTGCCTGACTTTGATTTATTAATAAACAATGCTGCGGTGTTATTGGATTGGAATCAGGAGGCCGCCATTGACCTTTCTCTACTTAAAACCACCTTTGCCATCAATGTGTTTGGTACGATTGAATTGACCGAAGCCTGCCTCGGTAAACTCGCTCCACAGGGGAAAATCATCAATGTGTCTTCGAGTTGGGGGTCGTTTGCGGCCAATGATTCGCCTTATCAACCGCAGTACAAAATGTCCAAGGCTTGCCTTAACTTGTATACCAAGCTGTTAGCTGAGCGTTTTCCTTCCCGCGTGGTCGCCAGTTTTGATCCCGGCTGGGTAAAAACCGACATGGGCACAGAGACAGCGCCGACCCTGCCGTCCGAAGTGGCTGAGGAACTTTATACCCTGGCGGTGACTCTTAAGGAAAGTGGTTATTTCTGGCATCGCGGTCATAAAATTCCCTGGTAACGGGATTAACTGGCACTGGCGATGTAGCGCAGCACCAAACCTGTTTCGCGTTCACCGCGCTTCATTAAACCCTGATAAAATTTGATGATAATTTCAGCCCCTTTGGTTTTATCAAGTGACGCCGATTGAGGGTTCTGAAAGGTCAGTTCCACGGTGTTACCGCCGTATTCCGCAGCCAGGGTATCAAATAATTCGCCGAGGAGTGTCTGGGCTTCAAGAATCTCATGCCTTGAGAGAGCGGGGGCAGGGTGGTTAATGGCACTGACAATAATGTCTTCCTTGGCTTTAAGCAATTGGTTAATGTAGCTTTGGGAGGCTTTAACTAACTCATTCATTTCCGGTTCATTGGCAAATCGTTCGGGAAACTCGGAAATCAGTACCAGTTTGGGATTGATTTTGAACAAGTACTGATAAAAAACGAGCGTGCCTTTAATCTGGTTATAAAGCGCTTTATTTGAGGAGTAGACCGCGTATTTCATTACTTCGGCATTCACGAAGTCGCTGGTCTTATAGAGAATACGTTGCCCTTGATTGCTGAGAATGTCTTTCTTAACCTCTGCGACATAGCGATTGAACTCCACCGGTGATTTTTTGGCCAGCAACGCAAACAGGGGGCTTGCTTTTTTAATTTCATTTTCAAAATTGGCAGCCTGATAATAAGGGATCGCATAAGTACGGGTTAGAAACAAGGCAATCATCACCGCCAGAATAGTGAGCAGCGAAGCTGTCTTTTTCTCAAGGTTGGCATAATAGGAAAGTCCAGCGACAAGGACTGCGGCTAACACGCCTGCGAGAATGTAAATGAGAATAGTCATCATGAGCTCTTGTTTTTATTCTTGTCTAAAGAATAGTACATGGTGTTTAAATCGCAGGACTTTCTACTGTAGGGATGAGAATTTTTTTACGGGTTCTTCTTAAGGGGCTTACGGTGAGACGATTATCCACAAATTCTGTGGATAAGTCTGTGTATACGCTGTCATATGCTTTATAGTCTATAGTGATAAGCCAGAAGGGGCTAAAGGAGAAGAAGGGATGGGGATGGAACAAAAGATTGCGCAATTTTTTAGCTCAGAGGCCTATGCAGTGGTTGGCGCATCCAATGATCGCAATAAATTTGGTAATAAAGTGCTGCGTTGTTATTTACAACACCATAAAAACGTTTACCCTGTGCATCCAGCGGAAACCACTGTCGAAGGTCTGGCTGCTGTAAAAGCGGTGAGCCATTTGCCAGATACGGTGAAAAGTATTTCCATCGTCACGCCCCCGCCGGTCACTGAGAAAATCATTGCCGAGGCCATCGCGCGGGGGATTGAGAATGTATGGATACAACCCGGCGCTGAGAGCAGAAAGGCAATGGATGAGGCATTGCAGCATGGCTTAAATGTGATCGGCGGAGGGCCTTGTATTTTGGTGGCGCTTGGCTGCGCTCTTGAGTAATCGCTTATCAATTGAAAAGACAGGTTGAACGATGAATTTAAATCAGGACACACCGTCTGAAAGACTGTTTTCCTACGGAACATTGCGTTATGAGGCGGTTCAACTGGCCACCTTTGGGCGAACCCTTTCAGGTAAAGCCGATGCGCTTTGTGGTTATTCATTATCTATGGTGACAATTCATGATCCCGATGTGGTTGCGACCAGCGGAGATGTCCTTCACCCGATTCTGCATTATACCGGTAAACAGTCCGATTGCGTGGAAGGGATGGTTTTTTATGTCAGTCTTGAGGAATTGCAGCGGGCAGATGAATACGAAGTAGCCGAGTACCGGCGCGTTCAGGTTCAACTGGAGTCGGGAGAAGAAGCCTGGGTTTATGTCAGTGTGGAGGCGTTGAACACCTAGCTGTCTTAAGACTTTCGGCGATGGCCGACTCCCGCTTAGGTTTGATGCGGCTTGATGGGTTTAAAATCGCCGTTTTTCAAGACAATACCCCGATACAGCCCTTTGCATTCATTGGTACTCCACATCCCTTTGGTTACCC
Organism: Legionella sp. MW5194; assembly: GCF_016864235.1. Taxonomy (NCBI): domain Bacteria; kingdom Pseudomonadati; phylum Pseudomonadota; class Gammaproteobacteria; order Legionellales; family Legionellaceae; genus Legionella; species Legionella sp. MW5194. The sequence goes on from NZ_CP045732.1 coordinate 1,489,852, forward strand.
CTCGTGGTCCCCGTTTGAACAGGTAATAGTGAATGCGATCCTCCCACACTTTGCCCCGACTCAAGCCACGGGCCCGGAGTTCTCCCTGCATGAAATAAAAATCATTAATGGCACGGACGTGAAACGTCGCCTGGTCAAGAATAATGCCCCGATTGGTGATGATGGGGTGGGTGAGCGCGTCTTTTACGGTATGAACAAAGCGTCCGGGTGTGTGTTCATCGCAATAGGTTTGATTAACGTAACGTTGGGCGGGTTCTGCCTGATAATAAGTGCCTTGCCAGAGTGTTGTGTCATCCGGCGCGGCAAAAACAGGGCATAAATTAACCAAAACCAGACAACCAACCAGCCATTTCCCATTCATTCTTATTCAATTCCGTACTGCCATTTTGCGGGGCTGCATTGTAATCCATTTTTTTTAAAAAGTATAAAATCAGCGTAGCGGTTAATAATTCTGGCTTTTTAATGTTCTGTTAAGTTAGATTTGATATAAATGACTGTTCCAATCGATTGAAAACGCATGAGCTCTCCTGCTTTCATTATTGAAAACACCCTGGTTCAGGATAAAAAACGACAGGCGGCCATGCATGCTGCTGTCGATATTTCAGCCACGATGTTCAACTGTTTTTTTCATGCCTATGCCCTGCATCTGATGGCTACCGGTCAGCCTTTCCCTGAGGATTTGTTCATCACCCACGAGACAGACACCAGTGAGGTTAACGCGTTAAAGTCCATCGTCAGCAGTGAGCGTGACCTGTCCCTTTTTGAAGACTATGACCAGGTCAAGACTGGACTCAGGCAGGATCATCTGGCTGAAAAAGTGCTTGTGCTGGGAGTTTTATTTCGCAGCTGGTTTATTCATCGCGTCAAGGGCAACCCGAAAATGAAAGACCTGCTGTTTGATGGCAGGGATACGGTTGGCATTACCTTCTACCATTTAGTCGAAAGCTTTGATGCCGGTGAAGACTGGTTGAGGGAACAAATCAACGCATCAACGAACCATTACGAAGCCAATAAAATTTATTTCGATACACTGCACTTAAATCCGATCACGCGCAGTTCGGCCTTGTCCTTTTGGGAAAAAACAGGCTTTACCAATTACCTTCGATACCTCAATCAATCCGGGGTGAAGGTCTTTGTGCATGAAGCTGAATTTATGCTTCGCTTTAATGACATCTCCTACACGATTTATAATAAAATGGAGGGCTGCGTGTCTTCAGAAAGCAAGACTGGGGGACCTCATCTGGAGTTGGCGATTCATGCGGACTATGACCATTTTTATTTGATACCCAATGAGCGCACCGCGGATTTTCTTGAACATTACAGTGCCCAACACCGGCGAAGCCTCAGCGAGCGCAGTGACGTATTGAGTCTCGACGGTCACGACAAAGTGGCCTTGGCAAAAAAATCACCATTCTTGTTGCTGGCGGTCATGTTGCCAACGGCAGACCTGTCTGGAAAGACCCCACTGCAAGTCATGATTGAGCGGTTGCAGGAGTTAAAATCAGAAATGGCCTTGCGGCAGGACAAACCCCATTCTTTAGGGTTTTTTTCGGATGCAAAGAAAACCCTGAGCCAGGATTTAAACCACAAAACAATCCCTTCTGTCTCAGCAACAGCGGCTCATCCGTTGCAACTCTCATCGGATAGACCTCCCTTGGCAACAATGAAATCCGCCGTCACTCCTCACGCCTTAATTCCAGCGATGGGAAGCGTCAAGCCCATATCACCGGCAAGAAAAAAGAAGCGTCAGCAGTTGACGGAACAGGAAAAAAATTATCCTTATGCGTTGTATGAGCTGGAGCGGAAGGTACGGGAATTTAAAGAATTAAGCGAGGATGGAAGAAAAACCAAATACAAGGAGGCTTTCGATGAAATCGACGCCATGCATCAAAATTTACAACGCTTCTGGAATGATTACAGAGCGTCCAATAAAAAGGAGAAGGCTTATGAACTTTTCGCAGAGAAGTCACTCGCGGAGATTGCCAAAAACAGGAAGCGAATTGAACACCATCGCGGTTGTGGGCAAATTGTAACCAATCTGGTGCTGGGGATCCTGGGTGTCGTGATCTTTTATTTTGCCGCCTGTGCCATTAAATGGGCTATTAACAAGCATTTTTTCTTTAAACCAAAAACGGAGACGGCCACCATCATTCAAGTTCTTGTTGAAAATATGGAGAAGCTTAAGACAGCTGAAGCAGAGGAAGGGATTGACGAAGAGGTTATCAGTCTGGGATTAGGCAGTTAGTGCCTGCGTCCATTTAAGTAAATCGCCCGCCTGACGATAAATAAGGCAATTCAGGCAAAGGGACTAAGCTAAGCGCTTCTTTAGGATAACAGGATGCTTGATTCACAAAATGAAGAAAAAAATCTGGCTTCCAAATGGCGGCTGTTGTTTGTCTATCACTTTTACCGTCTGGGCTGTGTGCTGCTCTTTTTTGGCATATTAATCTACGATGCTCTTGGTTTTCACGAGTACAACTGGCTATTTATTGCACTGAATACCATGTACCTGGTGATGGCGCTGCTCTTTCTTTATTTACAGTACCTTCATCGCCCCGGCTTTAAGACGCAGGTCATCATCTCGGGAACCATGGACATCATTGCTCAGGCTTTACTCATCAGTCTGCTTGGTAATACCCGGTCCTGGCTAGGTATTCTGTTAAATGCGACCATTGCCGCGTTAAGTATTCTGGTGCCCGGACGTCTGGCCATTTTTTTTGCATCCATTGCCAGTTGCATGTTATTGGGTTTCAGTATCCTGCAATACATTCACAGTGACTCGGATAATTTAAGCACTTTCTTTTACAGTGGGGTTCATGGCGCCGGGATTTTTGCCACGGCAATTACCGCCTGGTACCTGGCTAACCGCGTCCGCGCCAGCGAAACACTGGCTGTGCATCGTAGCCACGAATTGGCCAGCATGCAGCGTATCAATGAATACATTGTCGAGCGGTTGCATTCCGGTGTGATTTATGTTGATGCCAATCAGACGATCAAATTAATTAATGGGGCAGCGCGTCAATTTTTTAACTGCCTGAAAACCCGGGATCTGACGACCATTGAGGAGTTGTCCCCGACTTTGGCTAAAAAATACCAGGACTACCTTAAAAAAATCACGGATAATTTCCGTCCCGCCAAAACCATCATTAACGATCCTTACCTGAGGGTTCATTTTTTTCCAACACCGGTTGGAACGAAGGTTGCGGTTTTAATCCTTTTAGATGACATGAGTGCGGTTTCACAGCAGGCACAACAATTGAAACTGGCGTCTTTAGGGCGTTTTTCCGCCAGCATCGCTCACGAATTGCGTAACCCTCTGGGGGCCATATCGCATGCCGTGCAACTGATGGGAGAAAATAACACTCTCACGGAAGAGGATTTGCGGCTTAAAGAATTGATTATTAATAATTGCCATCGCATGAATCGGGTGATTAAAAATGTCATGCAGCTGTCAAGGAGGGAGCAATCCCAACAGCAAATCATTGATTTAGCTTCTTTTCTTACTCAGTTTAAGCAGGATTTCTGTAGTCATTCGGCCTGTTTGATTCAAATCGAACTGCCAGACGCACCCCTTTTGCCTTTTCATTTCGATAAAAGCCAACTTGAGCAAATTTTGGTTATACTTTGTGATAATGCCATTCAACACGGAAAGAATAAAACAGGTCAGGCAGAAATTACCATTAAAGCCAGGCAAACGGAGCAAAATACGCAGTTAATGGTCTGTGATACCGGTCCGGGTGTGAAAGAATCCGTTATGGATGCCATTTTTGATCCATTTTTCAGTACGGTCAGAACCGGCTATGGTATGGGCCTTTATATTGCCCGTGATCTGTGCGAAATCAATCAGGCCAGCTTAAATGTGACGAATAGGGACCAGGGGTGTTGTTTTACCATCACCTTAAATCAGGCAAGTGAGATGCTATTATGAGTAAGACCAAGATCCTTGTGGTGGATGATGAACCGGACATCTGTGAATTGTTGTCGCTAACCTTAAAGCGCATGGGCTTAAATTGCGATACGGCCAATACTTATCAGCAAGGCATTCATTACATCAATTCAGAGGATTATTCCCTGGTCCTTACGGACATGCATCTCCCTGACGGTGATGGCATTGAACTCGTAAAATACATTCAAAAAAGCCGCCCACAGATTCCAGTGGCCGTCATCACGGCCTACGGTAACGTGGACGGTGCGGTCAATACGCTTAAGGCCGGGGCGTTTGATTACGTCTCCAAGCCAATCGATCTTCCCATGCTTAAGGATTTGGTAAAAACGGCCTTGTCCATGCAGCAAAAGCCCATGGTTTCACGCGATGATGTGCTGCTCGGCAATAGCCCCATCATGCAGGAATTAAGACAAAACATCGGTAAACTGGCTCGTAGTCAGGCGCCTGTCTTTATACTTGGCGAGTCCGGGGTAGGCAAGGAATTGGTGGCGCAGTTGATTCATAGCCAGGGACCGCGTGCCGAAAAACCCTTTATTCCGGTAAACTGCGGCGCTATCCCCTCGGAGCTCATGGAATCGGAATTTTTTGGCCATAAAAAAGGCAGCTTCACCGGCGCCATCGGTGACAAGTCCGGCCTGTTTGTGGCAGCCAATGGCGGCACCCTTTTTTTGGATGAGATTGCCGAGCTGCCCTTGGCCATGCAGGTAAAACTTTTACGGGCGATTCAGGAAAAAGCCATTAAGCCCATCGGCGAACACAATGAAATCCCTGTTGATGTACGGATTTTGAGCGCCAGTCATAAAAACCTGCAGAATGAAATTGCCTGCGGGCGATTCCGACAGGATTTGTATTACCGTGTCAATGTGATTGAATTGCGGGTGCCGACTCTCCAGGAACGGTTATCGGATATCCCACTGCTGGCCAACCACATATTGCAGCATTTGGCCGCTGAGCAGCATCGCCCCATGGAACCCTTGTCCAAGGCCTGTATTCAGGCTCTGCAGAATTATCATTTTCCCGGTAACGTGCGCGAGCTTGAAAACATTCTGGAGCGGGCAATGGCGATGTGCGAGGGGAATACCATCAGCGTGGAGGATTTGCATTTACCGGCAGCCCCCAGCATGCCTGTTGAAGATAAGACTGTACCGCAGCCTGTTACCCCCGTGCCGAAAAACCTCGATGGATCGCTTTACGAACATGAGAAAGAGTTGATTCTAAGCGCCCTTGAAAAAACAAAATGGAACCGCACAGCGGCGGCTAAACTGTTAGGGGTCAGTTTCAGAACATTAAGGTATCGCCTGAAGAAACTCGGCCTGGATTAAACCGGTATCGTTTCTGAACCGAGTGCGGTTTGTCCCGTCAGGGATTTTTTATAAACGAAGGTAATCGCTTGTCCATCCCAGACATAACTGTAGTGGCTTCCCTGTTTACAGCTGATGAGTGTTTTGGGTCGAAACAAGGCGAAATTTTTCCCCTCACCGCGTACGGAATGATAAACAAGACCATCGTCGCCGCGCTTCTTAACCGCGGCGCCAAGACCCTGGCCGAACTGATAATCCGTGCGATGATAAACCGGATGTGTTTCCGGATTAAGCGACAGCAGGTCGTAGAGGGTTGCGTTAAACTGCGCCACAAGGCCTCGCATGTCGATTTCCTGAGCCGGTTCGTGGGTGTATTGTAAAAAGCGCTGACGATGATACACCGTTTCCGCGATCGCCGTTTCCAATCGTTCCGCCGCATAAAAGATGCCATAATCGCCATTGGAAAAACGGCTGCCATCGGGGTTGGTGTGGGTAAAAGCCGCCATGATAAAACCGCTTCCCGTGGTGCCAAACACCCTTTCTTTTGCAGGCAGCAGGCTTAAATTACCAATTTCATCCTGAATACGCGGATTGGTCAGGGACTGCACCCTGTACAAGGCTTCGAACTCCGTGGCATCCGCCACATCCTCAAACAGTGAGATCGGAGGAAATTTGGAAGGAATTAAGCGATGGCAGCGCTGTGACGCAAACCCGGTCTTTTCCAATGTGTCGATGAGGGACATCATGCTTTACCGCCTCGCTCTGCATTTAAACGGCTGGCAATGGACCACAAGTCGACCACACGGCCTTGCATCATGATGGCCATGGCGGACTGGCCATTGAAAAAAGGCGCATGGTTTGGCTTTCGAACCCACCCATACACCGATTCGGGATGGGAAAAAAGGATGCGCAATGCCGCATGAATATTCAAAAGATAGGATAAACGTTCGGCCAAATCACGGCTTATCAGGGCCTTGTCCGGATCGCTTTTGTATTTAAACAGGGTGGAGCGTTTTAAACCCAGGAGCGTCTGCATTTCTTCGGTGCTGCAGTGCCATTTTTCAAGGATGGTCACGACTGCTTTAAAGGCGGCTTGCAAATCATTCATGGTTAATGGGCTATTCGCGGTAAAAGGTATCATCGTCGCTGTCCCTACTGGCTGTTCCTTAGTCTAAATATAGATTATTTTTTGCCTTTAGTCTATATATAGACTCATTGCTCCGCCATGAACCGGATGTCGTCTTTCAAGGCAGCGATGCGGGCATCCAGGTAATGATCCTTTCCTGTCAGCTTTTTAGCCACGTTCAATTGCCGTAGGGCGTCCCGCGATCGCCCTTGCAGCAGATTGCATTGGGCCTGGGTAAAATAGGCGTACCCTTTCTGGCGGGAAGCCGCCTGCGCCTGGGCTAAGGTTTCGCACAGGGGCAGGTCACGCTTGAATTGACGAAATCCCTTTAACAGAATGGCCGTGGCCTGTTCGGCTTGTCCGGCGGCAAGAAGGCCTTCGGCATAGGCCATCAGGGCGGCGTAATTCTCGGGGTAATTGGATTGCAGTTCCTTCAGTCGTTTTAACGCCGTATTAAACTGCCGATTGCCTGCCTCGGCTTCGGCCATGGCCACCTGATAAAAAAGATTGTCTTTATTTTCGGCGGTCAGACGGTGCAATTGAAGTTCGGCGTTGCTAAACTGATTGGCCTTCATCAAGGCCAGACTTTGCCCGTACTCGCACGCCGCTGCGGAATTATGCCTCCGGCATTCCTTCTGATAATAATCGAGCATCTGTTTGCTGTTTTCCGCGAGGCTGTTGCGGATGAGTTCTTTAAACAAATGATAATCAAGGCTGTCGGGGTAATTTTTATGCTTAACGTTGCCGCTGCGGTTCTCTGCTTCGGCAATGCGATCCTCATCCAGCGGGTGGGTGCGTAAAATGGCAGGGATGTTGTCCGTGTAATAATAGCGGGTGGCTTCCTGCATTTTTTTAAAAAACCCGGCCATGCCGCGCGGATCAAACCCCGCTTTGATGAGCATGGCAATGCCGATACGATCCGCTTCTTTCTCGTTGGCACGGGTAAAATTGATATTGTCCTGGGCAAACCCGGTAATCGATGCCATCATGGCGCCGCCCGCAAGCGTTGGGTTGATGGCGCCCAGTGCCACGGCGGCAAGCATGGAGGCCAGCATGGGGACGCGCATTTGTTTTTGATGTTGAATCATACGATAAAGATGGTGCAGCCTGACGTGGGCAATTTCATGTGCCATCACCGCGGCGAGTTCGCTTTCATTCTGGGTGGCAAGAATCAGTTGGGTATTGATGCCTATATAGCCACCGGGACCTGCAAAGGCGTTTATTTCATTGGATTTAACAATGAAAAAATAAGGCAGGGGCATGCGGGCAAACTGGGATAAGCGTTTACCTAAATGATTAATGTATTGCGTCGCGAGCGGGGTGCGGACCACGAGATCCGATTGATTAATCAATTGCCTGAATTCCTTTTCAAGCTCCTCAAGCTCACTGGTCGAGTAGGGACTGAAGGCCTGCGCTGTGCTGTTGCCAAAGCCCATGGAGAGGATGATAACCAGCGTGAACGCATGACGGATGAATCTCCCTGTAACCCTTTGAAAACCGCGTGTCATTCCTCATCCTCTCGTAGATATCCGGGAAAACCATGGATTATAATAAAACAGTCCGCCCGTCATGGCAAAAATTTAACATAAATCCCTGACAAAGCGAGGGATTCCCTTGTGTTTTCATGATCAATACTACTCAGAAATTGAATAATTTGTTATCATGTTTGGATTTTTAGAGTCATCGGTTTATCTATGCACAATTCCTTTATGCTTAAAGCGCTTGATCAGGCAAGGTTAGGCAAGGGTTTTTGTGCACCCAATCCCAGTGTCGGCGCCGTGGCAGTGCGCGGGCAGGTGATTATTGCTGCCGGGTATCACGCCGGGCCAGGGAAACCGCATGCCGAGCAGGAAGTGCTTAAGCAATTGTCAGGCAATCTGGGGGATGTGACATTGTACGTCACCCTCGAGCCCTGCAACCATTGGGGGAAAACGCCGCCCTGTGTCGAGGCCATTATTCAGGCAGGCGTCGGGCGGGTTGTTTATGGATTTGCCGACCCCAACCCCCTGGTGGCGGCCAATAATACCCCTGCCTTGTTACGTCAGCATGGCATTGAGGTCATGGCTTGTCCTTTGCCTGAAATTGATGCGTTTTATCAAAGCTATTCCTATTGGACGCTGACGAAAAAGCCCTGGGTTACCGCGAAAATAGCACAAAGCCTCGATGGCAAAATCGGAGGACCGAACGGTGAAAGGGTGCGGCTTTCCAATGACGCCTGCGCCGAATTTACTCACACCCAGCGGCTTCATAGCGACATTCTATTAACCACGGCAAAGACTGTCCGTAACGACAATCCCCGTCTTGATGTGCGGTTGCCCGGATACACTGGTTCAAAGCCCATTGCCATCCTGGATCGCACCCTGGGCTTAACCGCTGATGCGGCTGTTTTTACTACCGCCGGATATTGCCATGTTTTTCACGACGAAACGATCGCCGTGAAAAACCCCTTTCCCCGTTGTACCTACCATGCCATCAGCAGCCGGGAAGGGCGCCTGGATTTAAGCGCCGTGATTGCGCGGCTCGGGGCTTTAGGCTATCACGATGTCTGGGTTGAAGCCGGTGGGCGGTTGTTTTCTGCCCTGCATGAGCAATACCTGGTGAATACCACGCTGGTTTATCTCGTGCCAGAAGTATTAGGTGAATCCGCAGGCAATGGTTATCATGGCGGTCAGATTTTAAAGGGCAGGCGTTCTGTTTCGTGGCTGGCGAAGGAAGACAACATGATATTGCGTCTGGATTGGTTGGAGAAGTAATGTTTACCGGACTTATAGAAGAAAAAGCGCAGGTCATAAGTAACGAACCGGCTTCGGGGGGCAGGCGCCTGTGCCTGCATTCGCCATTTAAAGCGCTGCAAAGCGGTGAGAGCATTGCAGTGAATGGCGTCTGTCTCACTCATCAGTCAGAGGACGCTTTAAGTCTGGTTTTTGATGTTTCACCCGAAACGCTGGCTAAAACAACCCTGGGCCAACTGAAAACAGGGGATTTAGTCAATCTCGAACGTGCCATGCTGGCGCATGCCCGGTTTGGCGGCCACTATGTCAGCGGCCACGTCGACACGACAGCCGGTTTGGCCACAATGAAAAATGTCGGTGACTATTATGAAATTCAGGTGAATGAGTTTGATGCGGATGCCCGGCTGTATATGCTCCCCAAAGGCAGTATTACCCTGGATGGTGTGAGTTTAACCATTAATACGGTCACCCCGAATGCCATTCATCTGATGCTGGTGCCGCATACACTCAAGGTGACGACCCTGGGAAACCTTAAACCCGGTCATCGTTTTAACGTGGAATTTGATTATTTGACTCGAATTGTTGCTCATCAACTCAGCATTTCGGGCCAGTTAAAGAATGAGGTTTATTCATGACGAGTCCTTTTGCCAGTATTGAGCACGCAATCGACACTTTAAAGGCAGGGCGCATGATCATGCTCCTTGATGATGAAAACCGTGAAAACGAGGGGGATCTGGTGATTGCAGCGCAGCATGCCACGCCAGAAGCCATTAATTTCATGTCGCGATTTGGACGCGGTTTAATCTGCCTGCCCATGGCGGGTGAACTGATTGATAAATTGCAGTTGCCCATGATGGCCACCCATAATCGCTCGCCGTATGGCACGGCGTTCACCGTCTCCATAGAGGCTGCCCGCGGGGTGTCAACGGGCATTTCCGCCAATGATCGGGCCCACACCATTAAGGTCGCTATTGATGCGGCCAGCAGCGCGGCTGACATTATTTCCCCCGGGCATGTTTTTCCGTTGCGCGCGAAAGAAGGCGGTGTATTGAAACGTCAGGGCCAGACCGAGGGCAGCGTCGATCTGGCAAGGCTTGCCGGATTGACGCCGGCCGCGGTAATTTGTGAAATCATCAATGACGATGGCACCATGAGCCGCCGTGACGAACTCGCTGTTTTTTCACAACAACACAATATTCCCATGGTCACTATCCGCGACCTGATTGATTACCGCATACGCCATGAAACACTGGTGGATGCCGCCGCAGAAACCACCATTCCCCTGCAGGATCACGGGCCTTTTTCCATGACTGTTTTCAGCAACGAACTGGATGATGCCGAACATTTTGCCCTGGTAAAAAAGCCGGTGGTTGCCAATCAGGTGCCTTTGGTGCGCATTCATTCCGAGTGCATTACCGGGGACGTGTTTGGTTCCTGTAAATGCGATTGTGGCGCGCAATTGCAGCGTTCCTTAAGCCTGATTGCCAAAGAGGGTGGGGTGCTGATTTATTTGCGTCAGGAAGGACGTGGCATTGGTCTGGCCAATAAATTAAAAGCTTACGCCCTGCAGGATCAAGGTCTGGATACCGTGGATGCCAACTTAAAACTGGGATTTCCGGCCGACAACCGTGACTATGCTATCGGTTTTCAGATTCTTAAGTACTTAGGCATTGATGTTCTGCGCTTAATCACCAATAATCCGCAAAAACTTGCGGGCATCAGGAAATTTGGCTTAACCATCAGCGAGCGCGTGCCTTTAGCCATTGAGCCTTCAAACGAGAATCGTAACTATTTAAAGACCAAGCAAACCAGGCTGGGTCACTTAATGACTGTGGATTAGGATGACTGATGAAAGAGATTGATGAAACAACGGCTGAACGCAGCCCTTCTTTTCCGGTGGCCTTAGTAGTAAGCCAGTTTAATCGTGACGTAACCACTGAATTAAAGAAAGGTGCGATTGAGCGTTTATTGCAGGCAGGATTCCATGACCATGATTTACTGGTTGTGGAGGTCCCGGGCGCTGTTGAAATTCCGCTGGTTGCCCAACGTCTCGCGGCAAAAGGGCAGGTGCAGGCCATTATTGCTCTGGGCGCTGTTATTCGCGGCGAAACCACGCATTATGACTATGTCTGCGAACAGGTCAGCAATGGCTGCCAGCGGGTAGCGCTGGATCATAACCTGCCCGTTGTTTTTGGGGTATTAACCACTGAAAATGACGCCCAGGCCTGGGATCGTCTGGGCGGCAGTCACGGCCATAAAGGACAGGATGCAGCCGATTGCGCGATAGCCATGCATACCATCCTCAAACAACTTTAAGCGCGCGAACTTAAGCGGGTTGATTAGGATTTATAGCGGCTTTTAATAAAAAAGTGTGTTATTTATGCTCTTCTTTTGCTAAAATTAAATCCCGTTTATATGCAAAATTAATTACTTCGCCCATCCAGGCGGACAGCATTCCAAACGGGGTCACTTATGACAAATTATATCTTCATTACCGGCGGCGTAGTTTCTTCTTTGGGTAAAGGCATCGCAGCCGCTTCATTAGCCGCAATTCTTGAAGCACGCGGGTTAAGCGTTACCCTCATTAAGCTTGATCCCTACATTAACGTTGATCCTGGCACCATGAGCCCTTTCCAGCATGGGGAAGTGTTTGTGACGCATGATGGCGCAGAGACGGATCTTGATCTTGGCCATTATGAACGCTTTGTTCGTACAACCATGACGAAAAGGAATAACTTTACCACCGGGAAAATTTACGAGACAGTGATTAAAAAAGAACGGCGCGGGGATTACCTCGGGGGCACCGTTCAGGTTATTCCGCACATAACCAACGAAATCAAGCGTTCGATTAAGATGGGTGCGGAAGGCTTTGACATCGCCATGATCGAAATTGGCGGCACGGTCGGGGACATTGAATCCCTGCCTTTCCTGGAAGCCATTCGTCAGATGCGCATGGAGTTGGGAAGCCAGCATGCCCTGTTTATTCATCTGACCTTGGTTCCCTATATTCCTACCTCGGGAGAAACCAAGACCAAGCCTACCCAGCATTCCGTCAAGGAACTTCGTTCCATCGGCATACAGCCTGACATCCTTATCTGCCGTTCTGAAAAAGCATTGTCCATGAGTGATCGGGAAAAAATTGCCTTGTTCACCAACGTCGAAAAGGAAGGGGTTATTTCCCTTGAAGACGCCAAAACCATTTACCAGATTCCGATGATTCTGCATGAGCAGGGGTTGGATGAAATCGTAGTTAAAAAACTGAATCTTGAGTTAAAGCCTGCTGATTTAAGCGAGTGGAAAACGGTGGTTGAAAAGCAGGCCATGCAGAACAAGACCATTAAAGTCGCCATGGTGGGTAAATACACCGAATTGAATGACGCCTACAAATCCATTAATGAAGCCCTGTTGCACGCCGGTATTCATACCCAAACCAAAGTGGAGATTGTTTACATCGATGCCGAACAGATTGAAAAACAGGGAGTTGACCAGTTACGCGAGGTGGATGCCATTTTAGTACCGGGCGGTTTTGGCCCTCGAGGCATCGAAGGCAAAATTCGCGCTATTCAGTATGCGCGTGAGCAAGGCGTGCCTTTCCTGGGGATTTGCCTTGGCATGCAAACGGCTGTGATTGAGTTCGCCCGCCATGTTGCGGGATTGACGGGTGCCAATTCCACTGAATTCAACAACAAGACGCCTCATCCCGTCATTGGTTTAATCAGCGAATGGGCTGAAGCCGATGGCCGCATTAATGTCCGGGATGAACACACCGACCTCGGAGGCACCATGCGCCTTGGCGCCCAGGCGTGTTTGCTCGACCCTCAGTCGCTGGCTTACCGTGTTTATGAAAAGAACGATCAGATTATGGAACGTCATCGCCACCGTTATGAAGTCAATAATCAATACATTGACCAGTTGACTCAGGCTGGATTAGTTATTTCCGGACGTTCAGGAGACAAATTGCTGGTTGAAATGATTGAGCTGCCTAATCATCCCTGGTTTATTGCCTGCCAATTCCATCCCGAGTTTACCTCCACGCCGCGTGATGGCCATCCGCTGTTTAAGCAATTTGTATTGGCGGGACGTAACCACCACCAAGAAAAGGATAAAGCATGAATTTATGTGGTTTTAAAGCCGGGCTGGATGCCCCGTTGTTTTTAATTGCGGGACCCTGTGTGATCGAAAGCGAGAGCATGGCGCTTGAGACTGCCGGGTATTTAAAGGAACTCTGTCAGCAATTGCAATTACCTTTTATTTACAAGTCGTCGTTTGATAAAGCCAACCGTTCGTCGGCGAGCAGCTACCGTGGACCCGGCTTTGAAAAAGGCTTGTTCATTCTGGAGAAAGTGAAGCAGCAAATCGGTGTGCCGGTATTAACCGACGTGCATGAAGATACCCCCTTACTGGAAGTGGCGAGCGTGGTTGATGTGTTGCAAACCCCTGCCTTTTTATGCCGCCAGACCAATTTTATTCAAAAAGTGGCCGCAATGAACAAGCCGGTCAATATTAAAAAGGGACAGTTCCTTTCGCCCTGGGAGATGAAGCATGTGGTGGCTAAAGCCAAAGCCACAGGCAACGAGCAAATCATGGTGTGTGAACGAGGCGTGAGCTTTGGTTATAACAACCTGGTTTCGGACATGCGCTCACTTCAGATCATGCGCGAAACCCAGTGCCCGGTGATTTTTGATGCGACCCACTCCGTGCAGTTGCCTGGCGGCAACAATGGCATGTCAGGCGGTCAGCGTGAGTTTGTGCCTGTATTAGCCAGAGCTGCAACGGCAGCGGGGATCTCAGGTCTTTTCATGGAAACTCACCCTGATCCGGACAAGGCGCTGAGTGACGGACCGAACACTTGGCCGCTCGATAAAATGAAGCCTTTACTGGAAAGTCTGATGGCCCTTGATCGGGTTTTTAAACGCGGTCCTGATTTGTTTTAATGATGGCCGATCGAGTAGAATGTAAGGGCGTTTCCACATAAACCCCCTCTCGCAACGCGAGAGGGATGCTCCCACGACCAAAACCCATGTACTGCTTATTTCATGTAATCAACCGACTGGGGAAAGCTGATGAAATTTTTAGTGATTTGCTTTTCTCTGGATTGATTAGGATTGGCCCCGTTACACCATTGACTGGATTTAGGATGCTTCTGGCCACGCTTATCCATCACCGTACAGCTCGCTTTATCGACTATCTCGGATTTGTTAAACGGACATTGGGACGGATTGGCCGAATCAGGGCATTTGTCAAATCTGGCGTTAACAACAAAGGTATACACATTGTCATTGATGTCAGTAAAGCTGATCTTGATAGGGTAACTGGCCACATTACCCACCCTAAAGCCGGCAATCTGACTGTTGCCTGGCATGATGACGTTTTGATTCACTTTGGTGCAGGACAGGTTGTCAGTGGTCTGGTTGAACACACAGACACCGTATTTTTTCAACAAGGGGGTGCTGATTTTATTCACCATAACTTGAGGCACGCCCATGGCCACTGAAAAACCATCCGCATAGTTAAACTGATGTTTGTTTTCAAGTCCACCTGGGCCCCCCACTGTAAAAATCAATCCGTCGCCCAGCTCGCTCATGAAACCCACTGCATCATCCACGGAAAACCCATAGGCATCCATGGCAAGGTAATCGGGTGCATGGATCAATTTAACGTAAGGGTTAAATAGAAATGCGTTGTCTGTTGTTTCCTGGTAATTGTATTGCAGTTCATGGATGTACATGGACTGGATTTCGGCATGCCCCTTGCCATCCACTTTCGCCGTTGACGCCAGGGGATTGGCTGCCGCCCCGCAACCTTCATTGAAGGGAACCCACCCGTAAATGTGTTTCATGGCTTCCCAGTAAGTAAAGGGAACGGGTTTGGTGACATTGTTGTCCAGTTTGCACTGGCCAGCATTAAACATGGCTTCATACTGGCTGTGGTTTTGCTTGAAAAAGCGTTGCACCAGATCAAATTTTTTCTGCAATTCTTCAGGGCAGTTCACCTGTTCGTTGACGTATTGGCTGATGTCTTCATCCCAGGTGACGCAGGAGCCCCAGAGATTCTGAATTCGTTGCACAGCCTGCCCAAAATGAAGCGATTTTTTCTCTTCTTCACTGCATTGATCGCCCTGGGATTTATCCTGACATTTTTTAACAGTTAACACGGGCGGGAAGCCGTCTTTGGGTTTGACTGGAGCGTTGTCTGTGGGCGGCAGCGTACCAAATCGTTGGGCGAATATATTGTAGCCGCCCGGAAGTTTTAATTCATCAAGGTTATAGACTGGCCAGCCATTGCCAATGTCGGTGTTTAAAAATTGTGCCAGGTGATTCCTGAAATCCGATAACAACTGCGTCGAGCCGCTGTAGCCGATGTAGGGGTTATTTTTAGGGCCAATGGCAATCGGGAGGTACACGTGATCCACATAGGAAATGTTGTATCCGACATTTTCCGGTTTTAAAAGCCGGACGCTCTGGCCCGGGGGAATGATGGAATCCCCAAAGGTGAATTCGGAAAGCTGGGCATAAATATTTTCAGGAAACTGCGTGTCACTGGAATAGATGGTTAGTGTGCATGCAGTTCCTTTGCCAGAACAGGAGACGCCCTCTGCCTTAGCACTGAGGAGTTGGTCGCCGCTATCCCGCAGGTTTTGTGATTTATCAGCCAGCACAACGCGTCCGCCATTCCACCAGGTAATGTACTTGCCATTGGCAATCCGACTGAACAGGGGCAGGGTGATGGTCACCGAGGAGCCGGGTGCGATGCCCTGATCCTCATTGACATACAATTTGTACACTTTATCGGTTGGGTAAGGGGAGGATGTGCGCAGACATCCTTGAATCCATTCATTCACGGCGTTTTTACTGGTGGAGATGACCGGGTAGATGACTGCTTCCGAATTATTATAAACCGTGATGGTTTTGGGTTTGACCGTAAACGACTGGTTATCATAATCTTTGCATTCGACCGCATAGGCATTGGAGAGTAAGGACAGAGTGATACAGCTTGTTGTGGCAATTAATTTAATCATGGGCCGCTCTGTTATTTATGTGTCAGGTTTAATATAGCACAGGGCGTGCTTTTTAAGACCAATGATCCGGTGTCTTTACAAAAAATTTAGTTTACTTTGGGAAAATGAAAGCAGGGATTGAAACAATAGAAAATTGGCGGAGAGGCAGGGATTCGAACCCTGGGAAGGTTGCCCTTCAACGGTTTTCAAGACCGCCGCAATCGACCGCTCTGCCACCTCTCCGACAGTGCGAAATACTATCGTAAGCCCAAGTGTATTGCAAATTATTTTTTAATGAATTTGCAAAAGAAAAGAGTGGTCAATTCATCCTTTCGAGAGTTCGCAAATTGTTGCAGGATGGGTATAATGGGCGGCATTTGCAAAGTATTGCCGTCCCATGGCGGCGAGCGTTTTACAGGGTGTTAATAAATGAAACAATTAAAAGCGGTAGTCCTGATAAGCCTAATTTTATTTCTTGGTGCCTGTTCCAAATGGGGACGCGATGATGACGACAACGGCCCCTACAAGGGCATGAGCGCCAAACAGTTGTTTGATCAGTCAAAAGACGCGATTGCCAAAGGGCAGTATCAAACCGCTTCCAAACGCCTCGAAGCCCTGGAATCCATGTACCCCTTCAGTGAATACGCTGAGCAGGCGCAACTGGATTTGATCTATGCCTACTACCAAAATGGTGATTACGCATCGACTGCAGCGACGGCAGACCGCTTTATTCACCTTTATCCGCGCGCCCAGCACGTGGATTATGCCTACTACATGAAAGGTCTGGCTAACTTTAATCAACCTCGCGGCTCTTTTGCCAATGTTATCCCCCTCGATGAATCCATGCGGGATGCAGGCACCCAGGCGCAGGCTTACAGTGATTTTGCGGCATTAATCGAACGTTTTCCCAACAGCCGTTATAAACCCAATGCCTTGCAGCGCATGATTTATTTAAGAAATACTTTTGCGCAAAGAGAACTGAATGCATCGAAATATTTCTTTGAGCGTAAAAAATACGTGGCCGCGGCCGAGCGTGCGAGCTATTTAGTCAAAAACTACCCGCAGGCGCCTGCCGCTCAGCCGGGGTTGGTGTTGCTGTATAAATCCAATCTGGCTTTGGGATTAACAAAAGCAGCGGCTGATGCCCTGGCAGTTTACAATGCCACATACCCGAACCAACCCCTCAATGACAGCGCGCTCAGTTAAAAAAGGGCTTCGCCACGCAGTCTGTGGGCTGTTGGCTCTGCTATTCAGCAGCCAGGGTTGGTCCAGTCCAGCCCTGACTGCTGAAGACATTCCTTCCTTACGCCGCGACTACCAGCTTTATCAGGCCTGGTCTTTAGGCAGAAATTATTATTTTGGCACCACGCTGAAAAAAGATCGTATCATGGCGCTTGCCTGGCAACTGATTTATGTTGGCTTACTGCCCGAGCGGTATCCGGATAAAAACACACTGCTTTCTTTTTACCAACAGGGCTTATCCAGTTCCCAACACGCCGAAGCTAAAAACAAGGCGGCCTTGCTTAAGGAGAAATATCACCTGACTGACACCCTGAGTGAAGCGCAACTGGCTATAGCCTATCGCGTGCGCGACGAAGTGAATGCCTGGGATAAACTGCATCTGGAGTTGCCACCCGAAGCAGTCAGTGCCCACTTTAACCACTGGTTGCAATGGCTTGCCGAGCGAGGCAACAGGGAGTTGGCATTGTTGCTGGATGAGCAGGCCAGCCAACTGAGCCGGGAGAAAAAATTTCCTATCGTGTACGGGCAAGTGATTATTCGGGGACCGGAGCCCCTGGGCATGGTGCAGAGCAATGTACCCTTGGACCCGGAGGGTTATTTTGTGGCTCAGGCAGCCGAACGTTCGTTGACGTTCGCGCTCCCAGGCTATCAACCCGTCGTCATTCCAGTGGATAATCGGTCAATTCAGCGTGTGGGGCCAGTGGTATTGGTCAAGCGTTCACACAGCCCGGGCACTGGCGTCGTAGGTCGCGTGCTTCCCTGGCGTGGGCTGCAATACGGTAATATTGTATTAACCCTGGATGAAACCAATACCATCAAACAATCCGATCCCTGGTATCATCCCGTCATCCCGTTAACCGTGACACCGGCCGGTGAATTTTATGCGACCGGGTTGGTACCGGGAAAATACCATCTCTACATCACCACAGCGGGGGTTTCCACCGCCATTCACTTCACGGCGAAAGAAGGGGAAATTCGCGGTCTGTCGCTGATTGATTTACGGGCCAGGGCAGGGGAAAGTATGGCAGGGAAAGCGTGAGCCACCCCTGCCGCCCCATGCGGCTAGGCGGGAAACGCTTCTTTTTCGAGGGATGGGGCAATTGCGTTTGTGGATTTTTGCTGAAGTCCATTCATCAGGTCATTGGTTAAGGC
Source organism: Legionella sp. MW5194 (assembly GCF_016864235.1). NCBI lineage: Bacteria > Pseudomonadati > Pseudomonadota > Gammaproteobacteria > Legionellales > Legionellaceae > Legionella > Legionella sp. MW5194. The sequence goes on from NZ_CP045732.1 coordinate 1,508,348, forward strand.
ACGTAATTCGCCACATAATAACGTGAGGGCAGCGTCGCGTTGCATGTAGTTTTCTTCAAGTTGACTGATGTCATTGAATTCATCAATCAGGTAATCCAGGCATTTCAAGCGTTTGAAGGTCAATTCATGGGTCAGCGTCAATTGAATGCGCTCATTCCAGATTAATGAAATTTCAGCGGCGACCAAACCCTGTGATAACAGCGTGATAATCTCTTCGGCCGGTAACTCATAGCCTTTGCAATTGACGCGCTTTTTTTCATCACCTGGTGAAAAAAGCAAGCAGTCAGACGCTAACTGGAAGGGGCTTGGTAAAGAACCCGGCTCCGAAATCCATTCAGCAAAACGTGCCGCTAAATTTTCGGGGTGAAACAAGGGCTCCAGCTGAATTCCGGGTATTGATTTGCGCAGCAGCGCAAGGAGTTGGGACGCTTGATTTTCGCTGGCCGTGTTGATAATGAGACGCTGGCAGCTTGTATCAAGCAGGGCGGGCAACCGTTTTTGGACACAAAACGATTTGGGCAGTAGTTCAAACTCAAGATCTTCTGCCAATTGGGCTTTTTCAGCGCGTTTGATCGAACGGCCCTGCTGCGTTTCCAGAGCCTGGACTTTTTCAGCCAGGAGACGGTTGATGACGCCTCGCGGCAGGATACGCTCTTCTTTACCCAGGCAAAAGTGATTGACACCGGCCACTTCCTGAACCAGTTCATCCTGATAAGCCGGCAGCCAGCCATAAATAAATCGGGCATGGGGCGGGCAGGGTTTTAACCGTTCTTCACTCAGCGCGGCATTGAAATCGACGGGTTCGTTTAATTCGTAGTTATAGACGAGGGCATTACTAAACCACATGATTGTTCCTTATCAGCAAAAAGGCGATGCTATCATGTTTAATGGAGACTGCGATAGGGTGCGAATCCCAGTGCGGCGCCATTAAAATCCGGATGTGTAACGGAAAGTCTGCCAACCCGAAAGCTGGCAGCATTTTATTGCAGATCCTCGAGGTCCTGATTACCAGTAGGCATTCAATGCCAGTACATAGGAGGTAAACTCGCCCGTGTCTTTACCGGCGGCACTTTTCCACACGCCGCCGATTAAACCGATGTTCTCATTGAAATTGTATTCAATGGCGGGTGCATAGGTAATCTGATCGACAGTACCATGGCCTAAAGGCGCCGGCAGGCCGGCGGCTGTGGTGCCGGGATTGCCTCTGAAGGTTGTTGCCTGACGGTTAGCGACATAGCCTTCCAATACGGCGACCCAATGCTGAGTCAAACTGAGTTCACCTGCCAAATCAAGACTGACCAGATCACCTGGATCCAGAGTCGCATCGGTGTCCAGTGCGCCGCCGAAGGTGTTGAAACCACGCAGTCTGACGTCATTGGCGTGCATGTAGGCCAAGCTTAAACGTGTCCGCAGGTAAATGGTGTCATTAAAGGGCTTTAAGTGCTGGAAATTAAGAGCTAAAGCCGTCTGATAGCTGCCAATCCCGGAGGCGTCGGTTCCATTGGCAAATGGACTTAAATGTTCGTATTGACCGGTGGGCAAGGTTTCCTGAACAGTAAACCGCAGATCAGGACGCCATTTGGAGTCCTTTTGTTCAAGCACCTGATAGCCTAAGGTCACGGCTGTGTCGCTGACCTTGTGCGAGGAACTCCCCCGAAAGCGATTAAAGGCATAAGGCAGGATGAACTGTATATCCAGCCGGTCGGTTAAACCGTGCGAAAAAATAGGGTTAATGATGGTACTGATATTGGCTGGCGTGTGCGTTAATTTCCAATGCTTGTCGTAAACACCATCATTGTCATTGTAAAACAGATAGGTTTCAAGATTGGTATGGCCTTTAGGGATGGTATGGCCAGAAGGAGCAAGCAAGGGACCGGTGTACCAGGGGCCTGCCATCGCTACTTTACAAAACAGCAGGCTGGCTAAAATGGAGACTGGTTTGGTAAAGTTAGCTTTCATAATACACCTCTTGTTATAATAATGGCCTTGCGGCGGTTAAATACTCTGGTGTAGATTAGCCCACTTTTCATTTTTGGGAAATAGTTAAATGAATGCCTCAGTTGTACTTGAACAGAGCAAACAGTCCAGTATCTTGCGTGGACATCCCTGGATATTTCCCAAGGCCATTGCCAAAACAACCGGCCACCTGCAAACCGGTGAACTGGTGTCTATCCTGAACGCCGAGGGAGCGCTGGTAGGGACTGGTGTTTATAACGAACATTCCCTCTACCGTGTCCGGGTTCTGGCTCTGGCATTTGAAAAAATCGACTGCTCTTCGTTTGCAGGCATTGTTAAACACCGGCTTCGGCAAGCCCTTACCCTGAGGCAAGCCTTAAACCTACCTAATGAAACCACCAACGCCTACCGCCTGTTCAACAGTGAAGCCGATGGCTTGTCGGGTTTGACCATTGATTGCTTCAATACCTGCTGCGCCGTTTCGAGTTCTGCTTATTGGGTAGAGGCGCAGCGGCCCGAGATCATTGCCTGCCTTCAGGAAATCATACCCTGTGATGAGGTGATTTGGCTTTCGCAGAGTAAACCCTTAAGTCAGGATGGCTGGGAGGCAGAAGCTGAAGCGATTAATCCCCGGGTAACGGAAATAGTCGAGGGCGGCGTGCGTTTCCAGATTGATTTTTCAACCGCACAAAAAACCGGCTTGTTCATTGACCAACGGGAAAACCACCAGCGCATTGCGGCGCTCGCCAAAGGCAAAAAGGTACTTGACCTGTATTCCTACACTGGCGGTTTTGCCTTGCATGCGGCTAAAGCAGGAGCCTTGAAAGTCACGGCTGTTGACAGTTCCAAACCGGCCATTGAACAAGCCATACGCAATGCCCAGTTAAATGGAGTGAATCAGGTGGAATGGGTTGCGGCGGATGCCCGTGATTACCTGGCTCAGGCAGGCGATTATGATTTGATTATCCTTGACCCGCCAAAGCTTGTGCCCTCGAGACGCGATTTGAATCGCGCGAAAAACTATTACCGCTTCCTGCATCGGGAAGTATTTAAGGCCATGGTGCCGGGGTCGCTGTTGATGACCTGCAATTGTTCATCGGCTTTGTCAGCCCAGGAATTTGCAGCCCTTGCTGCCGGTCAGGCGGCCATGGTCGGCAAACAGGTTCGGCTAGTCGGCATTTTTGGACCGGCAAGTTGCCATCCTACGCTGCCATCCTTTCCCGAGGGCAATTACCTGACTGCGGTGTTGCTCGCTGTGGTTTAATCCGATTCAACAGCATAGCGGTTTAGCACCGTAAGTAAGCGACGGGTGGCGGTGAATTGACTGCCAAAACGGTCAATACCATCCTGCCGCATCCTGGGAGCATGATCCCGGATGTAATTGCGGTAATGGTCTTCGCTCGCTAAGTAATAATGCACGACCAGCGTGCGGCGTTCACCCGTCTGAGATTCGCTGTCCATGGACACGGTGGCGTTCAAAAAGCCCTCAAAGGCAAGCAGTTCCTGAATGTGAGGTTTTAACCACCCGATAAAGGCTTCAACAATGGCTGCATCGACCGTTAAATTGACTTCATAAATCAACATGAAAATTCCTTATTGGTTGTGTCGTTTTCTGTTTCGTTCTTTAAGGCAATCGAGCAGCGCATAAAAACTGACGTCACAGGCGTTAAGCAGTACAAGCAGATGATAAAGCAAATCCGCACTTTCATTAACCAATTCAAGGCGATCGCCTTTGACTGCCGCAATGACTGTTTCAACGGCTTCTTCTCCGACCTTTTGCGCACAGCGTGCGGTGCCGCTCAGCAGCAATTGCCGGGTATAACTGGGTGAATCCGTTGCGGTTGCGCGTTGTTGAATAACCGCAATCAATGCCGCTAAAAAGGCAAGCGGCCTGTCATTTGACGGTTGAAAACAACTGGTAAAGCCTAAATGACAGGCTGGACCTTCAGGTTTTACCTGAACAAGAAGAGCATCCTGGTCACAGTCAGTACTGATTGCCATGACCGTCATGGTATTGCCCGAGGTTTCGCCTTTCTGCCACAGGCGCTGTTTACTGCGGCTGTACAGAGTGAGCAGTTGCGTCTCAAGCGTTACCCGCAGCGCTTCTTCATTCATGTAACCGAGCATCAGGACCTGGCCGTCTTCGTAATGTTGCACAATCACCGGCATGAGTCCTGCCATCTTTTGCCAGTCAAGCGGCGTCGATAAATGGTTTAACATGGTCGCACCTCAATGTTGTGTTGAGCAAGTGTGTTTTTAACGTCAGCAATGCTTAATCGCTGCTCATGAAATAAGCTGGCGGCCAAGGCGCCGTCCACCCGGCATTGTTGAAAAACCTCGACGAAATGATACGCATCACCGGCGCCGCCGGAGGCGATGAGAGGAATGGACAGCAGCTCGCGAGCGGCGGTCAATTGCACCCGATCATACCCTGTGCGCATGCCATCCGCGCGCATGCAGTTCAACACCACTTCGCCTGCCCCCCGTTCCTGCACTTCCCTTAACCAATCACAGGTCCTGCGGCGAGCGTTTTGCCTTTTATTCTCGTCTCCCGTGTACTGGTAAACATAATAATCGCCGTCAACCCATTGGCTATCGACACCCACCACCACGCATTGACTGCCGAAGGCGTGGGCCAGTTTATCAATTAAATCCGGTGTTTCCAGGGCTGGGCTATTGATGGAAATTTTATCCGCACCGGCATTGAGAATGCGGCGCGCCTGGTCCAGGGTACGAATTCCGCCGGCCACAGTGAAAGGGATGGTCAGGGTGGCGGCAACCTGATTGACCCAGTTTTCAGAAACCGAACGCTGGTCGCTGCTGGCGGTGATGTCGTAAAAAACCAGTTCATCAGCCCCCTGATCACTGTAACAGGCAGCCAGTTCAAGAATGTCGCCAACCACGCGGTGATTACGAAACTGCACGCCTTTCACCACCTGATTGTTGCGTACGTCAAGACAGGGAATGATGCGTTTGGCTAACATACGACAGCCTCCATCAGCGCGGTGCGCAAATCAAAATCCGTTTCATACAACAGCCGGCCCAGGATGGCGGCAGACAGACCGATGGTTTTCAGTCTGTTTAAATCCTGGTGGTGACGGATGCCGCCGGACGCTTGCCAGGCCATGTCAGGGAATCGTTGAAGCGCCTCTTCGTAGAGCGCAAAGTTCGGGCCTGACATCATGCCATCCTTCGCAATGTCAGTGCATAAAACCTGTTTGACTCCCTGTCGCCGGTACTGCTCAATCACATCCCATAATGACAAGGCAGTGTCGGTCTGCCAACCATGAATCGCGGGCCTTGGAATGCCGTCAATTAAGCGGACATCGACAGCCAGAACAATGTTTTCGGGTCCGCAGTAGTGAATGATTTGCGACGCTTTGACCGGATCACTGACGGCAATGCTGCCGATAACCAGTTCGCTTACGCCTAATTCAAGGCAGGCTTGGGCGTCTGCCAAACGGCGCATGCCGCCGCCGACCTGCAGGCGGGCGCCCACAGACTGCAACGCTTTGATGACTGACAACTGCTGAATAGCACCGGATTGAGCGCCATCCAAATCCACAATGTGCAGGCGTCTCGCGCCTTGCTGGCAGTAGTGCTGAGCTAAAGTCTGTGGTAATTTGGGGTAAACCGTGGTTTTACTGAAATCACCCTGTTGCAGGCGAACACAGTGACCTTGTTGAATATCAATGGCAGGTATGAGTAACATTATGACTCCATCTGTAAAAAATTAGAAAGTAAGGTGAGGCCCGCACGGGCTGATTTTTCCGGATGAAACTGCATGCCAAAAACCGTTCCTCTTTGGACTACGGCAGTAAAGCGCTCGCTGTAGTGACAATAGGCCGCGGCACATTCGCTGTCGAACAGGGCATAGCCATGCACAAAATAAACATAGTCCTGGGGTGTCAGCCCTGTGGCTAAAGGCGTGTCCCTGCACCAGTGCAGTTTATTCCAGCCCATGTGCGGTACCGGGCAGTCGTCTTTAACTGGCAAACGCTTGATTCGGCCGGGCAATACCCCAAGCCCTTCGACATCGCCTTCCTCGCTGTGCTCAAACAATAACTGCATGCCGAGGCAAATGCCTAAAAGCGGTTGCTTAAGCTGTCGCAGGGGGGCAATTAAACCTTTGTCTGCCAGAGCCTGCATCGCGGCTTTCGCCGCGCCCACACCGGGTAAAATCACGTGGCTTGCGTCGGCAATCACGGCCTGGTCGTGAGTCAGGCGATAGTCATAGCCCAAACGGGTTAGCGCATTGCCTAGCGACGTTAAGTTATTGCCTGTGGCATCGATGACAGCAATCATAAAACACCTTTGGTGGTTGGTAAGCTTAAACCCTCAACAGCCATGGCCTGGCGCAGGGCACGGCCTAAGGCTTTAAAGCAGGCTTCGATCATGTGGTGGTGGTTTTGTCCTTTGACCTGAATGTGAAGACTTGCCCCCAGCGCGCTGGCCAGCGACTGGAAAAAGTGCGGCACCATTTCGGTAGCCAGTCCTCCGACGGCTTCGCGGGTAAAAGGCGCGTCAAAGGCACAATGGGCGCGGCCACCCAGATCAATGGCCAGCGAGGCCAGGGACTCATCCATGGGCAGGGTAAAGCCATAACGGGCAATGCCGCACTTGTTACCCAACGCCTGTTTCAAGGCCTCGCCCAGAATTAAGGCCGTATCTTCCACCAGATGGTGTTCATCAACGTGAGTATCGCCGCGAGCCTCCAGTGTAAGGCTAAAGCCACCGTGCCGCGCCACTTGCTCCAGCATGTGGCTGAAAAAAGCAATCGGTGTGTCAATGCGGCTGTCTTCGTCACTGTCTAAGGTTAATTGCAAGGCAATAGCCGTTTCACGCGTACGGCGGGTAAGTGACGCTTGCCGGGTTAACAGGCGCGTCACAACCTGATCCCAGCCCTGGTTTTGATTAATCGGCAAAAAAGGTACGCCTAAATTCCCAGCCAATTGCCGATCCGTTTCCCTGTCGCCAATGACCCAGGCCTTGCTTTTGTCAAGCCTGCCGCTTTGGAGGTAGCGGTCAAGCAGACCAGTCGCTGGTTTTCGACACCCACAGGCGTCCTCGTCGCGGTGCGGGCATATGAGGATGTCGCTAAAGACGATGCCCTGCGATTGAAACAGCGCCAGAATAAAATCGTGGCAGGACTGAAACGCGTCGACAGGAAAAGACGCTGTCCCAAGCCCATCCTGATTGCTGACCATCACCAGTTGAAATCCGGCCTGCTGAAGCCGCGAAAGGGCTGGGATAACGCCCTGGGTCAAGCGGATTTTCTCCAGCCTGTCCACCTGAAAATCAGATGGCTCCTCAATGAGGGTCCCGTCTCTGTCAATAAAAAGTATTTTTTGCATAAATCACTCATTGTTTTGGGAAGGCGTCAAGCGCTGCCATTAACCGGTTATTCTGCTGTTCATCGCCTACCGTGATGCGTAACATGGATTGTAAAAGGGGCGAATTGGGAAAATGACGCACCGCAATGCCCTGTTCTGCAAACCAGTGCTGTAAGGCCTGCGCATGAGGACTTTTAACCAGCAGGAAATTGGTACGGCTGGGATAGACCTTGTCAACCAGGTGGTGTTGACTGAGACGCACGTGTAAAATTTCCCGTTGAACCAGAATTTTTTCTACGGTATCACTAAACCAGTCCCGACGACTTAGCGCCTGTTCAGCCAGGTCCAAAACGGCGCTGGAGAAAGGGAAGGGGGACATGATGCCTTTGATGGCTTGAATCAGGGGCGCCTGGGCAAGGATGCTGCCCACCCGTAAACCGGCCATGCCATAGGCCTTGGATAAGGTTCTGAGCACGATAAGGTTGTCGTAAAGAGGAATTAAGCGCGCAGCACTTTCTGTCCGGGCAAACTCAATGTAGGCTTCATCCGCGATAACCATCGATTTTCCAGCCCATTGTTCACATAGATCGCTGACGGTCTGCAGGTCAACCAGCCCGCCAGTGGGGTTATTGGGGCGGCAAACCATGATGAGTTTGCAATCCGGCTGCCATTGCTGACGGAGAGTGTCCAGCGAAAAATGAAATTCATCTTCCGCGTTCAGAGGGCAATTGCGAATCCCTGCCTGCTGCAATTGCGCATAGAAGGCATACATGGGGAACGTGGGCGGGCATTGCAGTATGCTGTCGCTGCTACCCCGAAGAAAAAGGCGCATTAACAAATCAAGCCCATCATCACTGCCGCGGGTGATGGCCAGTTGGTCTTCATCGACCTGATACAATTGCGCCAGACGTTGCTCCAGTCGCTTCATCTGAAACGCACTGGGATAGTGATTCAGGGGGACCTCGTTTAACTGGATTGGGCTCCAGGGTAGTTCATTGGCATGCAGGCGGCATGATTGCCTATCCCCATCCGGGACATACTGTGTTATGTTTTTAAGATCCGGGCGAATCAAATCCAGAATTGACATGTTAAATCTCCATCGTTGTCAGGCGCATTTTCACCGCGTTGGCATGCGCATCAAGGCCTTCCAGAGAAGCCAGCACGCAGGCGGCCTCACCCAGGGACACAAGACCCTGCGGATCAATGGTTTGCACTGTCATCCTCGTTAAAAAATCTTCCGTGCTTAAGCCGTTGTGATGACGCGCATAACCGTTTGTGGGCAGTACGTGATTACTTCCTGTCACATAATCCCCCAGTGTTTCAGCGGCCCAGGGACCAAGGAAGACAGTGCCCGCAGCCTGAATCTGCGATGCCCAGTCCGCTGCATCCCGGCAATTGATGATCAAGTGTTCGGGGGCATACTCATTAACCCAGTGCAGGGTTTGTTCCCGTGAGGCACTCACAAGGGCAAAACTGTGCTTAAGTGACTGCTGAATAATGGCCTGGCGTGTTAATCGTCGCAGTTGCCGGATGAGCGATTGATTTACTGCTTCCGCGAAAGCGACTGAGGTGCAAAGAAGGATCGATTGCGAATCGGCGCCGTGTTCCGCCTGCGCCAGTAAATCAGCGGCGACAAAATCAGGGTTGGCTTTGTCATCGGCCACGATCAGAACTTCGGAAGGGCCGGCCGGCATGTCAATCGCAGGTCCCATGGGTTCCATGCTGACTAAGCGTTTGGCTTCAGTGACGTAACGGTTACCGGGACCAAACAATTTGTCCACTTTGGGAATGGATTGGGTGCCATAAGCCATGGCCGCGATGGCCTGGGCGCCTCCCGCCTTGTAAACGGCATCAACGCCGCACAGTCGTGCGGCCACTAACAGGTGCGGATTAATGCAGCCAAGCCTGTCGGGCGGCGTGCAGACTATTTTTAGTGGGCACCCGGCAATGGCTGCGGGTATGGCCTGCATCAGCAGTGAAGAAATCAACGGCGTATTGTTGCCGCCCGGGATATAAAGCCCCACCCGCTGAATGGGACGGTATTGGCGCTCAATGCAAACACCTGGCGCGGTTGATATCCGTTTAGTCTCCGGTTTGACGGCTTCATGGTAGCAGCGTATCGTGTCAATGGCCGTCTCGATTGCCATTAAAGCTGACGCGTCAATGCGGGCATTGGCTATCTCGTCGGACGACACCGTTAATTCATTGACCAAAACCCGGTCAAACTCCCGGGTGAAAGCCAGTACGGCTTCATCGCCGTCTTGCTTTACCGCATTCAGGACTGGGCGTACGGCAGATTCAACATCCTCCTCACTTAAAGGCCGGGTGAATAATTTTTCAATTTCCTCAAGGGACAGCGATTGGGCAGTATAAATCGACAACATGGTGATTACTCCAGCATTTTTTCGATAGGAAGAACCAGAATGGAACTGGCGCCTAAGGATTGGATGTTTTCCAGGGTATTCCAGAAAATCCCTTCGCTGGAGACAACATGGACCGCCACTTTATCCGGTGTGGCGGGTAAAGGGATCACGGTGGGCGACTCTGCCCCCGGTAATTGCCGACAGATGGTATCGAGTGCCTGTTTAGGGGCATGAAACAGGATGTATTTACGTTCCTGCGCCTGTTGAACAGCCTGAATGCGGCGTTTTAACAGATCAAAAACGGCCTGCAGGGAATCAGGGACAAGTCGAGTGCTCTGAATAAACACAGCCTGACTGTGCATGACGACTGCCACTTCGCGCAATTTGTTCTCCTCAAGGGTTTGCCCGCTTGAAACCAAATCACAAATGGCATCGGCCATGCCGAGTCTGGGCGCGACTTCCACCGAGCCCGATAATTGCAGGATATCTGCAGTAATCCGGTATTGATCAAGGTAGTTTTGCAGCAGCAGAGGGTAGCTGGTGGCAATGCGTTTCCCATCCAGACTGCCGGGTGAATCGTAAGCCCCGTTTTCCGGTACTGCAATCGAAAGCCGGCAATGGCAGCTTCCCAGCGGTAACACCAGCTTGTAGTGCTTGTTTTTGCAGGCCAGTGACGCTTCGTTCAAAACATTCTCACCCACAATGCCACCGTCGGCGAGTTCATCGAATACCAGCGTTGGAATGTCATCATCACGGACAAAAAGCAAGTCGATAGGAAAATTATCGACGTGCGTGAGCAAGGCATTGTCTTTGAGGCGGAATTTTAAACCACAACGTTGTAAAAGAGTCAGTGACTCCTGGGCTAAACGACCTTTTTTCTGTAAGGCGATACGAATACGTGTTTTCAAGACTGCTCCAACCGTTCTGCGATAAGTGAATACCCCCCTGTTCCTCGGGTCAGGCAGCGTGCAACCCGGGTAATGGTTGTCACACTGACCCCTGTCTGATAATGAATGGTGCGGTAAGGCAATTCTTCACGCAGTAAGGGGACGACCTGCCAGCGATCAGCCATGGCTTCCAACTCGGCGGGCGTGCACAAATCATTAAAAAAGGCCGCCGCTTCGTTTTCATTCTGCAAAACACTGATGGCTTGCATGAGATGATGGATTGCCTGGGTTTTGTCGCTGTGCTGATGTTTCATAATAATGTATTAACGTAATAGAACATTATTTCATTGTAATTATGCCGGTTGATTTCTGTCAATAAAAATTTGTCTCACAACGCAATTTTTGCCATGATTGCCATTGAAAAAACACAAGGAGAGCACGCATGCTGCTTAAAAAGGATGATTCCTGTCTGTTGCTAATCGATGTTCAGGAAAAACTGGCGCCGTTTGTGCTGGAGTCGGAAAAAACGATAGCGCGGTGTCAATGGTTGATGAGACTGGCGAAAGAGCTGGAGGTGCCTGTGTTAATCAGCGAGCAATACCCAAGCGGTTTAGGCAGTACGGTTAAACCCCTGCAGTCAGGTCATAAAACGTTATCCAAGGTTCATTTTTCCAGTTGGCGCGAGCCCCTGTTTAAAGACAGCCTGACCGCCCTGGCCAGAAATCAGGTGATTTTGATGGGCATTGAAGCCCACGTCTGTGTTTTACAATCAGCCGTTGATTTGCTGGAAGCGGGTTTTCAGGTATATGTTGCCGTGGATGCTGTAAGCAGCCGTCATGACCAGGATTTAAAATACGGTTTAAAGCGCATGAAGCAGGCAGGGATTGAACTGGTTACCTCCGAAATGGTTTTTTTCGAATGGGTAGGGCAGGCAGGCACCCCTGAATTTAAAGCATTGAGTAACGCTTATTTAAAACAATAGTCAGGAAAACAATCGATGAATCTGGATAATCAAATCGCCGTCATTACCGGCGGCGCCTCGGGTATGGGAAAAGCGTGTGCTGACGCATTATCGCAGCGCGGAGTCAACGTCGTGATCTGGGATAAGGTGGTTGAGCAGTTAAATCCGGGCGAATGGACCGCAATACCCTGCGATGTCAGTTCGGAAACCGAGGTGGAGCATGCTCTGCAGGAAACCATTCACCGGGTTGGCGTGCCGCGGATTGTGATTAACTGTGCCGGTATTGCCCCGGCTAAACGCATGGTAGGAAAAGAAGGTCCCATGCCTCTCGCTGCATTTAAACAGGTCATTGACATTAATCTGGTCGGGACATTTAATGTCATGCGGGTGACAGCCCATGCCATGACGACACTCGATTTGGAACCGGCCAGTCAGGAGCGGGGAGTAATCATCAATACGGCATCCATCGCCGCCTATGAGGGGCAGATTGGCCAATTGGCTTACAGCGCTTCGAAAGGAGGGGTAGTGGCCATGACGTTGCCGGCTGCACGGGAATTGGCTCAGCATGCCATCCGCGTGAACACCATTGCGCCCGGTTTAATCGCAACTCCCTTATTGCTGACCATGCCCCAGGAGGTGCAGGACAGTCTTGCTGCCACAGTAACCTTTCCCAAGCGCCTTGGCAGACCGGATGAATTCGCGGGTTTGGCGATTCACGTCATTGAAAATGAGCTGATGAATGGCGAAGTCATCCGTCTGGATGGCGCCTTGCGTATGCAGGCGCGCTAAGGAATTAGGCCTGCCGGAATCCGGCAGGCGATGTTTTTTAAGAATGGCTTAATGATTTGCTGGTTACATTGCCCTGTTCCTGTTTTTTCTCTGCCGTGGGAGCAGATTGATTGGAGGGCAATTTTTCGTCGGTTGGACGTGGCGTAAAGAAATTCATCCAGCTTGACTTCGTTTGTGCTGGCGGGGAGACAAGCGAAGTAAAATCATCCAGCCAACCATCGGGGGATGAGCTTTCCTCGGATTCCTCAAGGCTGGTGTCGTCTGTCAAGGAAGATTGCATGGGCAGATTATACCGGCTGGACAGGTTGTTAATCGCTTCTTCAAGGTTGGCGTGAACTTGCTGCTGGGCATGAGCGGAGTTGGCTTTTCTAATTCCGCGGGCACAGTTGCTCATATCCTCCCAGAGGATTTCCACATCATAAAGGTACTGTTGCAAAAACTTTATTTTGGCAGGGTGATCAGTGTCTGGAACGTCGTTGGAACGAAATAATTGCGACAAATCATTTAAACTGGCATGATAACATTTAACCAGTTCCATTCTGGCTTTGGGCCGCAGGGATTTGAAATGCCGCACCGCACGCTCGATGCATTGACTGTAAGCGAGTTGAATCGTTTCGTCCTCCAGCAAGTCAAGCGGTAAGGGTTTAGTCATTAAAAGCGTAATCGCACTGATGGAGTAGTCACCCTGTTGTGCCAGGATGCCCAGGTCGCGATTGAAAAGCAGATCGTGAGCCTGTATCTGATAATAGGCAATGGCGGCGCTGATTTGCTTTTTTACCTCAGAGGAAAGCGTATGCGCATCGAGATAACAGCGCAGGGCATTTTTCAAAGCAAAATAAAAGGCACTGGATGATGTCGTTTTCTCAGGGCAAGCAGTCAATACGCCCTTCAGTGGGTGTCCGGGTTCCGTTAACAGGCAATAAGCCAGTGGCAGGCCGCGGCTATCAGGGATTAAAAGGGATGCATCATGCTTGATTAAGATGGCAAGGCAGTCGACGGAATGCGTTTCATAACAGAAAGAAACAGCATTGGTGTATTTCTTTTTGTTAATAATAAGAACCTGATTGTCCAGTACCAGGTCATCGCCATGCGTAAGAATGAAATCCAGTAATTCCGCGTTATTGTTCTCCAAAGCGGAGCAAAGCCTGTTCATATCCAGCAGATAATGGAAGTTTTGCAGGAGTTTCGCAGCGGTGAACTGTTTTGTTTTTAATAAATATAAAAAATGCTCTTTGCAGGCCTTTTCAAGACTTGGGGTTAATTGTTGCAGTTTGTTCAGGCATTGTGAATTGCCGATGGAAGTCTGTGAGGGTAGCATCAAATCTGCTTCGAGCGAATATTGATTGCAGCGAGCCCACAAATCAGCAAGGCTTCGGGTGTATGCCAGTTCATCTCTGGACGATGATTCAGCAGAGGTGAGGCTTGCAAACTGTTTTGCAAGTCTATCAACCTGCTTCTCAATTTCCCCCAATCCCAGGTTGATTTTTTTCAAAGCTTCCGTTTTCCGTTTCGCCTTTGCGTTGCCCGAAGCCTGGGGTGCTTCCCGTTTTGACGCATTATTTTTTTTGCCGGAATTGGAGGAAGCATGACTCGATGCTGCAGTCATTGGTGCGTCAAGCACCGCGTTCACATCAGGATTAACGTCCTCCGCGGTCTTTAGCATACGCGTGAGAAAGAGGTGTTTTTGTGCATAATGATTATGCGAAGTCAACGTGGCTAAATTATGAGTTATTTTAATGAAGTTTTTTAACTTGGTCAGGTACTCTGCCCGTTTACTCTCTCGTACTTCATAAAGAAGGCTGCATTGGTTGTCCAGACGTTGATATTCCAGCTCCAACTGATTATAGGTCTGTAAATATTTTTCCCTGATTTCAACAATGACGTCATGGATGGATGTTTCTGCCAGCGTGAGTAACTCCTGGCTTACGGAGGACAAATCCAATTCCCGATATTTGTTTTGGCCGACTCTCATGCTGAAGTGCGGTCCGGACACCACCTGATCTTTGTTGTTGTAATAGACATGAAGCCGGTAGTCGCTGCCGCTTGAGTCAGTAAAATCAGCTGTGTAATGAAGCTGACTCAAATGCACATTGGCCTGCGATTCATTTTCATAAACACTGACATGGTGTTTAATCAGGCTATAGGTTTGGTCTTTATGGTCCAAACGATAGTCTATGGGAGGAAGTGCAATTAAAAAGTAGTTCTTTTTGTCGAGTGTCTGTTTGAGAGTAACGGATTCGGCCCGTTCAAGCTCATTTTTTTTTCTTTTTTTTCGATAAGAAAGAAAACGGAATAATATGTTTTTTGACATGGTTGCCTCAATGATGCCCAGGAAATCGATAATCATATAGCAACAAACTCATTTTGGTCAATTATTGGGCTTTCTGGTGGGCCGTGTCGGGCCAGGAGGCCCGACCGGGTTATCATTGAACGGCTGCTGGTGTGGCATTGGACTTAATGTTGGTTTTTACACCCTTTTTATCCGGGATTATGGGTGCAAGCATGCCACCGGGCGCGATTTGTTTAAGTTTGATTTGACCGGCACCAGGATTTAGCGTTGAATTGGCGTCTTTGCAGCGCTGGGTATCACACTTCATTTTGCAGTGACTGTTCACGCAGCCATAGCAGCCCCAATCAGGCCAGCAACAGGCCCAGTTGCCGCTTTCCGACCCATGCCACTGCCCGCCGGATAATTCACAGACTCCTTTTAAATCCTCAACGCCGCCGTTGTTTTGTTTGGCTAAGCTATGCAAAGGCAGGCAGAGAGCGACTAATACGCTTGCAATGAGGGGTAAGCGTTTCATAATATCCTCCTTGATCGAGTGAATTGAGCAAAACCAATCCATTTGCTTCGCCTAAAGCATAGTAGTTGCATTAAAAATGATCAAAGGGGTGCGGAACAGGTGTTCTGCTCCGGCTTGGCATTAAATATCAGGCTTTCTGGTGATGGCCGGAGTCAGAGCCGGGTTTGACGTTGCCTGAGGCGGTGTATACATTGGGAGCAGCAGTCATGGATTGACCAGTGAGCGCGCCAATCATTTCCTGGCGGGTAATGATGTTGGTGGTGATAACCTGACCATTGATGGTATTGTACTCACGGCAGAGGGTTAATTTGTCAGCCAGTGTTTTATTCAGTGACTCAATCGTACTGGCCTCGTTCTGACTGAGTTGTTTAAGGTAAATCCCAAGTGCCGTTTTATAATCGGACGCATTGGCCTGGGCTCCGATCACCTGGATACGTTGCCTTGCGCTTTCTTCCAATTGAGCGCAAAGCGCTTGTTTTTGGTTTGATATTTCTTCAAGTTCGTCAAATTTTCGATTGACCAGGATGTCTTTTTCACGGAGTAACAGCGAAATTAAAGCATCGAGATGGGTTATTTCCTGTTCCAGTAAAGCAGATAAATCCATTTGCACCTTTGTCATAATAATCCTTAAGCCAGTTGAATATCATCAAACATTTTCTTCGCTATTTTACTGCTCGATATCTCATAGCGTCCAGAATGGAGTAATTCCTTCAGGTATTCAACACGGGCGTTATCCACATCCGGTTCTTTGAGGATTATGTCTTTCAGGGTTGCCAATTGCTGAGAGGCATCACTTAAGTTGACAGAACTTGCTTCTGTGGAGACAGATTCACCCTCTTTCTGATTTTGCAGGCGCTGTACGCGGGATTCAGTATCCACGCGCTTGAAGTTACCTGTCTCGTTGATTGAATTGACCATAGCATTTCTCTCGATTACGCTCTCCATTCTTATCGGCTCCTCATGCGAAATCTTTAGTTATTTTCGGTTAAATTTTAACCTTTTTTACATCTTACCCTGACAAAACACTGCATCGCAAGCCTGCTACAGGCTGACTTGAACCACGCTTTTGCCGCTGACCCGCCCCTCGACGGTTTTTTTGGACGTTAAGTTTTTGACCCGGATGACGTCATTCAAAGACCCGTCATTTAAGGCAACGCCCACCATGGTGATTTTAAAGGATTCACTGACTGCCTGAATACTGACCTGTTCTCCCTTATGAATCAGAATCTGGTTTCCCAGCGCGCGGGGTTGTATCGGACTGCCCTGATAAATGGTGTAGGTGGCGACTTGGCCTGTCACCTCGGTTAAATCAGAGAAATACCCTTGTTTTAATTGAGAAATATCCATCGGCACCAATTGCACATCGCCCTCGCCAATGACTGTCCCGCGAATCAGATTGCGCCTGGCAACAAGAACGGGCTTCTCAATGCTGATGCGGGCAGGAATATAAAGCGTCCAATGGTTGTCAATTTCTTGACAGCGGATGCCCATGGTGGTGGATCCTGTTAAAGCGGATTTATAGGGATTAAACACCTCAAGTTTGTCATCGGCGCAACGTTTTAATTGCAGCCTTGGGTCGATTGATTCGGTACTGACCTTGACGGTGCCTTCGTATTGCACGGTTAATTGGCTAAGCAGATAGCTTTCAATGTGCTGTTTAAGCACCTCATGGGATTGATTCTCCTGGGCGGCTGCCCACGGGGCGCTGAGGAAAAACACTAACACGGCTAAAATCCGTTTCACTCTCGGTACTCCTGCTCAACTGACTGGCTTAGCTATGCAAAAGCCAGACCAGGTTTATTAATTATTTAGGAACAAGGACTTAAAAATGATTATTTGTCGAGGCAAAGGCGCTTCTTTATGGCATTCATGATGGGGCGGCATCCGTAGGTTACCTACTGCGGGTCAGGGAGGTGCGGCACAGCATGGTTTTAATCAGGGATGTTTTTCTTTGCGCAGACGCATGGGATGGGCCTCTTTATACTTAAACCCGCATCGCTTATGATACTCGTGGACTTACTAAAGTGATTAATGATGCGTTTTCTCTTAAAGCTCTTATTATTAGTATCGACTCCTCTCTGGGCTGCCAGTCATCACCCTCAGGATTTTCTGAATGAAGTGAAAGGACGACCGGATGAAGGCCGGCAGATTGCCGATCATTATTGTGCCAATTGCCATGCGGTAAAAGCTGTGATTGAACTGGGTGCGCCTAAAATCGGAGAGGCCAAGGACTGGGAGCCGCGCCTTAAAGCCGGACTTGAGCTTTTATTTCAACGCGCCGATACAGGGGTAAATGCGATGCCTGCACGCGGCGGTTGTTTTGAATGCAGTGATAAGCAATTAAAGCTGGCCATTCTCGCCCTTCTTCCGGAAGACACCCTAAAAGATCAAAAATTGATCAAAAAGTTTCTTGAAAAAACAAACAGTTAAAAAAATTTAAAAAAAGATCTAAACTTATTCATCGTCCTCCCGATAAAACAAAAAAAGAGGGAGGATATAACAATGAAAAAGCTACTGGTTGTGGGCCCGATGTGTGTCCTGGTTGCTGGTTGCGGATCCATGGACAGGTCAACCGTGGTTGTGGATGATGCGGGTTATACTCATCATACACTGTCCATGGCTGCAGACAGGAAAGGGATTGCCCATTTCCCCGAAACGCGTCCAGCCACGGGTAAAAAGGTGTTCATTTTTGACCCCAAAGCAACTGCCTGGGCAGCCTATGATGCGCAAGGCAATCGCATTAAAACCGGAAGCGCTTCTGGCGGTAAGGACTTCTGTGAAGACGTCGGCCGGGGTTGCCGCACTGTAACCGGTACGTTCCGCGTTTACTCTAAAAAAGGACCTGAATGCACGTCCAGCATTTACCCCATCGAAACTGGCGGCGGTGCAAAAATGCCCTATTGCATGCACTTCCATGGCGGATACTCCATCCATGCCGCATACGAAGTACCCAATTACAACGCCAGTCATGGGTGTGTGCGGGTTCTTCCCAGTGCAGCGAAATGGTTAAACGAAAACTTCATCGACATTGGAACGACGGTGATCGTGAAACCATACTAAAACCGGTGGCGTGACCTGCCTAAGTGCAGGTTACTGCCTAGAGGTATTTTTTAAGAAGCTGGTTGATTTGTTCGGGATTCGCCTGCCCTTTGGTCTCTTTCATGATCTGCCCGACAAAGAATCCCAGCAGTTTTTCTTTACCGGCGCGATAATCAGCCGCTTGCTGGGGGTATTGTTCAACGGTGCGCTTAACCAGAGCCTCGAGCAGGGGATCGTTTTGCACGGGTTGGTATCCTTCCCTGGCAATAATGGCGTCTACCGTGCCTTGCCCCTGCCAGAGGTGATTAAAAATCGCTTTAAGGACGTTAGCGGAAAACGTTTTCTTACTGGCATAGTCAAGGAGGGGCGCCAGCTGTGATGCGGATATCCTGGGATTTTCAAAGGACTCATTCACCTCATTCAAGGCCGCCGCATAAGTGCCTTTCAGCCAATTGACGATGATTTTTTCATCCGCCTGGCTGAGTTCCCGCACTGCTTCAAAATAATGGTAGGTGGCGGGTGCAGCCAGCAGGAATTGGATATCATCCGCATTGAGGTGACCAAGTCCCTGGAGATGGGCTTTGATTGCCGCAGGCAAGGGCGGCAAGGTTTTTTTTATTTCTGCTAATTGTTCGTCATGGATGGCAATGGGCAGCAAATCAGGATCAGGGAAATAACGGTAATCATTCTCGTTTTCCTTGCTGCGTAAAACCTGGGTGGTTTCGGTATTGGGATCAAACAAACGTGTTTCCTGAATCACTGCCTGTCCGCATTCCAGTAAATCCTGATGTCTGGCCTGCTCATAGGCAATGGCCTTCTCAATAAAACGAAACGAATTCAAGTTTTTCAATTCGGTGCGGGTACCCAGTTTTGGTGACCCGTGTGGTTTTAGCGACAGGTTGACATCACACCGGAACGACCCTTCCTGCATGTTGCCGTCACAAATACCAAGGAAGCGTACCAGTTGATGAAGGGTTTTTAAGTAATTAACCGCCTCTTCGGCTGAGTAGAGGCAGGGGGCTGTGACAATTTCCAGCAGGGGGGTGCCGGCGCGATTTAAATCAATGCCGGTAAAATCGGCCTGTGCATCATGAATGGATTTTCCCGCGTCTTCTTCAAGATGAGCCCTGACAATGGTGACAGTCTTCATCGGCGCATCGCCCATGTCCACCTGAAGTGTACCCTGACTGACAATGGGGGATTGAAACTGACTGATTTGATAGCCTTTAGGCAAATCGGGGTAAAAGTAGTTCTTGCGCTCAAAATAAGACAAGGGATTAATCGTCGCGCCAATCGCAAGCCCAAACTGAATGGCCATGATGACGGCTTGCTGATTAAGAACAGGTAAAACACCCGGCAACCCGGCATCAATGAAGGACGACTGAGTATTGGGCTTGCCGCCAAAAGCATTGGCTGAACCTGAAAACAGCTTGGCCTGTGTTTTTAACTGAACATGCACTTCAAGGCCGATGACAGTATCCCATGCCATAGTTAACCCCTTAATTGAGCACTGGCCAAATGCCAGTGAGTCAGTTGTTGATACTGATGGGCGACATTTAAGAGTCTTGCTTCAGCAAAATGTTTGCCGATGATCTGCATGCCCACGGGTAGACCTTCGCTAAAGCCGGCCGGAATGGAAACGGCGGGCAACCCGGCGAGATTGACCGCAACGGTAAAGACATCCGCTAAATAATTCTGCACGGGATCGCTCACTTTTGCGCCGAGTTTAAAAGCAGTGGTGGGTGTGGTCGGGCCGATAATAACATCGACCGTGTCTAAGGCACTCAGCAATTCATTTTTAATCAGTCGCCGAATCTTTAACGCTTGCAGGTAATAATCGTCAAAATAACCTGAAGACAGAACATAGGTGCCAGTAAGGATGCGGCGTTTGACCTCGGTGCCAAATCCTTCAGTGCGCGAAGCAGTGATAAGCTCTTTTAATGTACTGCTTTTTTGACTGCGGTAGCCAAAACGAATGCCGTCGTAGCGCGACAAATTGGACGACGCTTCGGCACAGGCAATGACATAATAGCAGGGGACCCAAAGCGGCTGGTGGGTTAAATCCATTTCAATGACCTCTGCACCTTGATCGCACAGAACCTTAACGGCGGTATGGATGGTTTCCCGGATACTTAAATCCACTTTTTCATTGAAAAAACAGCGGGGCAGACCGATACGCAATCCTTTGATGGAATCATTCAGGTTGGCTGAGTAGTCCGGGAGTGCCTGTTGAACGGAGGTGGAGTCCTTTGCGTCAAAACCGGCCATGGCTTGTAGGATTAGCGCCAGATCATCGGCACTCTGCGCCATGGGGCCGCCCTGATCAAGGCTTGATGCATAGGCGATCATGCCGTAACGCGAGACAAGGCCATAGGTGGGTTTTAAGCCGGAAATCCCACAGAAGGCAGCCGGCTGACGAATGGACCCGCCGGTGTCTGAGCCTGTCGCCAGAGGGATAAGGCCTGCTGCCACCGCGGCGGCGGAGCCACCAGACGAGCCGCCAGGTACCCGAGTTAAATCCCAGGGGTTTTTTACGGCGCCAAAATAACTGTTTTCATTGGCAGAGCCCATGGCAAACTCATCCATATTGGTTTTGCCGATTAGCACAGTACCCTGTTGCTGTAAGCGGCTAACCACCGTGGCGTCATAAGGCGAACGGTAGTCTGCAAGCATTTTCGAACCGCAGGTGGTGGGTAAATGGCGTGTGCAGAAAATGTCTTTATGGGCAATGGGAATGCCGGTTAAGAGTCCAAAATGCCCGGCTTTAAGGGCTTCATCCGCCAAAGCAGCCTGCTGCAGGGCATGGGCTTCATCCACCGTAATGAATGCATTCAGTGCTGTGTGATTATCAATTAACTTTAAGTAATGCCTGACCAGTTCCACACTGGAAAGCTGACGTTGCTGCAAGGCTAAAACCGTCTCACGCAAAGAGGGCATGTTATTTTCCTGAATCGATGACTTTAGGGACCAGATAGAATCCTTCTTCAAACAAAGGGGCCAGTTGTTCAAGTTCTTCCACGCAGTTACTTTCAGTGATTTCATCGTCACGCAGGCGTTGGTGAAGTTCGTAAGGATGGAAGAGGGGGGCTACCTGTCGAGTATCCACTTGCCGTAACTCGGCCACAAAATCAATGATGCCATTGACTTCAAGAACGAGGGAAAGGCTGTCATCACAATCGCTGTCCAGAGAGGCTAACTCAGCAATTGCCTGTAATTCTGCCGAGGAAATGGTCATCAAAACTCCAAAAAAAAGCGACTTCGCTGCGGACTGTATAGTGAACAGAAAATTCGCCCGGGATGCAAGGATTTATTCGCTGATTGCATTATCCAATATTTCTTTCTTGCCGGGAAAAGGTAGAATGACTTTATCCCTCACCAATTGGATTGTTATGTTGCAGCAGATAAAAACCCAGGGCGGCGTTTACATCGAGTACGAACAGCAGAGTTTAGCCTATGATCATGCCATTGAGCCTTTAATTGAAAAGCTGGATTCGCAACGTGGCGCCCTGTTCGCCTCCAGTTTTGAATACCCTGGACGTTACTCCTGCTGGGACATTGGTTTTTTTAATCCACCGCTCGCCATTGTCTGCAAGCAAGCGCATGTCTATCTCCAGGCGTTAAACATGCGTGGCGAAGTGCTGTTAACGATTGTCGCCCAGGTTCTTAAGGAATGTGAGTCGATTGACATCCTGAAGCAGACAGAAAAAGCACTCCAACTGCAGATTAAACCAAGTGATCGTGTATTCAGTGAGGAAGAACGCAGCCTGCAACCCTCTATTTTTACTGTCCTGCGGGTGCTGCTGAGTTTTTTCAAAACACCGGATGACCCCTATCTCGGGTTGTATGGGGCTTTTGGTTATGATTTGATTTTCCAGTTTGAATCACTGGCGCAGACAAAGGCGCGGGAGGAGGACCAACGGGAAATGGTGCTTTACCTGCCCGATGAAATCGTTGTGGTTAATCATCGCAAGGAAGAGGCTTTTGTGCGTCGCTACGACTTTCAATACCAAGGGAAATCCACGCTGTCATTGCCGCGGGATGGGGTATTCAAACCCTACGAAGCCACGCATAAACCCGAGAAACCAGGTGATCATGAACCCGGTGAGTATGCCCGAATTGTTGATGTCGCCAAATCACGGTTTGCCTGTGGCGATCTGTTTGAGGTTGTACCCAGCCAGATTTTTTATGCGCATTGCCCGGAGCAGCCTTCGACCATTTTCAGACGCATGCGCAAGGCGAACCCGTCCCCTTATGGTTTCCTGATCAATTTGGGTGATGAAGAATATTTAGTGGGCGCTTCGCCGGAAATGTATGTGCGGGTTCAGGGTCAAAAAGTGGAAACCTGTCCCATATCCGGTACGATCAAACGCGGCGCCGATGCCATTGAGGATGCAAAAAACATCCAGACGTTACTTGACTCTGAAAAAGAAGCGTCTGAATTGACGATGTGTACCGATGTCGATCGCAATGACAAATCCCGTATTTGCGAGGCAGGCAGCGTGCAAGTGGTGGGCCGCCGCCAGATTGAAATGTATTCCCGGTTGATTCATACCGTGGATCATGTTCAGGGGGTGTTGCGTAAGGAATTTGACGCGGTCGATGCTTTTTTGACGCACATGTGGGTGGTGACGGTGACCGGCGCGCCGAAACTTTGGGCGATGAATTTCATTGAAACCCATGAAAAATCGCCCAGACGATGGTACGCAGGCGCAGTGGGCTGGTTTGGTTTTGATGGCAATTTAAATACCGGTCTTGTATTAAGAACCACACGGATTAAACAGGGCATTGCTGAAATTCGCGTCGGCGCCACCCTGCTGTATGATTCCGTGCCGCAGGCGGAAGAAGAGGAAACACGGCTTAAGGCCTCTGCTTTTCTCGATGTGGTTCAAAATAAAGTCAAGAGCGACGTGCAGCACCGTAGTGAATACCCTGGACTTGGGCGGCGCGTGTTGTTGGTGGACCATCAGGATTCCTTTGTTCACACCTTGGCCAATTACCTTCGTCAGTCGGGCGCGGAAGTCATTACTGTTCGATCAAACCTGGTCATTGATTACCTGCAGGCTTCCGAATTTGATTTGGTGGTGCTCTCGCCTGGACCCGGTAAGCCTTCGGATTTTAAAGTGGCACAGACCATTGAATCTGTTTTGGCACGCGGCATTCCTTTGTTTGGCGTTTGTCTGGGGTTGCAGGGGATGGTAGAGTATTTTGGCGGGGAACTGAACGTTCTCGATTATCCCATGCATGGCAAGGCATCCGAAATCATTGTCAAAGAAGAGGGGGGATTGTTTGCTGGACTGGCGCCGTCTTTTACGGCGGGTCGTTATCATTCTCTCTATGCCCGTCAGGAATCGATGCCCAAATCACTGAAGGTCACGGCAGTGAGTCAGGAGGGTATTGTCATGGCAATTTCTCACCGAAATTTGCCGGTACATGCCGTGCAATTTCATCCGGAAACCATTTTATCCATGCACAATCAGGCCGGGCAGCGCATTATCAACAATCTAATGGAGATGATTGGCAGCGATGAAGAGTAAAGTCCTCAAAATCTATGCTGTGGCCATACTACTGGGCGTTTTAACAGGGATCGTCGGATCCTGTTTTCAGATAGCGATTGCTTATTTAAGCCGTGGGTTGCGTGCGGCCATTGCCTGGTCTGAGCAGGCAGGAATTCCGGGTGCCCTGGCGTCAATGCTGTTTTCCATGCTGCTTGTTTACCTGGCCTGGCTGATGGTGAAAAAAATAGCCCCTGAAGCCTCTGGCAGCGGCGTGCAGGAAATTGAAGGGGCTTTGCTTCATGAGCGCCCCATTTTCTGGGAACGGTTACTGCCGGTAAAATTCATAGCCGGGGTAATGTCAATCAGTGCCAGCATGGTGGTTGGCCGCGAAGGCCCTACCATTCAAATGGGCGGTAATCTGGGTGAGATGTTGGGGCAGTGGCTGCGTATTCCAAGACGCCGTCGGGATACCCTCATTGCCGCGGGTGCGGCTTCCGGTTTGGCCACTGCTTTCAACGCCCCCCTGGCCGGGGTGCTGTTTGTCATTGAGGAAATGCGTAACCAGTTTAATTTCACATTCACCAATTTTAAAATGGTCGCTATTGCCTGCGTCATGGCGACCATTGTCAGCCACTGGCTTGTGGGAGCAGGGCCTGCAATTGCCATGAGTGTGTTTGAGTTGCCCAGTTTAAAATCGTTGTGGCTTTTTTTTGTTTTTGGTCTTTTAGCCGGCTTGGCGGGGCTAGTTTTTAACCTGGTGTTGATGAAAAGTTTGAGCCTAAAGGATCAATTGTCCGACGTTGCCCAGGGGTGTTACGCCTTAATTCTCGGGGCGGTCGTTGGCCTTCTAGCCTATTGGTATTCGCCCATCGTTGGCGGCGGTTATGAAATTATTCATCAATCCTTAACCCTGTCGCCATCCGCTCATGTCTTGCTGCTGCTCATTGGGTTGCGTTTTATCATGACCATGTTGTGTTACAGCAGCAGTGTGCCGGGCGGAATCTTTGCGCCCATGCTGGCTTTAGGCACGCTGTTTGGTCTTGCCTCTTATTACCTGTTGATTTTAATTATGCCAGACACCACCATTCACCCCGGCATGTTTGCTGTGGCGGGCATGGGCGCTTTGTTTTCCGCCGCCGTCCGCTCTCCCCTGACAGGCATCGTGCTGGTGGTGGAAATGACTCAAAATTACCTGCTAATTCTACCGATGATGGTGACCTGCCTGACTTCCACTACTGTGGTGCAGCTTGCAAAAAATCCACCCATCTATGCGCAGTTATTACGGCGGACTCTGGCCAAAGAACGCCTGTCGGCGTAACACGGCTAAATTTCATTCGCAAAATGAAAAGCGTTCGTTATATACTTTTGCTCAGAACCGGCAACCCAGTGGATTGATGAACTATTTCCATAATAAAAAACTGGCCTTTTTTTTCATTATCCCGCAGTTGATTGTTACCCTGTTATTTTTTATTTGGCCTGCTTTAAGCGCCATCCTGCAATCGTTGTTTTTTAGCGATGCCTTTGGTTTGCACCGGCAATTTGCGCGCTTTAGGAATTTCAGTGATTTATGGGCGGATCCGGGGTATGGGAAAGCAGTACTGGTGACATTGTTGCTGGCGTTTTTTATTACCCTGACGACCATGGCCTCCGGTTTATTGCTGGCAACGCTGGTGAATGGACGGCGTCGCAGTCAGGCGATTTATAAAACTTTAATCCTCTGGCCTTATGCGGTTGCGCCGGCTGTGGCGGCGATTCTCTGGCGTTTTCTCTGCCAGCCAACCATCGGCTGGCTGGCCAGCTTATTTCGTAGCATCGGCTTTGATTTTAATTACCTCATCCATAGCCAACAGGCGCTGGCTGTGGTTATCCTGACTGCGAGCTGGCAACAGTTAAGCTACAACTTTTTATTCTTTTTTGCGGCCTTAAAGGCGATTCCGCCATCGCTCATCGATGCGGCCATCATGGATGGCGCTTCGACCTGGCAGCGTTTCTGGCAGGTTATTTTCCCCTTATTATCGCCAACGACTTTTTTCCTGCTGATCATGAACCTGATTTATTCTTTTTTCGACACGTTTGGCATCATTGATGTCATGACCAGCGGCGGTCCGAATAATGGCACCACCACGCTGATTTACAAAGTGTATAAGGATGGTTTCGTGGGGATGGATCCCGGCAGCTCTTCGTCGCAATCCGTCATCCTCATGCTCCTGGTGGTTGCCTTAACCCTGCTGCAATTTCGTTATCTCGAAAAGAAGGTGCATTACGAATGACCCTATCGCGCCTGGTTTCCCATGGGTTCCTTTGCCTTTTCATTGCCGGCTTGTTTATGCCGCTTTACCTGGCGCTGGTGGCCGCTAGTCATGATGGCAGCGCGATGATGCATGCGCCCTTGCCCTTGTTGCCTGGCGGGGCGTTATGGGACAACATCAAAACCGTATTGACGGAGGGGATTGCGGCGACAGGAGGACAGCCGGTCTGGCACATGCTGCTTAATAGTTTAGTGATGGCAATCCTCATTGCCGTGGGCAAAATAACCCTGGCTCTGTTTTCAGCTTTTACTCTGGTTTATTTCGCCTTACCCGGAAAAAAACTGATGTTTGCCCTCATTTTCTCAACCATGATGCTGCCGGTTGAAGTCCGCATTGTGCCGACATTCCAGGTGATTGCATCATTCTCCTGGTTGAATACTTACGCGGGTTTAACGTTGCCGTTGATGGCTTCCGCAACGGCGACTTTTTTATTCCGCCAATTTTTTAAAACCATTCCGGGCGAACTGGTGGATGCGGCCAAACTGGATGGGGCGGGGCCCTGGCGTTTCTTTAGAGATATTTTACTCCCGCTCTCCCTGACACAAATTGCGGCCTTGTTTATTATTTTATTTGTCTATGGGTGGAATCAATACCTGTGGCCGCTGGTGATTACCAGCGACAGCAACAAGGCGACGATTGTCATGGGCATCCGGTCTTTGGCCGGCGTTGCTGATCAAATCCCGCAGTGGCATTATATTATGTCTGTCGCCCTGGTTGCGATGTTGCCGCCCTGTTTGGTGGTCGTGCTTATGCAACGATGGTTTGAGAAGGGGTTAATTCATTAATGGCTACAGTGGAACTGGTGAATATCAGCAAATACCATGGTCAACACCGAATTCTTGAGCAAATCAGCTTAAGCATTGAGCAGGGTGAATTTGTGGCGGTGGTAGGACCTTCTGGATGCGGTAAATCCACGTTACTGCGGTTAGTGGCGGGGCTTGATACGGTCACCTCCGGGAAAATTCTCATCGATAATCAATGCGTCAATGAAATTCCTCCTGCCAAACGCAACATGGCTATGGTTTTTCAAAGTTATGCCCTGTACCCGCACATGACCGTGTTTGATAACATGGCCTATGGCTTAAAAATGCGCGGCGTCCTCAAGCATGCGATTGATTCGCGTGTAAAAGAGGTGGCGGCCATGTTGCAGCTTTCCGATTACTTAAAGCGACTGCCGCGGGAACTATCCGGCGGCCAAAAGCAGCGTGTCGCCATGGGACGGGCCATTGTTCGTTCGCCGTCTGTTTTTTTGTTTGATGAACCGCTGTCGAATCTTGATGCCAAATTGCGTACGGAAATGCGTCATGAGATTAAAAAACTGCATCAGCAATTACAAACGACCTGCTTGTACGTGACTCATGATCAAACCGAGGCGATGACCATGGCGTCGAGAATACTGGTGTTAAATCAAGGCCGTATTGAACAGATTGGCGCACCGCAGACACTGTATCAACAACCGGCCTCGCTCTTCGTTGCCGGGTTTACTGGACATTACCCAATTAACTTTTTATCAGGTACTATTGATTTGTCATCCAGACAATTCATCAGCGCGACAGGCGTTTCGTTTTCCTTGCCTGAGCACCTGACTCCGGCGCAATGCGACGAAGAAGTCATCCTTGGAGTGAGGCCTGAAAACCTGGAAATGACAGTGGTTGACACGCCGGGAGCCATTCCTGTTCATATCGATTTTGTCGATAACATGGGCAGCGATAAACTGGTGCATACCCGAAGCCATTGCGGTCGTGCCCATTTTGCGGTGCGAACACGGGCTGATACCGAGATCTGTGAGGGGCGTACGGCGATAAGGCTGAATCTGAAACAGGCGCATTGGTTTGATAAAAACACAGGCAAGAGGCTGGGAGGGTGGAATGACTAAAAACACGAAAGCACTGAGGGATGTCGATGCCCCTTTTTACAGTTACTGGCAAGCGCTTTATCTGTCTTTTTTCAGCCGCCGCTTGTACGTCGATGTCGGTAAGCGCTGGAAAGGTTATGGGATACTTTATCTTCTATTATTGATGTTCATTGTGACCCTTCCGTTCGCGTTGCGGGTAACCCTTGATTTTAATCGTTTTTTTGATTATCAGATTCTTGAACCCATGCAGAAACTGCCGAAGTTTTATGTGCAAAACGGCAAAGTGTCTCTCGATAAGCCCATGCCTTACCTGATTAAAAACAGCAGGGGCGATGTGGTGTCCATTATTGATACGACAGGAACAATCACGCGCATCGATGATCGTTACCCGCACTTGTCCGTCCTGGTAACAGCCAATCAAATCATTTACCGCCTGCCTACGCCGCAATTCTTTTTTGCCTCGGCAAACCGGAAACAGGAAAGCCCGATTTATATTCAGGAACTGAGCAAAAGCATGAATGAAGTATTCAGCGGCGAAGAATTGAGCAAATCGTCAGGCATCGAAAAGCTGAAACTGTTGTCGGATGCCACCATTTATCCAACGATTGTACTGATGTTTACCGTCATTTACCTGGCTTTTTTCCTGGTGTTTGCGCTGATGGGTCAATTTGTCGCTAAACTGTTTATGAAATTTGCCATCACCTACAAACAATCCTGCCGACTACTCATTGTGGCTTCGACCCCACAAATCACAGTCCTGGTGATTTTCCTGACCATAAACCGGGTATTTTATGGTTTTGGTTTCTTTTTAATTGTCTTGTTTGCCGCGTACTTCAATTTTGCCGTCCTGTCGTTGAAACGTGAAAGCCAGAAGCTGGTGGTTTCGTGAAAGAACCTATTCACTTCGCCCATGGCAATGGCTTTCCTTCGCTTTGTTACAGTCAATTATTTAACGCGTTAAGTGACGATTTCGACTGCTTCTACATTGACAAAGTCGGGCACAATCCCGGGTACCCGGTGACTGAAAACTGGCCATTTCTGGTCGAGGAAGTGTTAGACAGCATCAAACAACAAATCAATCAGCCGGTGATTGCGGTAGGGCATTCGCTTGGCGGCGTACTCAGCCTGTTGGCGGCTATACGGGAGCCTTCGCTTTTCAAGGCGGTGGTTATGCTTGATTCACCTCTGCTGGGACGCCTTAAGTCAAGCATGCTGCGTCTCGCCAAAGTGCTCGGGTTTATCGATCACATTACCCCGGCATTCAGAACCCGGGGCCGCAGGCGCAAATGGCCGACACAGGAACAGCTCTTGGCTTATCTTAAGGACAGGCCCCTGTTCAGAACATTCAGCAAGGCTTGTCTTCAGGATTACATTGATTATGGTCTTTACCGTGATGAAGAGGGCTATCATTTGGTATTTGACAGCCATATCGAATACCAGATTTATCGAACCATTCCTCATCATCTCCATCAGTATGCCGGTCAATTAACAGTACCCACTGCGCTCATTTATGGCGCACAGAGTAATGTGGTGGATCGATTTGACGTTCGCTACATGAAAACGCATTACCATATTGACTGTTTTAAAATGAGGGGAACCCATATGTTACCGATGGAAAGACCAAAATTAACCGCCAGGCAGGTTATTCAGGCGCTGGATGTTATACTTAAAAAATGACGTGTAAAATATAAAATGTGGATTAAGGCTATTTATTAAAAGGAGAGAACTGTGCCGCATAGCTTGATTGTGTTTGCGCTGATTGGCGTATCGCTTTGGTTATTGTCCAGGCAGGCATCGATTGTCGTTTGGGCAATCAGTTATGCCATTCTGACGGGTTTGTACATTCAATATGGCACTCCGGGCCTGGTTTCTCAGGTACTCCTGTGCCTGTTGACTGCCACTTTTGTTTTGGCCTCGATTCGTCCTTTACGCCGCAATCTCCTGTCTCGTCGCTTATTTGCTCGAATCAGCAAGGAAATGCCGGTCATGTCGGCCACTGAACGCGAGGCACTCGAAGCGGGCACTATCACCTGGGAAGGGGATTTATTCAGCGGTGCACCTGATTTTAACAAGTTGCTTAAAGCCCCAACCGTCAGTTTTACAGATGAAGAGCAGGCTTTCATGGATGGACCGCTTAACGAGCTCTGCCGCATGATTGACGATTGGGACATTACCCACAATCGGGCGGACATGCCCCCTGACATGTGGCAATTTATCAAGGAGAAGGGCTTTTTCGGCATGATCATTCCCAAGGAGTACGGTGGGCTTGATTTTTCTGCCAGTGCTCAGGCTGCGATATTGTCGCGAATTTATGGCCGTTCAGTCACTGTGGCATCAACCATCTCGGTGCCTAACTCCCTAGGCCCTGCGGAATTGCTGCTTAAATACGGTACTAAAGAGCAAAAGGACTATTATCTTCCCCGTCTTGCTGATGGTCGTGAGATTCCCTGCTTTGCGTTGACCGGACCCAATGCGGGTTCTGATGCCGCCTCCATGCCAGATAAAGGCATTGTCTGTCGGCAAACCGTGGATGGTCAGGAGGTGCTCGGGGTTCGTCTGACCTGGAATAAACGGTACATTACTTTATGTCCCATCGCCACCGTGATTGGTCTGGCATTCAGAATGTTCGATCCTGACAATCTGTTAGGGAAGGGAAGCGATGTAGGGATCAGTTGTGCCCTGATTCCCGCCAAAACCCCAGGAGTAATAAGAGGCCGCCGCCATTTCCCGCTCAATACCGCCTTTATGAACGGTCCTACCCAGGGTAAGGATGTTTTCATCCCCATGGATTACCTTATCGGGGGGGCTGCAATGGCCGGGAGCGGTTGGCGGATGTTGATGGAATGCTTAAGTGCAGGCCGTGCTATTTCCTTGCCTTCCAGCGGCTTGGGCGGATCGCAGGCTGCTGCTTTGGCTACCGGTGCCTATGCTCGCGTTCGTAAACAGTTTAATACGTCCATCGCCAATTTTGAGGGCATCGAAGAACCACTGGCTCGCATTGCTGCCAACGCTTACCTTATTGATGCCGCGTTAACCATGACGGCTGCCGCCATTGATCATGGCGCCAAGCCATCTGTCGCAGGTGCCATTCTTAAATACCATACCACTGAACGCGCCAGACGGGTTGCGCTCGATGCGATGGATATTCACGGCGGTAAGGGCATTTGCCTGGGGCCCAATAATTACATGGGGCGCGGTTATCAAAGCGCTCCCATCGGTATTACCGTTGAGGGGGCCAATATTCTTACTCGAAGTCTGATTATTTTTGGTCAGGGTGCTGTTCGCTGTCATCCCTACGTTTTCAAGGAAATTGAAAGCGTGCGGGAAAATAATCTGGCTCTTTTTGATAAAGCCTTTTGGGGGCATGGCGCGTTTATGCTGGCCAATTTCACCAAATCCGTGTTGTTTAATCTGACGGATGCCCATTTTACACGTGCACCGCGCAGCCGAGTCAAACGGTATTATCAATTGATTCATCGCTACAGCAGCAATTTAGCCTTTGCTTCTGACTTTGCCATGACGGTCATTGGTGGTGAGCTTAAGCGCAAGGAAAAAATTTCTGCCCGTCTGGGCGATGTTTTAAGCTACCTTTATCTGGCGTCTGCCGTGCTTAAGCGTTTCCACGATGACCATGAACCCGAAGCCGATTTGCCGTTGGTGGAGTGGTGTTGCCAGCATTTGTTCCATGAGTGCGACTTAGCCCTGCAAGGCGTCATGACCAACATCAAGCCCCGTGCGGCACGGATAATATTGCGGGCAGTCATCAATCCCTGGGGTGGTTTAAGGAAACAACCTTCTGATCGTCTGGGGCAACAACTGGCACGTCTGCTGACTAACCCCAATGAATCACGGGATCGTTTAACGCGGCTTGTGTTTAAAGAAGCCACGGCCAATTGTCCAATTGGACGTCTTGAGGCGGCATTTCGCAAAATTTGCGCGGTTGAGCCTTTGGAGAAACGCGTTGCAGTGGCGGTAAAGGAGGGCACACTGCGTGCGCTAACCCTGCTTGAGCAGATTGATGAGGCTGAAAATGCCGGCATCCTGAGCAGCGAGCAGGCTGCCTTATTAAAAGAAGCGGAACTCGCCCGCCAGCACGTCATTGCTGTGGATGATTTCAGTCATGATGAATTAAGCCGTACCGCGCTACAGATTTCTGCGAAGGCAAAAAAGCATGAGCCGAGCAAAGACGATATCACGGAAAATATTTAAGCCGGGATGCCCGTCGGATTTTGCTGCTTCGCTATGCTGAGGCAGCAGAATCCCCGGGCAAGCCACGCGGCTTGAAAACCGTGTTGACTACTTCACTCCGGCTGTGCTGTCGTGTTGCCAATCCGCCGGTATCCCTGCCCTAACGACATAGCCATGCACAGGCCTTGTCCTGATGGAATTAACCAAACTGAAAAAATAACATGAAAAGTGGAGCGACATGCAATTGAGGGAAAGGAAAGCAATCCGGCATTCAGATGTCAGTAGCCAGTCGTCAGGAGTAGCGAGCTAAATTTCTTCCAATGCTTCATCCGGCATGGTGACATTTAACTCCAATACCGCACTGTCACCCATTCGTTCCAGATTGACACTGACTTTGTCACGAGTGACGGGAATGTATCTGGCAATCACTGCCAGAATTTCTTCCTGAAGTTTAGGCAAATAATCCGGGGTATTACGCTGAGTCCGCTCATGAGAAATAATGATCTGCAAGCGTTCTTTTGCAACGGATGCGGTGCTCGTGCGTTTTCTTAAGTAGTTGAATATGCTCATGCTGGAACATCCTCCTTGTTTTTACCGAACAACCGGCGCAAAATGCCTTTACGCTCATTGCTGACAAAACGCATGGGCCTGCTTTCGCCCAGGAAACGAGCAATCGCATCCTGATAGGCCAGGCCTGCGTCACTGGTTTCATCAAGAATCACAGGCGTACCTGTATTAGATGCTTTTAACACCGCTTTGGATTCGGGAATCACCCCAATCAGCGGGATAGCAAGAATTTCTTTAACGTCTTCCACAGATAACATTTCACCCTTTTCAACACGCTCCGGATCGTAGCGCGTCAGAAGTAAATGTTCCTGGACAGGGGCCTCATTATTGATTGCCCGTTTGGTTTTACTGGCCAAGATACCCAGAATACGATCGGAGTCACGAACGGATGAAACTTCCGGATTTGTCACAACAATGGCATGATCGGCGAAATGCATAGCCATCAGTGCCCCGGTTTCAATGCCGGCTGGCGAGTCACAAACAATGTACTCAAATTCCTTAGCCAATTCATTGAGTATCTTCTCCACGCCTTCCACAGTTAAAGCGTCCTTATCGCGGGTTTGTGACGCAGGCAGGATGCAGAGGTCAGGGACTCGCTTATCCTTGATTAAAGCCTGGTTAAGGCTGGCCTCGCCATTGATGACATTTATAAAATCATAAACGACACGCCGTTCGCATCCCATGATGATATCAAGATTTCGTAAACCAATATCAAAGTCAATGACAACGGTTTTGTGCCCGCGAAGAGCGAGTCCTGATGAAAAAGCCGCAGAAGTAGTGGTTTTTCCAACGCCGCCTTTACCTGAAGTCACAACGATTATCTTAGCCAACTCGGAACCTTCCTGTTAAAAGACTTGTTAACACTTTGCGTTCCAGTTTACACGTTATTGAATGAACAGTTCAAGCTCAACGGCTTAAATCCGGCAATATATTTTTGACACTGTCAACAATAAAGTCATCTGATCCATGGGCTATTGTTTTTAACAGAAACTGCACCTAAAATCCGCACACTTTTGGTTAATAAAAAACATTCATTTTAAGGGTCGTAATGATGTATCGCAAAATGTTGAAATCGAAAATCCATCGTGCCCGCGTAACGCACGCGGATCTGCATTACGAAGGCAGTATCACCATTTCACCGGAATTATTAAAAGCGGCTGATATTTTACCCTATGAAGCGGTGAATGTGTGGAATGTCACGGCCGGTACGCGATTTGAAACCTATGCCATTACGGGTGAGGAGAATTCCACCGCCATTTGTGTGAATGGCGCTGCGGCACATCTGGTTACTCCTGGCGATTTGATCATTATTGCCTCTTTCATTCAACTCAGTGAGGAGACGTGTGCGTCATTTAAACCGACGGTGGTGTTTGTCGATGAACATAACCGGTTTAGAGAAATTCGCCCGGAAACCTTGCCTGATTTGTGTGAAGCCTAAGCAACGATCCCTTCCACGGAAGGGATCCTTCATTACCAACTGCTTGAGCCGCAGCAGCCATACGTTGAAATATTGGGTTCGTTATAGGGATTGGCACAACAGCTGCGATACCCGCATCCGGACAGGCTGGTTGTTATTAAAGCAATCAAAGACACAAAAAGTATCTTCTTCATAGCGGCTTCCTTGTCAATTGTGTATCTTAAGTATATGACCTGATTTTAAATAATACAAATTCCAGTTTTGTTTTGAATTCAAATGCTTGCGATAAACACTTGCAGGACGAATTGGATAGGAGTAAAACTATCTTCCCCCGTAAAAAAAGGAATTCAACATGAAACTTTATTTCACTAAAGGAGCCTGTTCGCTGGCTGTAAGAATTGTTATCAATGAGATCGGTGTGGATTGCACGTACGAGTCGGTCAATTTGCAGGCAAAAAAAACAGAAAGCGGTAAAAATTACCTGGAAATTAATAAAAAAGGCGCAGTCCCTGCGCTTCAAACAGACAAGGGTGAAATTCTGACTGAAAACGCTGTCATTCTACAGTATTTGGCAGATACCTACGAGGCAAATAAACTGCTGCCGCCACTGCATGATTTTGAGCGTTATCGGGTGCTCGAATGCGTCAATTACATCACCACGGAGATTCATAAGACCTTGGGCGCGCTTTTTAATCCGGCAATGACGTCTGAAATCAGAGAAAAATTCACGTTGCCTACGCTGAAAACCAAATTTAACTATTTGAACTCCCTGCTGGATGGTCAGCCCTACCTGTGCGGCAACCACCTGACTTTGCCCGATGCCTATTTGTTTGTTATGTTAACCTGGACTTTCCATTTCAAAATCGATTTGCAGGAATGGCCGAATCTGGTTAAGCATTTCAAAAAATTAAGCCAGCATCCGTCGGTGGTTAAATCACTGCAAGAAGAGGGGATTGAGCTGGCGGGTTAAAGCACTTCCCGGACAATAGAACCCCGTGCACACTCCCTCTCCCGCTGGCGGGAGAGGTGGGGTTTTTAGGTAAAGAAACCCTGGCATATTGCCCTGTTCAGGTATATGATAGTTCCCCTGTTTCTGTTCAAAATCAAGCCTATCCGTTAAAGCATTTGGAGGACCTATGCGAATTAACACGTTATTTTTGGCCGTTTTATTTTCCATTACTACGCTTATCACCGGTTGCAGCAAGGATATTCCGCCTGGCGATTATGATTCATCCGAAGTGGGCAAAATTAAAAAAGTCGTACCGGGTGTGATTATTTCCATGCGTCCAGTCCGCCTGCACAATAAAGAGGCTGAAATCGGTATTACTCCTGGCTCTCGTGCCAATGCATCCAGTTCGTCTTATTCTGACCCCACCATGAATCGCTCTCACGGGTTTGAATATGTGATTAAACTCAATAGCGGCAGCATTATTTCGGTGGTTCAGGCTGATACGGTCAAGCTGAAAGTAAAGCAACCCATTTTAGTCATTTACGGCAGAAATACACGCGTTGTGCCCGATCATGGCAGTAACGATTATTAAAAACGGGCGGAGCTATTCCGCCCACTGACAGTTCCGCTCAAAAAATTAACCGAATGTTATTTATCATTCTTTCTAATGGTTGTATAATATTCGGTTAATTTCATTGCAGGGGGATTGATATGTCGCTTTCTATTGTGCAACAAGCGCTGACTTTTGATGATGTTTTGCTGGTTCCTGCCCATTCACTGGTTCTCCCCAAAGAAGTTTCCTTGCAAACCCGGTTGACTCGTGGCATCGAATTGAATATCCCTCTTGTTTCAGCAGCGATGGACACGGTGACCGAGTCGAGGCTTGCGATTGCCATGGCACAGGAAGGCGGTATTGGCATTATCCATAAAAACATGAACATTGCCGCCCAGGCGGAAGAAGTTCGCAAAGTAAAGAAATTTGAAAGCGGCATGGTGAAGGATCCGGTGTGGGTGACGCCGCAAACCACCGTGGAAGAATTGCTTACGGTCATTGCCCATCATAATTTTTCAGGTGTGCCTGTGGTCGAAAACGGCTTACTGGTCGGTATAGTAACTAGCCGTGATATTCGTTTTGAAACCAATCTTTCGCTGCCGGTTTCAGCCGTCATGACGCCAAAAGAGCGTCTGGTGACGGTGAAAGAAGGGGCTCTGCGTGAAGAAATCCAAAGCCTGCTGCATAAACACCGTTTAGAAAAGCTGCTGGTGGTGAATGATGAGTTCAAGCTGCGCGGCTTAATTACAGTAAAAGACATTCAAAAAGCCAAAGAAAATCCATTTGCCAATAAAGATCATCAGGGACAATTGCGTGTTGGAGCGGCCGTAGGAGTCGGTGAAGGCACCGATGAGCGTGTGGAGGCACTCATTGATGCTGGAGTGGATGTGCTGGTGGTCGACACTGCCCACGGCCATTCTCAGGGCGTATTAAACCGTGTGACCTGGATTAAAAAACATCATCCGCAGGTTCAGGTTGTGGGCGGTAACATTGCGACCGCGGCGGCAGCCCGCGATCTGGTGGCCGCCGGCGTTGATGCCGTCAAGGTTGGAATTGGTCCCGGCTCGATTTGCACCACCCGTATCGTCACGGGTGTCGGCGTACCGCAGATTACTGCCATTGCCAATGTGGCTGAAGGCGTTAAAGGCCAGGTTCCGGTGATTGCCGATGGCGGTATCCGCTTTTCCGGTGATATCTGCAAGGCTCTGGCGGCGGGTGCCGATACAGTCATGTTAGGCAGTATGTTTGCCGGTACAGAAGAATCACCCGGTGAAATTGAACTCTACCAGGGCCGAACCTATAAAAATTACCGCGGCATGGGATCGATTGGGGCCATGGCTCAGGCCCAGGGCTCAAGCGACCGCTATTTTCAGGACATGAGTCAGGGCGCTGAAAAACTGGTTCCGGAAGGCATTGAAGGCCGTGTTCCTTACAAAGGTCCGGTACAAACCATTATCCATCAAATGATGGGCGGCCTGCGTTCCTGCATGGGTTATACTGGTTGTAAAACCATCAGCCTTCTCCATAAAAACGCGGAGTTTGTGCAGGTGACCAATGCCGGAATGCGCGAATCCCATGTCCATGATGTCAGTATTACCAAACAAGCCCCGAATTACCAGGTGGACAACTAATGAGCAGTAATATCAAGCAGCAATGCCTTTTAATTCTCGATTTTGGCTCGCAATACACGCAACTGATTGCTCGCCGTGTGCGGGAAATGGGCGTCTATTGCGAAATTCATCCCTATGATCTGAGTGAAGCTGATTTTAATGCGCTTTCACCCTGTGGCATTATCCTTTCCGGTGGCCCATCCACCGTGACCTTAAGTTGTAACCCCCGCGCGCCGGACTGGGTATTCACCCGCGGTTTACCGGTGTTGGGGATTTGCTATGGCATGCAGACCATGGCTGTTCAGTTAGGCGGCGAAGTGCAGTCGTCTAACCTGCGTGAGTTTGGTTATGCTGAACTGCGTTTGCATGGGCATACCGAATTATTGCACCACATTGAAGACAAAACCGACGCGGAGGGAAGGGCTTTGCTGGATGTGTGGATGAGTCATGGCGATAAAGTCACGCAACTGCCGCCCGGGTTTAAGGTAATCTGTGAAACGCGCAACGCGCCCATTGCCGGCATGGCCAATGATGAACGTCGCCTGTATGGTTTGCAATTCCATCCTGAAGTAACTCATACGGTGCAAGGTTTGCGCATATTGCAACGTTTTGTTGTTGATATTTGCCAGGCTAAAACCACCTGGACCGCCGATAATATTATTCAACAGGCCATTGACACCATTCGCCAGCAGGTGGGGGATGAACAGGTATTGCTTGGACTTTCCGGCGGTGTGGATTCGTCGGTCGTCGCCGCTCTGCTTCACCAGGCCATTGGTGATCAGCTGGTTTGTGTGTTTGTTGACACCGGTCTCTTACGCTTAAATGAAGCGGAGCAGGTGATGGCCATGTTCGGTCAGCACATGGGTATTCGTATCATCGCCGTGAATGCTGAAGACAGGTTTTTAGCGGCGTTGAAAGGGGTTGATTGCCCTGAAACAAAGCGAAAGATCATTGGCCGCACCTTCATTGAAGTCTTTGACGACGAGGCAAAAAAATTACCAGGCGTCAAATGGCTGGCCCAGGGGACCATTTACCCTGATGTCATTGAGTCGGCCGCAACCAAAACCAATGGTGCGGCGGTAGTGATTAAATCGCACCATAATGTGGGCGGCTTGCCAGACACCTTGAATCTAAAATTACTGGAACCGATTCGTGAATTGTTCAAAGACGAGGTTCGCAAAATTGGTCTGGAACTCGGGCTGCCTTACGACATGGTTTACCGCCATCCATTCCCAGGCCCGGGTCTTGGCGTGCGGATTCTTGGTCAGGTGACTAAAGAGTATGCGGATATTTTAAGGCAGGCGGACGCTATTTTTCTTGATGAATTAAGAAACGAAGGCCTTTACCATAAAGTCAGTCAGGCTTTTGCCGTTTTTCTGCCGGTCAAAAGCGTGGGTGTGATGGGAGACGGCCGTCGATATGATTTCGTGATTTGTCTTCGGGCCGTCGAGACCATCGATTTTATGACAGCGCATTGGGCCCATTTACCCTGGGATTTTCTGGGGGCTGTTTCCAACCGCATCATTAATGAGGTGGCTGGTGTGTCGCGGGTAACTTACGACATATCCGGCAAGCCACCAGCGACGATTGAATGGGAATAAACGACAGCGGCTGGATGCAAAAAGCCTATGAACTGGCATTGGCGGCCAAACAGGCCGGCGAAGTGCCAGTCGGCGCTGTGCTTGTTGACAGTAACAATCAGTTGCTGGCGGCAGCCGGCAATCGCGTCATAACCCATAGCGATCCCTGTGCTCATGCCGAAATACTGGTCCTTCGTGAAGCGGCACAAAAGCAGGCCAATTTCAGACTTCTGGATACCACCTTGTACGTCACACTGGAGCCTTGCGCCATGTGTGCAGGTGCCATGGTTCATGCGCGCATTAAACGTCTTGTTTTTGCTGCACGCGATGTGAAAGCGGGTGCGGCCGGTTCAGTATACAATTTACTCAAGGGGTATCCCTTGAATCACCCGGTGCAAATTGATGAAGGATTCCTTGAAGTGGAATGTTCCGCGTTATTAAAAGAATTTTTTATGACTCGGCGTTCGTAAATGCCGTCATCAATTGGCTTCTCAAGCGTTTCTTTTCTTCAGCATTCAGTGGTAAACCAGCCTGGGTTGAAATATAAAACATGTCTTCAACCCGTTCACCTGCGGTAGCAATTTTAGCATTATGCAGATGAAGGCCTTGCTCAGAAAAAATGCGGCTGACGGTCGCCAGCAAGCCGGGACGATCGGTTGTAACCAGAAAAAGACAGGTATGCTGTTCCTGCTGTGCCTCAGTAAAGCTTATCTGCGGTTTAAATTTGAAATGGGCCTGAGTCCGGGACAAACGGCGCTTGATGCTTTTGGGTGGGGAAGAGTGTTTGCCCAACTGTTTTTTTAATGCCTCATGGATGGCTTTAATCTGTTCCTTGTTGGTCAAGGCCTGATGTTGTTCATCGAGAATAATGTAGGTGTCCAGGTCAAACTGATGATCGCAGGTTAAAATGGTCGCTTCCTGAATGGTGATGTAATGATTGCTGAGTACCGTGGTGGTAATTGTAAATCGCTCTTCTCGGTGCGGCATGTAAATGAAGACTTCGGTGCCCCCCTGGCTGTGGTGAGGCATGATAATGATCAAGGGGTACTGCTGGCAACTTAACATGGCCTCAGTATGTCGGGCTATCACTTCGGGCGGTTCATGCAGAAAATATTTGCCTTTGATATGGGCCCAAAGCTCAGTCACTTTGTTGTCATCAATGCCCTTTTTCTTCAACAAGGCCAACGCTTCCTGCTGGCGTTCGCTGATGAGGCTATCTTCATCAGGGAGTGTTTTTTCCTGCTGCTGAACCCGGTGAGCCGCGTGGTAAAGCTCTTTAAGCAGCGAATCTTTCCAACTGTTCCACAAGGTATGGTTAGTGGCACAAATGTCGGCGACAGTCAGCAAATAAAGGTAATCAAGGTAATGAGGTTTTGGCAGATGCTGACAAAACAGGCTGATGGTTTTGGGATCATAAATATCCTGCCGTTGCGCCGTTTGCGACATAAGCAGATGGTTGCGCACAAGCCAGGTGAAAAGATCCGCATCCTCTTTCATTAACTGATGCCGTGCGGCAAAGGCTTTTACCTCCTCCGCACCCAGTTCCGAGTGATCGCCGCCCCGGCCTTTGGCAATGTCATGAAAGAGGGCTGCCAGGTAAAGGAGTTCACGCTTTTTAAGGGTAGCCATAAGCGATGCGGCCAGGGGAAAAGACGGGTTGTAGGCAGGATCAAGAAAACGCACCAGATTACGAATGACAAACAGGGTATGCTGATCCACGGTATACACATGAAATAAATCATATTGCATCTGCCCGGTCACGGCGGCGAAACAATCCAGGTAATGACCAAGCACGCCATAGCGATTCATGTGATGCAAGGCGTAATAGGGGTTCTTTTCTTTAAACAGCTGAATAAATGGCTGGGTTGCCGCAGGGCAGGAGCGAAATTTTTTATCCATTAAAAACAGACACTGCCTAATCAGTCGAATGGTACTGGCACGGACACCGGCTATGTCAGGACGTTTAGCCAACCAAACAAACAATTCAATGAGTGCTGGCGGGTACTGACTGAAAACGCGGGGGTGTTTTACTTCAATGTAATGATTCGACAACTGGAAATGGCTGTCTAGGGGGGTAATCAATTGTTTTTCACGGTGAACGATGGCCTCTGAGAACCAATGCAGCAACATTTCATTCAGTTCACGGATGCCTTTGATGTTTTTAAAGTAAAGTTTCATGAACTGTTCAATGGCCAGCGACTGTGGCGTATCCTCAAAGCCAAACAGGGCAGCCAGTTTCACCTGATAGTCGAACAGAAGCCGTTCTTCCTGCTTGCCTGCAAGGGTATGAAGCCCAAAACGAATCCGCCAGAGAAAATGCTGGTAGTTCATTAACTGCTCGTATTCCTTGTCAGTAATGAAACCGCTGCTAATGCCATCCGCCAGTTTCTTAATGCCAAAATGACGTTTGCCGATACTGAGCAGAATTTGCAAATCACGCAAGCCGCCAGCTCCCTGCTTGACGTTCGGCTCCAAATTATAGGCCGTTTCACCGTATTTAACGTAGCGCTGCTTTTGCTCTTGCTGTTTGGCGAAAAAAAACTCATGGCTTGGCCAGATGTGTAAAGGGTGAGTGTAATATTGCAGCTCTTCCATGAAACTGCCGCGGCCACAGAGAAGATGCATGTCAAGAATACTGGAAATGACGCTTAAATCCTGGCTGGCCAAATCCGCGCAATCCCTGGGCGTGGTGATTTGATGACTGACATCAAGGCCAATATCCCAGCAATCCTGGATAAATGCCTGAGCACGCTGCAACTGGGGTTTGGTAACTTGAGGACCATGCAATAACAGTAAATCGATATCTGAATGAAGCTGTAGCTCGCGGCGACCATAGCTGCCCAGAGCCAGAAGGCAAAAGGCATTGTCCTGGTGTAGCTGGTGCTTCTGGAAGAGAAGTAATAAGGTTTCGTCAATATAATGGACTAATTTGCGTGTGATGCTGGTGATGCTGGCTTTTTGACAAAATTCATTACACAGTTCTTCCTTGAACTGTTTAAGAGTCTGCTTGAGTACGTGGCTACCGTTCTTCATCACGTAAGGTTAAAATTTCCACGCCGTCAGCCGTCACCAGCAAGGTATGCTCCCATTGGGCTGATAAACTGTGATCTTTAGTGACCACGGTCCAATTGTCAGGCAATAGACGGGTTTGGTATTTACCGGTGTTGATCATCGGCTCAATGGTGAATGTCATGCCTTCACGCAAGACCTCGCCGGTGCCTGGCGTACCATAATGCAAGACCTGCGGATCCTCATGAAAAATACGGCCAATGCCATGTCCACAATACTCACGCACCACAGAGCAGCGGTTTTTTTCGGCATGAACCTGAATGGCATGACCAATGTCACCCAGTCGCACACCCGGTTTGACCATTTCAATGCCTATGAACAGGCATTCATGGGCCAGTTTAACAACGTGTTTGGCTTTAACCGAGGGTGTACCCACAATAAACATCTTGCTGGTATCGCCGTGATACCCATCCTTGATGACCGTCACATCGATGTTAATGATATCGCCGTCTTTCAAGGCTTTTTTACCGGGGATACCATGGCAGACAACATGGTTGATGGACGTGCAGATGGATTTGGGAAAGCCGTTGTAACCCAAAGGAGCAGGGATCGCTTTCTGTACATTGACAATGTAATCATGGCAAATG
Organism: Legionella sp. MW5194; assembly: GCF_016864235.1. NCBI lineage: Bacteria > Pseudomonadati > Pseudomonadota > Gammaproteobacteria > Legionellales > Legionellaceae > Legionella > Legionella sp. MW5194. The sequence goes on from NZ_CP045732.1 coordinate 1,550,659, forward strand.
GTGTTCAGTTCATCCGTGGTAACTCCTTCTTTGACATGATCGCCAATCATGGTCAGCACTTCACCGGCCAAACGGCCAGCGACGCGCATTTTTTCAATTTCATCAGGCGTTTTAATGGTTACGGCCATAATTTAAATCCAACCAAAAAAATAAATAGTAGCATAAGTCATTCATTCCAGCATCATTATTCCCTGCGTGGAGAGGGTAAGTCGCGGGCTAATGAAGGGAGTTGGGCATAAAGACATCATCCAAACCGGTATGGCGGATAATGATGCAGAAAAAGTCTGGGTAAAAGCCTAAGGCCGCACCCAGACTTAATGAAGAGGGGTTATGCCCCTTTGCATTGTTGTTTGTGCATCATTTTCTTGGCTTCCCATTCTTTCATCATGGACTGGAATTGTTGCTTTTGCTTGTCGTTGAGCAGGTTGTAAATTTGATTTTTGGTTGAAATTTTCGCTTTGGTAATGGAACTCACCAGCGCAGCTTTTTGATTGGTCAGTTTGTTTAACGTGGCTTCATCGAGTTTGTCGCTGGTTACCAAGGCTTTTAACTGGCTGCGCAATTCTTTCATTTGTTGCCAGCTGGCTTTCATGGCATCCCTGTTTTTCTCTTTAATGGCTTTGATTTGAGCCTGTTGATTGGCATCAAGTTGCAGTTCTTTAAACATGTCACTTAAGCGGCCCTTGCAGGGGCAATTGCCCGGTTGATTTGCAGAGACGGCTTGCAGGGAGAGGAAAGAAACACAGGCGATGACAGCAATAAGAAGTTTTTTAAACATGATAAAGCCCTCCAGTTTGTTATTGTATCGTTTTGCATTATAGCCGGTGTTAATCACTATTTCTGCTTTTATTTTCAATCAAATTCCAGTGTTATTCATTGCTGAATTCGAGTAAGTGTGTTATAAATACCCCGCTTTTTAACGACACACACGTTTCGTCACATGCAGTTGGGTCCCTTCTGGGTACTGCATGGGAAGCGTGGAGGCATAACCCGGAGATTTTAAATGAATATCAGTATGCGCGAACTATTGGAAGCGGGGGCCCATTTTGGCCATAGAACCCGTTTCTGGAATCCAAAAATGGTTGAATACATTTTTGGCTCAAGAAATAAAATCCATATTATCAACCTTGAAAAGACAATGCCCCGCTTAAATGACGCGACAAATTATGTCGGTCGTCTGGCTGCAAACAAGGCAAAAATTTTGTTTGTTGGTACTAAAAGAGCCGCTCAGGAAAGCATCCGCGAACATGCCAAGCGTTGCGGCATGCCTTATGTGGATCACCGTTGGTTAGGCGGCATGCTGACAAACTGGAAAACAGTCCGTCAATCCATCTTCCGTTTGAAAGAACTCAAGGAAATGCGTGACAAGGGCCTTTTTGCTTCTATGATTAAAAAAGAAGCGTTAATGCTGACCCGTGAGCTGGAAAAACTGGAGCGCAGTCTGGGCGGTATTGAAGACATGGGCGGTTTGCCCGATGCCCTGTTTGTGGTTGACGTTGGTTTTGAGCACATCGCTGTTGAAGAAGCTCGTCGTCTGAAGATTCCAGTCATTGGCGTAGTCGACACCAATAATAGCCCGGATAACATCGATTACGTTATCCCTGGAAACGACGACTCTATGCGTGCGGTTGATATTTATGTCCGTTGCATAGCTGATGCAATCCTTGATGCTAAACAAGGTAACACGGTGGGTGGTGTTTCATCTGATGCCGAGTTTGTTGAAATTTCTGTGGCTGAAAAAGAAGCAGATAAAGCAGACTAATATTTTTGTGATGATAAAGGGGCACGCTGCATCAGTTGGCGTACCCCTTTTCGCTATGTGGAGGATTAAACGATGTCAGTTAGCGCTAAATTGGTAATGGAATTGCGTGAACGTACCGGTGCCGGAATGATGGAGTGTAAAAAATTCCTGCTGCAAACCAATGGGGATCTTGAAGAAGCAATTATACAAATGCGTAAGGCTGGCCAAGCCAAGGCCGACAAGAAAGCCGATAGAGTCGCTGCAGAGGGGGTCGTTGTTATTGCCCGATCCGCCGATCAGCATTCCGCAGTCATGGTCGAAGTCAACTGCGAAACTGATTTTGCCTCAAAAGACAGTAATTTTATTGAATTTGCCGATAAAGTCGCTCAAACCGCTTTACAGTCTGATGCCAATGATGTCGACGCTTTATCCACTCAAACCGTCCCTGGTACCAGCGATACAGTAGAACAGGCCAGACAACAATTGTTTGCCAAAATTGGTGAAAACATCAAGGTTCGCCGCCTGGTTCGTTTACACACTCAGGGCGTTATTGGTTATTATCTGCACGGTACCCGCATCGGCGTTATGGTTGCTTTAAAGGGCGGAGATGAAAATCTGGCCAAAGACATCGCCATGCATGTGGCTGCCAGCCGTCCTATGGTTGTGAGCCGTGAACAGGTTTCCGCTGAGGCCATTGACAATGAGCGTGACATTTTCACGGCTCAGGCACGCGAAAGCGGTAAGCCACAGGAAATCATTGATAAAATGATTGAAGGCCGTATTAACAAGTTCATTGATGAAGTCAGTCTGCTTGGACAACCCTTTGTTAAAGATCCCAATGTCAAGGTTGGACAGTTACTCAAAGAAAAGAATGCAGAAGTTCAATCATTCATTCGCTTTGAAGTGGGTGAAGGGATCGAGAAAAAAGAAGACAATTTTGTCGAGGAAGTGATGGCACAGGTTCGTGGTTCATAATGACTGACTCACATCCAAAACTCAAATACAAGCGCATCTTATTAAAGTGCAGCGGCGAAGCGCTGATGGGCAAGGCGCAATTTGGCATCGACCCGGCAGTGCTTGATCGCATTGCCAACGACGTGGCTGAATTAGTCAGTATGGGCGTTGAGGTCGGTCTTGTTATTGGCGGCGGAAACCTGTTCCGCGGCAAAGCCTTGTCCGAGGCGGGTTTGGGACGTGTCACCGGCGACCACATGGGTATGCTGGCCACCGTGATGAACGCGCTGGCTCTGCGTGACGCCCTTGAACGAATTGATTTACCTGCCCGTATCATGTCAGCCATACCCATGATGGGTATGGTTGATCCCTATCATCGCCGCAAAGCCATCACGCATTTACGCAATGGCCACGTGGTTATTTTTGCGGCGGGCACCGGTAATCCTTTCTTTACGACCGATACAGCCGCCTGCCTTCGTGCCATTGAGGTGGGTGCGGATGTGGTGTTGAAGGCCACCAAGGTGGATGGTATTTATTCTGACGATCCGGTTAAAAATCCAAATGCGACACGGTATGATTACCTGACATACAAACAAATCCTCAGTGATGGGTTGCAGGTCATGGATTCAACAGCCATTTGTTTATGTCAGGATCAGGGCATGCCATTACAGGTTTTTGACATGGAATCACCGAATGCCCTGAAAAAAATTGTCCTGGGTGAGCGGGTTGGAACTATTGTAGGAGCAAATCATGATCAATGACATTAAGCAAGACGCTGAAAAACGCATGAAGAAAACGGTTGAAACCTTAAAAGTGGATTTAACCAAGATTAGAACAGGTCGTGCCAATGCCAGTCTGCTTGATCACGTTCAAGTTGATTATTATGGCAATTTAACTCCATTAAGTCAGGTTGCTAACGTAACCAGCAGTGATTCACGTACACTGTTAGTCACTCCCTGGGAAAAAGCCATGGTGGCGGTTATCGAAAAAGCCATTCTAACCTCTGACTTGGGATTAAACCCGTCAACAGCCGGAAGCGCAATTCGAGTACCCATGCCGCCCCTCACCGAAGAGCGCCGCAAAGAGTTAATTAAAGTGGTGCGTGCTGAAGGCGAGCAGGGACGGGTAGCGATTCGTAATATTCGTCGCGATGCCAATAACCAACTTAAAGAGTTAGTTAAAGAAAAAGCCATTTCCGAGGACGATGAGCGTCGAGCCAATGAAATTATTCAAAAATTAACTGACAAACACATTGCGGATATTGATGCCGTTTTGGAAGAAAAAGAAAAAGATCTGATGGCAATTTAACCGAGATTGTTTGCGATCTGTCTTCTTAACCCCCGTCTTTATGCCCGCGCGAGCGGGCAGTGTTTCGAACTCTTAAAAACCATCGCCAGAAACATCCTTCGACGATTGAGTCGGTCATGCTTGATTGAACATTAACACCCTCAATGGCTACCTGCCTTCACAGTCAAACAAACCACCATCTGTCCTTACCGCCATGGAGGGAGATACCGGATGAGCTTTACTTGTGGAAATCACCACCTCTGCTTAATGGCGGCCAAATGGCCCCATGTGGCATCCCAGGCCATTCGTTTAACCTGTTTATGGGTGGTGAAATAATTCTTAAGGAACTGATTGTTCTCTGAATTGCTGGCTAAAATAACCAGATTGGCGCATCCCTCAACCGGTATGGAAATCATATTGTACCCGAATTGCCGCTGCATCATTTCAAAAATGGGCCGTTGTTCCTGACGGTTGGCCAAATTAACTGCCAGTATGCCATTCTGACTTAAGCGGCTTTTGCATAGGGCAAAAAAAATGTCATTGTTGCAATGCGGTGGAAAATGACTGGCATCAAATAAATCAACAATAATATGGCGAAATGTTTTTTGCGTGTTCTCAATAAAGTGAAAGGCATCCTGGTGAATGACTTCGAGATTGGGGATCGTTGAAAGCATAAAAAATCGTGAGGCAATATCCACAATTTCCTGACTGATTTCCACTGCAGTGATTTTAAATGAATTTAAAAAGGGAGACAGGGCATGAGCCGCTCCGGCGCCGCCAAGTCCCATTAAGCAGCAATGATCAGGAAATTGCTTGGCCATGAACAGTAAGGGCTTGATGTAATGCAGGGCAGGGCTTTCCGGGTAAAATTTGTTAATCAGGGTTTGGATGGCGTTGCTTTCAAATTTCAGCCATCTAAAAATCATGTTCTCATAAACGCGGGTGCCGGTCTGGCTTTGATAAATGCAACGGCCGGCAAACGTTTTCCAAATCATGATGGGAAAGACTCGCATTGAAAGGGGTAAAGGCTTCCTAGTTGCAAGATTTGAGTTAATTCATCCAGCGCAGTGAAGCATTCATTGAGGAATTGCGGATCCACCAAATCGCTTGTTTGAAGGTGAGTACGGTAATGCTTAATCACCCATTTTTGCAGGGCCGCTAAAAGCGGTTCCGTGATAACAACCCCTTGATGCATGGCCGTAAATTCCTTGTCTGTCAAGGGTACGCGCAAGCGCAGGCAAGCGGGTCCGCCGCCATTGCGCATGCTTTGCTTGACATCCAGAAAATGAAGATGATGGATGGGGTTTAAGGGATCGTTAACCCATCGTTCGAGCGCTTTTCTGACCCGTTCATTGCTTTCACATTCCCTGGGCGCCAGGATGGCCATGGAATGATCGGGTAGAGTAAGCAGTTGCGAATTGAACAGGTAGGAACTCACCGCTTCTTCAATGGTTACCTCATCGTGTTTGAGTTCGACAATTTGAATCTCAAAATCCGCCTTGCGCCTGAGCTCGTCATACACCTGCGCCTGTTCGGCGAACGCGCCTTCATGCACAAGAAAGACCGATTCATTGGCGACACTGATGACATCATTGTGAAAAACCCCCTGATCAATGGCCTCAGGATTTTGACGAGCGTACACGACTCTGGCGGGATCCAGTTGATGAGAGCGGGCAATCGCATGCGAGGCTTCAAGTGTCTGACGCGCGGGATAATGGGTGGGCGCACTCAACGGTTTTCCCATGGCCTGTTTGCCATAGACAAACAAGTGAATGGCTGGGGTATTATGCCGCTTACACAGCCGGTTATGGTTGGCCGCTCCCTCATCGCCGGTAATCAGGCTTGGCGGCAAGGGCGGATGATGGGTAAAATACGCCTCCTGATGAAAAAGCCGCTTAAGCAACAGGCTTGAAAAGGGCGCCTCCTGATGACGATGTAAATTGCTGATTAAATTGGCTGCAGTAAAATGAACTTTATTGTCTTGCGTGTCCAGGCTTGAGGATACCGTCGCGGCATTAGCCGCCCACATGCTTGACGCGGAGAAGGCGGCGCTTAGCAGTTGCGGCGCTTCTTGATAGGCTTTGCTGATTTGTTGACTGGGGTTACCCCGAAAACCCAATTGATGCAATAAATGCAGATTGGGCCGCTGATGCGGGGGCAACAGGGCCTGCTTGAGCCCTAGCTGATGAAGAAACCGCATTTTCTCCAATCCCTGCAGCGCAGCGGCCTGCGGATTGGCCATTGTTTGAGCATTAGCCATGGAGGCGATATTGCCCTCAGCAAGCCCTGCGTAATGATGAGTTGGGCCGACCAAGCCATCAAGATTTAATTCATAGACATCCACTTTAATTTCCTTAATAACCCAATGACAAATCAATGCCGGGCAATAATTGCGCTGGCGGCTCCAGTTTCTCCTGCTCCTGGCTGGCAATGGGGTAACTGCAATAATCGGCAGCAAAATAGGCGCTGGGGCGATGATTGCCGCTTAAACCAATGCCGCCGAAAGGCAGATTGCTGGCTGCCCCGGTGGTGGGCTTATTCCAGTTAATTAAACCGGCGCGAACGTGGTGATAAAACTGCTGGTAATGCGCCGCGTTATCACTTAGCAACCCCGCGGCCAGCCCATAGCGGGTTTGATTGGCGAGATACAGTGCCTCATCAAAATCATGATAGCGATAAACCTGTGCCAGGGGCGCAAAGATTTCAATGTCGTTGGGATGGCTTACGTGGGTCATCTCAATAAGCCCTGGCGATAATAATCCACTTCTCTCTTTCAGGAGCGTCATGGGTAATAAGGCATTGCCTCCTGACTGAAGCAGTTTTTTCTGGGCCTGCAAATGGTCCAAGGCATGATCATAACTGATTACCGGTCCCATAAAAGGCTCAGGCTGCTCTGTCCATGCTCCCACACGGAGACGTTGAGTGGCGGCTAAAAGCTTGGCAAGAAAGCGATCACCCACTGCATTTTGAGCAATGATTAGCCTCCGTGCACAGGTGCAACGTTGGCCGGACGTTATAAATGATGAAAGCAGCGTCTGATAAACCGCGGCATCCACATCTTCTACCTCATCAATGATTAACGGATTATTACCCCCCATCTCAAGGGCTATGATCACCTCAGGGCGTTCGGCAAAATGCTGATTGATTCGTTTGCCTGTTGAATAACTGCCCGTGAAATAAACCCCCTGGACATCAGCGTCAAGCAACGCTTTTCCCGTTGCCGCATCACCCTGGACGCAGTTAATGACCCCGGCAGGAATGCCTGTGGCATGCCAGCATTCCATGATAATTTCAGCAACGTAAGGGGTCAATTCGCTGGGTTTTAAAATGACAGTATTGCCGGCCAGCAGGGCAGGAACAACATGGCCATTGCTAAGATGCGCCGGGAAATTAAAGGGTCCAAGCACGGCCACGACACCATGCGGTTTATATCGCAGGCAGGATTGGCTGTCGCCGGCAGAGGTTATTTTTTCTGCGTTTCGCTCCTGATGCGCCTGAATGGACAGATTGATTTTACCAATCACTGCTGTGACTTCGGTCAATGCCTCCCACAATGGTTTACCATTGTCCATGGCGATGACTGTTGCCAGTTCATCACGCCGTTTTCCTACTTCATTGGCAAACGCCTTGAGGTAAATGATACGTTCTTCAACGGAACATGCGCTCCACGAGGCTAATGCCGCATGAGCCGCC